>DATEQV010000324.1:0-6690 GCA_035272265.1 Acidisphaera sp. | reverse complement strand
GTTTGCGTTCGACCGACAGCGTGACCCGGCCGCGCTTGGTGAATTTCGCCGCGTTGCTCAGCAGATTGAGCATCACCTGCCGCAGCCGGCGCGGATCGGAGCTCATGACGCCGAGATCGCGGCCGTACTCGATGTCGAACTGGTTGCCGTTGCTGACCACCAGGCTGCGGAACGTCTCCGCCACGTCCTCCACAAAGGTCTGCAGATCGAAGCTCTGCACCGTGACGCTGAAATTCTCCTCCTGCAGCTTCGTGATGTCGAACACGTCGGTGACCAGGGACAGCAGATGCTTGCCGGCGTTGTTGATGCGCCGGAGGTCGGCGACCTGCTCGCCGTCGTTCGCCTCCTCCGCGTCCTCCAGCAGGATCTCGCTGTAGCCGATCACGGCGTTCAGCGGCGTGCGCAGCTGGTGGCTCATCTTGGCGAGGAACGCCGACTTGTCCTGGTTGGCCCGCTCGGCCTCCTCCTTCTTCTTGCGCAGGTGCACCGTCAGCGCGAGGTGGCGCCGCGCCTCCTGCTCCAGGTGCGACTGCTGTGCGACGACGGTCGCGTAGTAGGCGGCCATCATCGCCGTATAGATCGTGGCACAGCACAACGAGACGAGGCTGACGCTGGCCAACGCGCTGGGTTCGATGCGCGTCGGGAAGCCGCCGTTGACGAAGTAGCCGACGGAGAACGCCAGCCCGCTGGTGCCGAAGATCGACAGCAGGGTGAACTTGCGTTCGCCGAGGTAGAAGAAGCCGAGCAGCAGGGCGACCAGCATCCAGACCAGGAAGGGCGAGCTGACGCCGCCGTAGAAGAACGATCCGAACAGCGAGACTACGGTGAGGTCCGCGACCGACAGAAGTGTTACGACATAGTACCACCCGGTCGCTCGCAGCAGCACCGGCAAGGTCCAGAACAGCGCGACACCGATGACGATGGTCCAGAACGGCGCGTCGTGCGCCGGTGTGGCGCGGAACAGGTAAGCAACGATCAGCGCTCCAAGCCACGGGCCGGACAGATGACTTACAACGAAGATGCGTGTCCGCCAGAGCGAGGCGGTGTCGGTGTGCAGCGAGGGGTGGATGAACCAGTCGGTCGCATCCAGCAGCACGCGTTCAACAACAGGCCGCGACAAAGAATCGCTCCAAGCTTTCAGGACGCCCCACTGTGCCGATACGGATGTAAATAACGGCCGAACCAGCTAGTAGGCCGCGCGGCGCAAGCTGATTCCGATCAAAACCGCTTTACGGATTCTTCACTGCGCGCGCGCAGATTCACGATGTCAAAGGGGCTCCCTCGCATGGCGCTCCTGTGCCGATCCGTGCAGGAGGCGCGCATGAACGCGGAGATAACACCGACCGCTCCCGATGGGGCGCTGCGCGGCAGCATGCGGGACTTCCGCGAGCTCGCAGGGGTCGATCTGCTGGATCGCGTGCGGCCGTTCTTCGATTGGCAGCAGCTTCGTCAGGCGCACGGCCTGTGGCCCTACTCCAAGGCAACCGACGCGGCGCCGCAGCCCGTCTGCTCGGCGAAGGACGAAGCCGGGCGGGAGTTCGGCGGCGTGAATTTCGCCTCGCAAGACTATCTCGGGCTGGCCTCGCACCCGGAGGTGAAGTCCGCTGCCAGGGAAGCAATCGAGGCCTACGGCGTGCACAGCGCCGGGTCTTCGGCGCTGGCCGGGAACACGCGCTATTCGGTGCAGCTGGAACACGCGATCGCCGAGTTCGTGCGGCTGGACCATGTCACCCTCTATCCGACCGGCTGGGCGGCGGGCTACGGCGTCATGCGCGGCCTGGTGCGTGAGGCGGACCATATCGTCATCGACGCCCTGGCGCATGCCTGCCTGCAGGAAGGCGCGGCGGCGGCGACGCGCAACGTCCATCCGCACCGGCATATCGATCTCGACTCCGTGCGCCGCCGGCTGAAGCGGATTCGCGACCGTGATTCGGACAACGCGATCCTGGTCGTCACCGAAAGCCTGTTCTCGATGGACTCCTACACGCCCGACCTGCGCGCCCTGCAGGCGTTGTGCCGCGAGTACAAGGCTACGCTGCTGGTCGACGTCGCGCACGACCTCGGCTGTCTCGGCCCAGACGGCGGCGGGCACCTCGCGGCCCAGGGCATGACCGGCAAGATCGATCTGGTGATGGGCAGCTTCTCGAAGACATTTGCCTCGAACGGCGGCTTCATCGCGTCAAACTCGCCGGCGGTGCGGCAATACCTGAAGTTCTACGGCAGCGCCGCGACGTTCTCCAACGCGCTGTCCCCGGTGCAGTGCGCCGTCGTCCTGAAGGTGTTCGACATCCTCCGTTCGGCCGAAGGACAGGCCAGGCGCGATACGCTGCTCGACCGCGCGATCTACCTGCGGGGCCGTCTGCAGGCGGCCGGATTCGGCGTGATCGGCGATCCGTCCGCTATCGTGCCCGCACTCGTCGGGCCGGAGGATCTGGCGCGGCGCGTCAGCCGGCTTCTGCCGGCTCTCGGCGTCGTCGCCAACCTTGTCGAATACCCGGCCGTCGCGAAGGGCAGCGCGCGCTTCAGGCTGCAGGTGATGGCGACGCATTCGCGGCGGAACGTCGAGGACGTGGTGGTGCGCCTGCGGCAGGCCGTCGACGCGTGCACCCCGGCGCCGGCGCCGATCGCCGAAACCCACGCGGCGGCGCGCGAGCCGGCGCTCGCGTGAGCCGGCGCCGGCAGACCGTCATCGCCGCGCGCTAGCACGCCGTCCGCGGTCTCGGTCCCAGGAGCCCAGGAACATCTCGATGCGCCCCCCGCCATCGGCACTGCAGAAGTGGTTCTATCCGCTCCTCGACTGGTTCATCCCGCAGAAATTTAAGGCCGACGCGGAGACGCTGCGCCGCGTGCGGATGTTCATGGTCAGCCATCTGTGCGGCCCGTTCCTGGGCCACACGATCAGCCTCAGCCTGCTGGTGCTCGACCCGAATCCCGGTTGGTACTGGATAATTTTCTTCAGCGCCATCACCGCGTTCTGGCTGTTTCCGTTCGGTCTGAAGCTCGGCGCGCCGTATGTGCCGCTCGCGCTGCTGTCGGTGCAGGACCTGATCTTCACCATCCTGTGGGGCTGCTATCACTACGGCGGCCTGGCGTCGCCCATACAGCCGTGGATGATCACCGTCCCGCTGCTGGCTTTCTTCTACCTGGGCTCGGCCCGCAGCATCCAGCTCTGCGTGTTCGCGTTGATCATCGTCGATCTCGGCGTCTTCTATGTCCTGTCCGATGGCGGCCGGCAGTTCCCGCAGCACGTTCCTTACGAGCTCCTGTCCGCGCTCGGCATCGTCTCCACGGTCTGCGCGGCGCTCTACGTCTCGATGATGGCGCTGTACTACTCGAGCCTGGTCAACTCGCAGGCGGAGCTGGAGCGCGAGGTGTCCCGACGGCGCCTGGAAGCGGCGCGGGCGCTGCGCGAGGCGACCGCCAAGGCCGACCAGGCCAGCCGCGCGAAATCGGAGTTCCTGGCCAAGATGAGCCACGAGCTGCGTACGCCGCTGAACGCGGTGATCGGCTACAGCGCGATGCTGCTGGAGGACGCCGAGGCGTGCCAGCGCGAACAGCAGGCGAGCGACCTGAGCAAGATCCAGAGCGCGGGCCAGTACCTGCTGCGCCTGATCAACGACCTGCTGGAGCTCGCAAAGCTGGAAGCCGGCAAGATGGACCTCTACGTCGAGACCTTCGCGCTGTCGCCGCTGATCAACGACCTTGCCGACGCGCACCGCGAGCGGATCGCGGCCGGCGGCAATACGCTGGTGATCGAGTGCCCGGACGACATCGGCCTGATCAGCGGCGATGCCGCCAAGCTCGGAACCATCGTGTTGAACGTGCTCGGCAACGCGGCGAAGTTCACCCGCAACGGCCGCATCGTGCTGGTCGCCAGCCGCAGCGACGGTTCTTTCTCGATCAGCGTCAGCGACACCGGGCCCGGCATCGAGGCGCGCCGCCTTGCCACCCTGTTCGAGAAGTTCGACGGCGACGAGGCCGGCACCAACGGCTATGACGGCACGGGTCTGGGGCTCGCGCTGAGCCGCAGGCTCTGCCGTCTGATGGGCGGCGATCTCACCGTGCAGAGCGAGCATGGCAGTGGTTCGTGTTTCACGATCTGCCTGCCGGTGGCGATGAGCGCCGAACGGCTGGGCGAGGCCGCCGCACCGGGTGCCGACCACGACTCGCCGGACGCCGAAAGCGCCGAGCGCAGCGTGCTGGTGATCGACGACGATCCCAACGTGCTGTACGTCCTGCAGGGCTCGCTCTCGCGTCTGGGTTACACCGTGATCGTCGCCGCCGACGGTTTCGAGGGCATCGAGCTCGCGCGGGAGACGCGGCCGTCGCTGATCCTGCTCGACACGCACATGCCCGAGCTGACCGGCTGGCAGGTCCTCAAGGCGATCCGCAGCGACAAGGCGCTGAAGCGTTGTCCGGTGGTGATGCTGACGGTGGACGACGACCTCCAGCGCGGCCGCGCCACCGGAGCCAACGCCTACATGCGCAAGCCGCTCGACCCCGAGGCGTTGCAGCGCCTGCTTGCCCAGGTGCTGCTGGACGGCGGCGCCGACGTTCCCTCGTCGTCGCGGCAAGACGCGGCGATGGCCGCCTGAACCGGGTGCGCTGATGAACGCAGTCACGAAGATCCTGCTCGTCGAGGACAACGAAGCCAACCGCGACATGCTCGGCCGGCGCCTGCAGCGGCAGGGCTTCTCCGTCTGCTTCGCGCTGGACGGCGCGTCCGGCGTGTCGATGGCGGCGAGCGAGTCGCCCGACGTCATCCTGATGGACATCGCCCTGGGCGAGATGGACGGCTGGGAGGCCACGCGGCTGATCAAGGGCAACGCTGAGACGTCCCGCATTCCGATCATCGCCCTGACCGCGCACGCGCTCGCGACCGACAAGGCGCGCAGCGTGGAGGTCGGATGTGCCGACTACGACACCAAGCCGGTCGACTTCCCGCGCCTGCTCGGCAAGATCAGGGCCTGCGTCAACGTGCCGGGCTGATCGCCCCGGCAGTGCACATCACAGCCTTCGCCCGCCCGAGCCGCTGCGGATTCGTCAGTCCAGTCCGCCGATCGCCAGCCGTACGGCACAGCACAGCAATCGCGGGAAGCTGCGGACGGCGGGAACGCGTCGGGGCGACGATCCAGATCAAGGCGTGTACCCACGCGCCGGTGTATGGCGCGCAGATCGGCACGGAGAACGGACGGCCATGGGGCCATCGCTGTTCATCGCCCGGCTGCTCGGCCCGATGCTGGTGGTCGTCGGCATCGCCCTGCTCCTGCGACCGCATCTCTTCAAGGACGTCATGGCGGATTTCCTGCGCAGCGCCGCGCTGATCTACCTCGCCGGCTTCTTCGGTCTGTTGGGCGGCCTCGCGCTGGTGCTGACGCACAATCTGTGGGTCGCCGACTGGTGGCTGATCGTCACGCTCATCGGCTGGCTCGCCGTGCTGCGCGCTGTTGTCACCATCATGCGTCCGGAATGGATCGTCGCGGCCGGCCGGGCGATCGTCGGCCGCGAGGCGTTCATCCGCGGTTCGGGCGGTGCGGACCTCGCCCTCGGGCTGGTGCTGAGCTGGTTCGGCTACGCCGGCTGAAGCCGCCGGTCCTGCACTGTTACGGCCGATATCGGCCGCGCCCATCGTGTTGTCCCGCGCTGCACAAAAGCCGTGCCGATGCGTCTTGATGATCCCTCTCGTGCGGGCAGAACGCTCCGGCCCGCTGGGCTGTGTACGGCGGCCCGCAACTTCTGCCTCGCCGACGCGTGCTGAAAGGCGTAGGCAACGCGACCGGCCTCACCCACATCCGCTTCAGCCAGATCCGCAGGACCCCGATGACCCGCAAGCCCGGCCGCCAGTTCTATGCCCACCCCGGACCGACCAACATTCCCGACACCGTCCTGCGCGCCATCGACCGTCCGACGATCGATTTCAACGAAGAGGCGTTTCTCGAAATCTATGACGCCGGCGTGGCCGGGCTGAAGCGCGTGCTCCGCACGTCGGGCGAGGTGTTCATCTACACCGCGTCGGGTCACGGCGCGTGGGAGGCGACGCTGCAGAACCTGCTGTCGCCGGGCGATGCGATCCTGATGGTGGAGACGGGCTATTTCTCGACGACCTGGGGTGCGATGGCGAAGGACCTCGGCCTGGAGGTGCGGCTGATCGGCGCCGACTGGCGCCGCGGCGTCGAGATCGACGCCGTCGCCCGCGCGCTGCGCGAGGACACGCGCCATGCGATCAAGGCGCTGTGCGTCGTGCACAACGAGACGGGGACCGGCGTGACCTTGCCGCTGCCCGAGATCCGCGCCGCACTCGACGACGCGAAGCATCCGGCGCTGCTGCTGACCGATACGATCTCCTCGCTCGGCTCGATGGAATTCCGCATGGACGACTGGCGGATCGACGGCGTGGTGGGCGGCAGCCAGAAGGGGCTGATGCTGCCCACCGGCTTCAGCTTCACCGCGGTCAGCGACAAGGGCATGGCGGCGCACAAGGCGGCGCGGGCCCCGCGCTACTACTTCAACTGGTCGAACATGCTCGGCCGGCGCCAGCGCAGCTTCGTCGGCACCGTGCCGACCAGCATCTTCTACGGCCTGAAGGAAAGCATCCGACTGATCGAGGACGAGGGGCTGGACAACGTGCTCGCACGCCACGCGCGGCTGGCCGAGGGCGTGCGCCGCGCGGTGCGCAGCTGGGCCTCGGCG
>DATEQV010000323.1:0-2375 GCA_035272265.1 Acidisphaera sp. | reverse complement strand
GAAGGCGGGGGCGAGCAGCCAGATGGTGTGCTGGCGCAGCGCGGGTGGTGTCACGACGGCAGCACCAGCGAGTCCGTCGGCTGCCATGCAAGGTCGACCGTGTCACCTTCTCTCGGTGCGCTCGCGCGACCGTCGTTCGGCCAGTCGAGGGTCACCTCCTCGCCGCCATCAAGCGTCACCGTGCAACGCAGCGCGCTGCCGAGGAAGGCCGCTCGGCGCACGCGGCCGCGCAGCGTGTTGGCGTCACCGGCTGCCATGCCCACGGCGACGCGCTCCGGCCGGAAGAACAGCGCGGCCGCGCGACCCGGTGAGATGCCGGGCTGGGCGCGGCCGTGCAGCAACGCACCACGACCGGTGCGCAGCACGGCATGGCCGTCGCGGACGGATTCCACGACGCCGTGCAGAAAGTTGGCCTCGCCCAGGAAGCGGGCGACGAAGCTGTTGGCGGGCTGCTCGTAGACGTCACGGGGGGCGCCGACCTGCTCGATCCGGCCACGATGCATGATCGCGATGCGATCCGACAGGCTCATCGCCTCCTCCTGGTCGTGCGTGACGTAGATCACCGTCGTGCCGAGGCGCTGCTGGATGTCGCGCAGCTCGCCCTGCATCGCCGTGCGCAGGTTGCGGTCGAGCGCGCTCAGCGGCTCGTCCATCAGCACCACGTTCGGGTGGAACACCACCGCGCGGGCGATGGCGACGCGCTGCTGCTGGCCGCCGGAAAGCTCCCGCGAATAGCGTCCGGCGAACTGCTCCAGCCGCACCAGCGCGAGCGCCCAGGCGACACGCTCGGCAATCTCGGCCTTCGGCAGCCGCCGCGCGCGCAACGGAAAGGCGACGTTCTCGAACACGTTGAGATGCGGAAAGATCGCGTAGTTCTGGAAAATCATGCCGAAGCCGCGGCGCTGCGGCGGCATGGCGGAGATGTCGCGCCCGTCCACCAGCACGCGCCCGCCATCCGCCGCCACGAAACCGGCAAGCATCATCAGCGTGGTGGTCTTGCCCGACCCCGACGGCCCGAGCAGCGAGAAGAACTCGCCCGGGCGGATATCGAGCTCGACCCCGTCGACGACGGCCTCCGACCCGTAGGATTTGCGCAGGCTGCGCAGCTCGACGCGACCGCTCGCCTGCACGGCGTTCAGATGATCCAGTTGGACCAGGCCTGGTTGACCTTGGACCGGTTCTCCGCCCACCACTTGATGTCGGTCATGAAGCCCTTGGACTTCGTCCACGGCAGCTTGGTCTCCGGGTCCATCAGCTCGGGCGAGGTGGCGGGATAGGCCTTCTGGTTGGTCGGGATCGCCTTGTAGCCGCCATGACCGAACCAGCGCGCCTGCACGTCGGGGCTGACGTTGTAGTCGATGAACTGTTGCGCGATGTCGTTGTTCGCCCCGCCCTTCGGCAATCCGAATGCCTGCACCAGGATCTGATTCTGATTCCACCCGACGCCGAGCGGCGCGCCGCCGTCGATGGCGACCTGCAGACGCGTGTTCCACAACACGCCGAGCACGACCTCCTTGTCGACCATCATCTGCGCCGACAGGGCGCCGGTGTCCCAGAACTTGCTGATCGCCGGCTTGATGCGGGAGAGCGAGCGGAACGCGCGGTCGATATCGATGGGGTAGACCTTGTCCGTCGGAACGCCGTCGGCGATCAGCGCGAACTCCAGATTGGGCGCGCCGGACGCCATGTCGGCGAGGGTGCGCGGACCCGGGAAGGCCTTGATGTCCCAGAACTCGGCCCATGACTTCGGCTGCTTGCCGTCGGGAAACGCCGCCTTGCTGTAGCCGAGCACGAACGCGTAGACGAACGAGCCGACCTGATACGGCAGCCGCACGGCCGGATCGATGTCGGCGGGGTCGGTGAACTTGAACTTGCCGTAGTCGAGCGGTGCGAGGGCGCCGGCCATCTCGAGTTGCAGAAGCGCGTCGTTGCCGGTGTCGATGACGTCGATCTCGACCTGGCCGGCCTTGAACATCGCGAGCAGCTTCGCGACGGTCGCGGCGACGGGCACGATCTCGATGCCCGTCTGCTGCTGGAACGGCTCGTAGACCAGCTTGCGCTTGACGTCGTCGTAGGCGCCGCCCGGGGTGCGCACCTTCAGCTGCTGCGCGGCGGCCGACCGGCGCGGCAGGACCGCCGGGGCGGCGAGCGTGCCGAGTGCGGCCGCCGTGACCAGCGACCGCCGAGTCAATCCGCTGTGCGACATCGTTTGTTCCCCCTCACGGTAACCGCGTTCCTAGCAGCCTGTCGGAGTTAAGCACAAACCACGAACAAATCGGAGATTTCTTTCGATACTTCGCGGTTCTGCACAACAAGAGAATCCGCCGGTGGCCGTTGGCGACATATTCATCCGCAAAACTGCTAACTCCGACAGG
>DATEQV010000322.1:0-3159 GCA_035272265.1 Acidisphaera sp. | reverse complement strand
TGACTTGATGCAGATCAAGCCACGCATCGCCGATCGCGGTTTTTCGGGGATACGAACTGTTCCCAGGTCGGCCTGAGTTCGGCGGCGTCAGTCGAGTTGCTCAGTCAAGTTGCAACAATTGGCCTTTGATATACGCCGTCTCCGGCAGGTGCGGATGCACCGGATGGTCGGGACCGGCGCCGCCGGTGTGCAGCACGCGGCCATCGCGACGCGCCCGCGACAGGCCCAGCGCGATCTGCGCCGCCCATGCGTCCAGCGGCGCGTGGTGGCTGCACGACGCGGTGAACAGGAAGCCGCCCGGTGCCACGACCGCCGCCGCCAGCCGCGCCAGACGTCCGTAGGCGCGCAGGCCCGCCTCGGCGTCCTTCTTCGACTTGGCGAACGCAGGCGGGTCGGTGACCACGATGTCGAACCGCTCGCCCGCCAGGTCGGCGAGCACGTCGAACGCATCGCCGCGCCGCGTGCGGACCCGGCCGGCGAGGCCGTTCATTTCTGCAGCAACCATCGCCGCGTCCAGCGCCGGCTGGCTGCTGTCGACCAGCGTCACCTCGGTCGCACCAGCAGCGGCGCAGCGCAGGCCGAAGCCGCCGGTGTGGCAGAACACGTCCAGCACGCGCGCGCCCTTCGCCAGCCCTGCCACAAGATCGCGGTTCGGCCGCTGGTCGTAGAAGAACCCCGTCTTCTGCCCGCCGAGCGGATCGACCGGGAAGCGCACGCCGGCCTCGACCGCCTCGGCCTTCGCGTCGGTGCCGATCAGCAGGCGGACGGAGTCCTCCAGCCCCTCCTGGCGGCGCGCGGCGGAGTCGTTGCGCGCCATCACCGCGCGCAGCCCGAGCATGTCTGCCAGCGCCGCGGCGATCCGCTCCTGCCACAGGTCTATCCCGGCGGTGTTGGCCTGCAGCACCGCGACGTCGCCGTAACGATCGACGATCAGGCCGGGCAATCCGTCGGCCTCGGCATGAATCAACCGGCAGTGATGCGCATCCGGCACAACGCGCTCGCGCAGCGAGACGGCGGCCTCCAGGCGGCGGCGCAGCCAGGAATCGTCCAGCGCCGCGTCGGGATCGCGGTCGAGTCGGCGCGCCGCGATCAGGCTGTGCGGGTTGAACATGAAGGCGCCGTGCCTCGCGTTGTCCTCGCCTTCGAGTCGCACGATCGTGCCGGGCTGCAGCCGGCGGTATTCGGGCCGCATCGCGATCTCGTTACTGAACACCCAGGGCGCGCCGGCGCGCAGACGGCGGCCTTGGCCGGCACTCAACCGTAGTGTCACGCGTTGACTCACCGGGTTCACACTTCGACACAGCCGGGCAATGGTCGGCTTACGTCGGTCACCGAGTCTGCCTTTCGAAACCGTCTGCAGGAGTCTGATACATGCGCAAGATCATCGTGCTCGGCCTGGCGTTGCTGGCGCTGGGCGCGTGCGCCTGCCGGCCTGGTTACGTCGGCCCTTACGGCGGCGTGCACCCCCCGCGTTGCGTGGTCTGGTAGTCCCGGCGCGGCTTGTCACCATTGCCGATGGTCGTTAACCGACAGCGGCAACCGGTGACAGGGCCGTATCATGCGCGCCGTCGCGCTGCCTGCGCTTCTCCTGTGCGCAACCCCGGCGCTGGCACAGCCGGCGCCGGAGGCGCCGTCCGCCCAGCCCGGCGTGCAGCCCGCGACCGGCGCGCCGCCGGCGCAGGAAGCGCCGCCCGGGTTCTGGGATCGCGAGACGATGCTCGGCAACATCGGAGGCGTGCGTCCTGCCCTGGAGAAGGCCGGGATCAAGGTCGGGCTCCAGGAGGAGGAGGAGCTGTGGGGCACGCTCTCGGGCGGCGTTGCGACGGGCGCCGCCTATGACGGCGTCACCTTCATGAACGTCACGCTCGACCTCGGCACGATCCTCGAGTGGCCCGACGCGCAGATCTACGCCAGCGCGTACCAGATCCACGGCCTCGGGCCGGAGGGCAACGTCGGCGCTCTGCAACTCGTCAGCGACCTCGAGGCCACGCCGGCGACGCGCCTGTATGATCTTTGGTTCGACAAGAAACTTGGCGAACTGGACTTCCGCATCGGCCAGGAGGGCATCAACGACGAGTTCATGATCAGCAACGGCGCGACCGTGATGATCAACTCCAGCTTCGGCTTTCCCGCCTGGGCCGCGCTCGACCTGCCGTCGGGCGCGCCGAACTATCCGCTGTCGTCGCCCTTCGTGCGGGTGACCTTCACGCCGGATCAGACATGGACGGCGATGCTCGGCGTGTTCGACGGCAACCCGGCGGGCCCGGGCACGAACAACCCGCAGGTGCGCGACGCGTCCGGCACGCTGTTCCGGGTCAGCGACCCGGCGCTGGTCGTCGGCGAGGTCTGGTACGGCATCAACCAGGAGCCGGACGCGAAGGGCCTGCCGGGCCGCTACAAGGTCGGCTTCCTGTATCACTACGGCCGGTTCTACGATCAGCAGTACGACATCTACGGCGTGCCGCTGGCCAGCCCGCTGTCGAACGGCCTGCCGGAACTGCGCCAGCACGATTACGCGCTGTACGGCGTTGCCGACCAGATGGTCTTGCCCACCGGCAAGGACACCGGGGTGTCGCTGTTCGGCCAGATCATGGGCGGGCCCGGCGATCGCAACCTGGTCAACGTGTCGGCCTTCGGCGGCGCGAACTGGAAGGGCCCGATTCCCGGCCGCACCGCCGACACGCTCGGCGTGGGGTTCGCCTATGTCCACATCGGCAGCTCCGCGTCGAGCTTCGCGAACCTGCAGTCGTTCTACGGCACCGGCGCGCCGTCGCAGGGCAGCGAGACGGTGCTGGAGGCCACGTACCAGGCGCAGGTGACCGGCTGGCTGCAGGTGCAGCCGGACTTCCAGTACGTCATCAACCCCGGCGCCGGGTTCACGCTGGTCAACAACGTGCGTACGAAACTGCCGAACGCGACCGTCCTCGGCGTGCGCGGGACGGTGACGTTCTGAACGTCAGCCCAGGCCGCGCACGCAGTCCGCGACGGTGTCCAGCGCGCCCGCCAGCACGTCCTCGTCGATCGTCAGCGGCGGGCAGAGCGTCAGCACCGTGCCGCCGCCGATCTTGAAGCTGACGCCGCGGGCGAGCGCGGCATACATGGCGGCATCGGCAGCGGCCGCATCGTCCAGCTCGATGCCGAGATAGAGACCGCTGCCGC
>DATEQV010000321.1:0-8441 GCA_035272265.1 Acidisphaera sp. | reverse complement strand
CGCGATGCTCGGCTTCGGCGTCGCCGACGACCTCGTCGGCGACGGGCTCGTGCCGCTCGCCAGCGCGCTCGGCTATCACGACGACCCCGCGCTCGCCCTCGGCCTGCCCGAGGAGCGGCACTGGGTCGGCTACGGCATGGGCCATCTCGACCTGCTCAACCGGAAGGAGGTCTACGACCAGATCGGCCGCTGGATCGCCGAGCGCTAACCGACCGCGACGTCATTCCGATGGCAACGATCCTGATGCCGCTCCCGCACGCCGACTTCGACCCCAGCGAGAGCGGCATCCCGTGGCGCGTCCTGAAAAGACACCGTCATTCCGGGCGAAGGCCCGGAATCCACGCCTTTCTTCCTCTACGTGGACGTAAAGAAGGCGTGCATGCCGGGCCTTCGCCCGGCATGACGGGTCAGTACTCTCGGCCGTTGGTATAAGGCGGAAAAAGCGGCGACGGGCGCGACCCCGTCACCCGCCGGAACATCACGCTAGGCTGGATGCTGCCCGCAGCTGCGCTTCGGGCAGGACCCGCTCGTGCGTGTCCATCGCGTTCTTCGCCCGGTACTGGATGCCCTCGGGCGAGGCCGGCATCACCCGCGTGATCGTGTACACGCCGGTTCGCGCGTTGCGATTGTTGTCGTCTTGCAGCAGGACGACGCGGTCGCCCTGCCGGAACTTCGGCGCTGCCATTCGCACCTCTTCTCCGCAATGAAAAATGGCGGCACCCGCAGGTGCCGCCCCGTCAGTTCAGCCCGCCTGCAGGTTGACCGCAGAGAGCTTGCCCTGCTGGCCCCGCTCGACGTCGAAGGTCACCTTCTGGCCTTCGTTGAGAGTGCCGATCCCGGCGCGCTCGACCGCCGAGATGTGCACGAACACATCCTTCGACCCATCGCTGGGCTGGATAAAGCCGTAGCCCTTCTGGGCGTTGAACCACTTAACCGTACCTGTCGTCATCAGTCGCTTCCTGTCACACCGGCCAAATCCCGCGAACATGCGGGCCATCATCGACTTTTCTTTAGGGGTAACCGGTGCATCGCGCGTGGCGTGCAGGAACGGAACAGCGCCCCGGCTGAAAAGCTCAGCCGTCTCAATGGCCGCCCGCGCCGCCCTCGGCGGACTCCGCACAGCCACGCCGCGAATATAGTCACTTATCGCCCAAGACCCAAGCCCCGCCTGCAAAGGAGGCACCGTTTTCGCGGATTGAAGCCGCCGGCCGGCCGAAGCGCGCGGGCGCCCGCGCCGGCCGGCACCGGCTGATCCGAATCAAGGCGGGCGGTTATGCTGGCGGCTATGGCGCTACACGACCCGGCGTCGGATCGCCGAACGGCCCGTCCCCCGATGGGCCGTCATTGGAGAAGGTGCCCGCATGAACACCGTCGTCACCGTGCGCGTTGCTGGCTGCCTGGCGCTCGGCGCGCTGGCCTGGGGCTGCTCCGCCCCGCCGCCGGCACCCGCACCCGCGCCGCCCGTCTCCTATGACGGGCAGTATGTCGGCACCGTCCAGCTCGCCAGCGGCGGCCCGGAGTGTGCCACCAACCCGCACGTGTCGTGGCAGGTGAGCGGCAACCGGTTCACCTACGTCCAGCTGCATCCGAAGGCCGCCGGCACCGCGCCCGCCCTGACCGCGCAGTCGACCTCGGCGACCTACGCCGTCACGATCCTCCCCGACGGCACCATCACCGGCGACAGCGGGAATCTGAACGGCTCGATCTCCGGCCGCGTGACCGGGACGCACATGAGCGGCCAGATCAGCGGCCTGCTGTGCGGCTACACGTTCACCGCCGATCGCGTCTGAACCGCCGGTCGCGAAATCCGGCTTGGGCGCGCACCGCGCCGGCGGCACACTGACCGGCGGCCCGCAACCGAGGGAACGCCATGGCGCACGCGCACGAGGACCTGACCCGCATCACGCTCGGCGTGCTGTTCATCGCCGTTCTGCTCGCCGCCAGCGCGTGGGTGATGAAGCCGTTCCTGCTGTCGTTCGTCTGGGCGCTGACCCTGGTCGTCGCCACCTGGCCGGTGATGCTGCACGTGCAGCACTACACCGGCAACCGCCGCGGCGTCGCCGTGCTGGTGATGACGCTGCTGCTGCTGCTGCTGGTGCTGGTGCCGATGTGGCTCGCGCTGAGCACCATCGTCGACCACATGGACCAGATCGAGACGATGGTGCGCACGGTGCTGTCGCTGCGCGTGCCGGAGCCGCCGGACTGGGTCGCGCAGGTGCCGGTGGTGGGCGCGAGTGCCTCGGAGGCCTGGTCGGAGGTCACCTCGCTCGGTGTCGAGGAGCTGGCGCCGAAACTGATGCCCTACGCCGGGGTCCTGACGCACTGGTTCGCTGCCGCCGTCGGCAGCATGGGTGCCACGTTCCTGCACTTCCTGCTGACCGTCGCGATCGCCGCGGTGATGTACGTCAGGGGCGAGGCCGGTGCCGCCATGGCCCGCCGCTTCGGCCGGCGCCTCGGCGGCGAGCGCGGCGAGACGGCCATCGTCCTCGCCGGGCAGGCGATCCGTGCCGTCGCCCTCGGCGTCGTGGTCACGGCGCTGGTGCAAAGCCTCGCCGGCGGCCTCCTGCTCGCTGCGGTCGGCGTGCCGCTCGCGGCGGTGCTGACCGCGCTGATGTTCGTCCTCTGCCTCGCCCAGCTCGGACCCGGCCTCGTCCTGTTTCCGGCGGTGGCGTGGATGTACTACGCGGGCCATTCCGTGCCGGCGACGGTGCTGGTCATCCTGACCGTGCCGGTCGTGCTGATCGAGAACTTCCTGCGCCCGGTGCTGATCCGGCGCGGCGCCCACCTGCCGCTGCTGCTGATCCTCGCCGGCGTGATCGGCGGCCTGATCGCCTGGGGCCTGCTCGGCATCTTCCTCGGCCCCACGGTGCTCGCCGTCGCCTACACGCTGGTCAATGCCTGGATGGACGAGGGCGAGGCGCCCGACGCGGTGCCGCTGACGCCGCCACGACCGGCCGCGGAGCCGTCAGTCGCCCTGTCCACGTCCGCGACGACGTCCGCCCGCGTCTGACGCCCGACGCTGTCTCAGGCGCACTTGGTCCGTATGCAGCGGTGCAGCCGGAACGTGCCCAGTCCCGGCACCTCGGCCGTCATCGTCGCGAAGTTCGGCGCCGCATAGGGCAGCACCGCGCCGGTCTGCTGGTTGAAGATCGCGCCGCCCGTCCTCGGATAGTCCTCCAACTCGTCCTCGAGCGCGACGCGCGTGACCGCCGGCGAGGGCGCCTGCTCGACCGGCAGCGGCATCTGCCACGCCACCGGATGGACGTCCGCCGGCTGCGGCAACGCCGCGGTCTTCCGGTTCGGGTTGACGACCCAGCCGCCGACATACGGCACGCCGTTGAACGTCGCCTCGCTGCGATACAGCCCGGCTTCGGGCGAGCGGTAGGTGCGCGACCCGGCGAGGAACAGGTGCTTGCTCCCGTCGGGCAGGATCACCGTGCCGCTTGCTCTGTCGCCCTGCACTTGCGCGATCACCGTCACGCCGTTGGCACCGACGTCGATCGCTGTGCCCGCCGCCTCGCCGCGCATCCATCGGGCCAGGTTCGCCGGGTCCGTATCGGTACCGTCGCAGACATACGCCAGCACGTGCTGCCCATCGGTGGACAGCGCGATGCGCCCGCCCGGCACGCCGCCGATCAGGCCGACATAGTCACCCGCGCCCGCCGGCGCCGCGAACGCCGACCGGGCGGTGACGGAAACCAAGTATGGCGTCGACGCCCATGCGATCGCCTGCAAGGCCCCACGCCGCGTGATGTCATGTGTCATGGACGCGTCCTCCCGCGCGGTCGGCTCATGAGAAGGGGCCGACCCGCTTCCGCTCCGCCCCCATCATGACACCGGCACGGAATTTGTCTACGTTCGCAATCTCATGGACGCTCCGCCCCGCGCGCCCGCCGAGGCGTTGGCGGTCGCCTTCGCGCACCACCAGTCCGGCCGCCTCGCCGAGGCCGAGGCCGGCTATCGCCAATGCCTCGCCGCCGAGCCGGACAATGTCGCGGTCATGCAGTTGCTCGCGATACTGTCGCACCAGGTCGGCCGCAGCGACGCCGCCGTTGCGCTGCTGCGTCAGGCGATCGCCCTCGATCCCGCGTTCGCCGCGGCCCACGCCAATCTCGGCATCGTTCTCGAAGAACGCGGCGACCTCGACGCGGCGGCCGGGTGCTATCGCAGCGTCGTCGCCCTGCAGCCGCACGACGCCGAAGCGCACGCGCATCTCGTTCGCGTCCTGATCGCGCAAGGCGACGCGGCCGAGGCGTCGGCCTGCCTGCGCCGGGCGGCGGACCTGCGCCCCGGCGCACCACCGGACGCGGGCGCGCACATCGCGCTGGGCAACCTGTTCCTTCGGCAAAACGCGATCGCCGAAGCCGCGGCATGCTACGCACAAGCCGTCGCCGCCGCGCCGGACCTCGCCATCGCGCACAGCAATCTCGGCAACGCCCTACGTCTGCACCTGCGTCCTGCCGAGGCCAGGACGCATCTGCAACGCGCGCTCGCGCTCGACCCCGCGCTGGCCGAGGCGCACAACAATCTCGGCCTTCTCGACCTGCACGACAGCCTGCTTCCGCAGGCCGCCGCGTGCTTCGAGCGCGCGTTGCAGCTGCGGCCCGATTTCGTCGAAGCCCTCAACAACCGCGGCAACGTGCGGCAGGCGCAGGGCCAGCTCGACGCCGCGATCGCCTGCTACGACCGCGCGCTAGCGCTCGCCCCCGACGACGCCGACGCGCTGCTCGATCGCGGCAACGCGCTGTGGCTGCGCGGCCGGCTCGCCGAGGCGATCGCCTGCTTCGAGCGCGCCGTCGCGCTGCGGCCCGATGATCCCGTCATCAGGGCGCATCTCGCGCACCCGAAGGCGCTCGGCTGCGCCTGGGGCGAGCGCGACGCCGAGGAAGCGGCGGTCCTCGCGGCGATGCGAACGCACCCCGGCTCGGTCCCGCCGTTCAACCTGATGGCGCAACGATCCACCCCCGCCGACCAGCTTGCCTGCGCGCGCTTCTGGGTCCGGCGGCAGACGGCCGGCAGCGGTCCCGCGTTCCGCCACTCACCCCCGAGCGCGCGAGACCGCATCCGTCTCGGCTACATCTCCGCCGACTTCCGCGAGCACCCGGTCGGCTGGGCGACCGCCGGCCTCCTGGACGCGCACGACCGCGCCGCGTTCGTGGTGCACGCCTACTCCTACGGGCCCGACGACGGCAGCGCGGTGCGCGCGCGGATCGCCGCCGGCTGCGACAGCTTCGCCGACCTGCGCACGCTCGGCGATGCGGACGCGGCGCGCCGCATCCACGCGGACGATCTCGACCTCCTGGTCGATCTGACCGGCCACACCCGCTACGCGCGTGCCGCCATCCTCGCGTTCCGGCCGGCGCGCGTGCAGGCGCACTTCCTCGGCTATGCCGGAACGATGGGCGCGGATTTCATCGACGCGGTCATCGTCGATCCGTTCGTCGTGCCGCCCGACCAGCAGCCGTTCTTCGACGAGCGCCTGGTGCCGGTGCGGGGATGCTGGTGGCCCGCGACGATCCCTCACCCCATCGGCGCGCGCACGCCGTCGCGCGCAGACTGCGGCCTGCCGGGGGGCTTCGTGTTCGCGTGCTTCAACAACAGCTACAAGATCACGCCCGACATCTTCGGCATCTGGATGCGTCTGCTGGCGGCGGTGCCGGGCAGCGTGCTCTGGCTGTCCGAGACCAACCGCCTCGTCGCCGGCAATCTGCGCCGCGAGGCCGCGCAGCGCGGCATCGCGCCCGAGCGCCTCGTGTTCGCCACCTACGTGCCCACCGAGGACCATCTCGCGCGCCATCGCCTCGCCGACCTGTTCCTCGACACGCTGCCCTACAATGCGGTGACGACGGCGTACGACGCGCTGTGGGCCGGGCTGCCGGTGCTGACCTGCGCCGGCGCGACCTTCGCCGGCCGCCAGGCCGGGACGATGCTGCACGCCGTCGGCCTGCCGGAACTGGTCGCGACGTCGCTGCCCGACTACGAGCAGCGCGCCGTGCACCTCGCGCAACAGCCGGACGTGCTCGCCCGCCTGCGCGAGAAACTGGCGCAGTCCGCGTCTTCGTTGTTCGACATCACCCGCGCCGCCCGCGACCTCGAAGCCGCGTACGTCAGCCTGCTCGCGACCTGACGGAGCTCTGCGCGCGGCGCACGCTCAGGCCGCGACCGGAACCCGCACCGGCTTCGGCGTCGCCTTCAGCTCGGTCTCGGCGCCCACGCCGACCGGCGTCAACGCCAGATCGCGATAGTTCACCGCGTCGGGATCACGCTTCAGCCGGTGGCGCAGCAGCAGCAGCCGGGCGAGCACCACCGACATCCGGGCGTGCTTCACCGCGAACTCCGCCGCGAACGCCGGGTAGAACCGCCACGCCGGCACCACCGGCAGCTCCGGCCGCCGCTCGGTGCGGATCTTGCGGCGCAGGTAGCCGCCTTCCATCGGATGCGAGCGCTCGACGATGGCCAGGCTCCAGAACGCCAGCAGCTGGCTCGCCATCTTGCCGAGCGACACCCGCGTCGCCGCCGACCGGCGCATCACCGTCGCCATGTGCTCGGGGCTGTAATAGGTCCGCCACGCCGCCTGGTACGTCGCTGTCCAGTCCTCGCGCGTCATCTTCGGATGCGCGGTGACGACGTGGAACGTGTCGTAGCGGTTGAGGTCGGCGTCCATGTCGATGCCGGCCAGGTACAGCTTCTGGTGGTCCTCCGACCCCGGCAGCGGGGTCATGATGGTGAACTCCAGGAAGTCGATCGGCAGCTCCTTCTGGATGATGCGGATGTCGCGCAGCACCGTCTCCGGCGTGTCGGCCGGGAAGCCGATGATGTAGCCGGCCCAGATCACCACCCGGATGCGCTTCCACGCCAGCAGCATGTCGCGGTATTCGGCGATCCGGTTCTGCTTCTTCTTCGCCGCGATCAGGTTCTCGGTGTTGATCGACTCCAGGCCGATGAACACCCGCGCCACGCCGGCCCGCCCGGCCTTCTCGATGAAGCGCGGGATGCGGTGGCACAGCGTATCGACCTGGATGGTCAGCTTCAGCGTGAAGCCTTCCTTCTCGCGCAGCTGGATCAGCCGGTCGAAGATCGGCTCCCAGTCCTTGTTGCGGGCGAAATTGTCGTCGGTGATGAAGTAGCTGGTGATGCCGTGCGCGGCGTTGCGGCGCACCAGCGCCTCGATGTCGTCCGGCGTGCGGCGGCGCGACACCCGGCCCTGCACGTTGATGATCGTGCAGAAGCTGCACTGGAACGGGCAGCCGCGGCCGGCATCGAACGTCGTCATGTTGCCGATCGTGCGCTCGATCTTCTCGATCGGCAGCCGCGGCAGCGGCACGCCGGCGATGTTCGGCAGGTTGGCCATGTGGTTGTACAGCGGCTTCAGCGTGCCCGCATGCGCGTCGCGCAGCAGCTCGTCCAGCCCGTCCTCCGCCTCGCCCGCGTACAGCGCGATGCCGAGGTCCATCGCCTCCTGCAATTCCGGCGTGATCGACGGCAGCATCGAGATCACGCCCGAGACGTGGAACCCGCCGATCGCGACAGTCACGCCGAGGTCGCGGAACCGCCGCGCCAGCACCATCGCCCGCGGAAACTGGTTGGACTGCACGCCGACCAGCCCCACCATGCCGCCGCCGGCGGCCTTGATGTTGGCGGCCAGGCGATCGACCCGAATGCGCGTGTTGGTCTCGTCATAGGCGTCGACGGTGATCGCCGTGTCCGGCCCCAGCACCTGGCGTTCGGCGCAGTCCGTCGCCAGCCCGTACAGGGCGGCCAGGCTGTTGGTCGGGATCGACGACCTGTACCATTGAATGACATAGCCGTCGTCGTCGTAGTGCGACGGCTTGATCAGGATGAGGTGGAACCGGTTTCCCGGGCCGGAATCGGTCATCGGGACCAGCCTTTGTGCTCGCATCGAGCGTAACAACCACATCTACGGCTGTTTTGGCAATCAAACCGAGCCGATCCGGCCGGATCAGCCGAGCGGGGCAGCCCTGCGGATCAGCTCACGGAATCAACGGGGGCGCTTGCGCAGGAACGCCGTGCGGTCGTCGGCGCGCTCGATATGGGTGGCCAGCGCGTCCCACAGCTCGTGGGTCGTCGCGACCTTCTGCGCGGTGCGCCGCACCAGCACGCTGGCGATCGGCCCCAGGAAGAAGGCCAGCTCGCGTTGCGCAGCCGCCGCGTCGGCGGCCGGAATCGCGCCGAATCCGGTGCCCGTCGTCGTCGTGCCGCCCCCGGGCGGTGCGCCCGCCGGCCGCGCCGTCCCGGACGGCGCCGCGACGGACGGCGCCGCGACGGACGGGTCCAGGCCAGGGACAGGGAGCGGGGTAGGCGGCGGCGCGATCGGCGCCGGGGCGCGGGACGGCGGCGGCGGCGGCATCACGCCGGGCAGCGGCGGCACCCCGAACGGCGAGGACATCACCACGGTGCCCGGATCGTCGTGCACCGCCGCC
>DATEQV010000320.1:0-2326 GCA_035272265.1 Acidisphaera sp. | reverse complement strand
GGCTCCCTCGAGTGTTGTCGACAACATCCTTTACTCTAGCACGCAGATGCCGCTCAGAGGCCGGCCACCCCATCAGGTCATTCGGCTCAAGTGGCAGACGATCTTACGGCTTCACCGTCATTGCTTCGGCCTCTACGGCTTCATCTTCCATAAGCTGATGCTGAACTTCACCTGGTGGGTGAACCGCAAGGACGCGGAAGGGCGCAACGTCTTCCAGGGTGGCTTCCTGGGCCTCGACAACATCGGGATTTTCGACCGGTCCGCGCCGCTGCCCACGGGAGGGTTCATCAACCAGTCCGACGGCACCGCCTGGATGGCGATGTACACGCTCAACCTGATGCGCATCGCGCTCGAGCTGGCGCTGGACAACGAGGTCTACGAAGACGTCGCCACCAAGTTCTTCGAGCACTTCCTCTACATCGCCGAGGCGATGGCCAACCTGCGCGGCGATGGCGTCGGCCTGTGGGATGAGCAGGACCAGTTCTTCTACGACGTGCTAAGCCTCCCCGGCGGCGACCGCGTGCCGCTGCGCGTGCGCTCCTTGGTCGGGCTGATCCCGCTGTTCGCGGTGGAGACGATCGACCAGGACGTGCTCGATCGCCTGCCGGAGTTCGCGCGGCGCCTGAAGTGGTTCCTCGACTACCGTCCCGACCTCGCCAGCCTGGTGTCGCGCTGGCAGGAACCGGGACGTGGCGAGACGCGCCTGCTGTCGCTGGTGCGCGGCCATCGCATGAAGGCGCTGCTGCGGCGGATGCTCGACGAGGTGGAGTTTCTCTCGCCCTTCGGGGTGCGCGCCGTCTCCCGCTTCCACGCGGCCACCCCGTACGTGTTCGAGCACGCCGGCAACCGCTTCAGCGTCGGCTATGTGCCGGGCGAGTCCGAGACGGGCCTGTTCGGCGGCAACTCCAACTGGCGCGGCCCGGTCTGGATGCCGGTCAACTACCTGCTGGTCGAGAGCCTGCGCGAGTTCCACCGCTATTACGGCGACGACTTCAAGGTCGAGTGCCCGGTCGGCTCCGGACGGAGGCGGAGCCTGCGCGAGGTGGCGGACGCGTTGTCGTACCGGCTAGCGGGGTTGTTCCTGCGCGGCGCCGACGGCCGCCGTCCGGCGATGGGCGAGCATACGCTGCTGCAGAACGATCCGGCGTTCCGCGATCACGTGCTGTTCTACGAGTATTTCCACGGCGACACCGGCCGCGGCGTCGGCGCCTCGCACCAGACGGGCTGGACGGGGCTCGTCGCGTTGCTGCTGCATCCGCGGACCGAAGAGACATTGTGCGGTTTTGTCATGAACGAGGAGATCGAGGCTGATGTCCATGCATGAACAGGCGGCGACGCGGCTGCCGACTCCGTCCTGTTATCCGGTGTTGGCCGGACAGGTGGCGCTGGTGACCGGCGCGAGCTCCGGCATCGGCCGCGCCGTAGCGATCGGCCTGGCATCCGCCGGCGCCAATGTGGTGGTCAACTTCGTCACCGGCCCGGAGGCCGCGCAGGCCGTCGTCGACGAGATCCGACCGCATGGCCGCCGCGCCATCGCGGTGCGTGCGGATGTCTCGCGCGAGGACGAGGTGCGGGCGATGTTCCGGACTGCCGTGGAGGCGTTCGGCACCGTGCACATCCTGGTCAACAATGCCGGCTTGCAACGCGACTCGCCGATCGCGGAGATGTCGCTGAAGGACTGGAACCTGGTCCTGGGCGTGAACCTCACCGGCCAGTTCCTGTGCGCGCGCGAGGCGGTGCGCGAATTCCTCCGGCGCGGCGTGCAGCCGGACGTATCGGTCGCCGCCGGCAAGATCATCTGCATGAGCTCGGTGCACGAGGTCATCCCGTGGGCCGGCCACACCAACTACGCCGCCAGCAAGGGTGGCGTCGCCATGCTGATGAAGACGCTGGCGCAGGAACTGGCGCCGAAGCGCATCCGGGTTAACTCGATCGCGCCGGGCGCCATCCGCACGCCGATCAACACCGCCGCCTCGGATACGCCGGAAGCGCTCGAGCGGCTGCTGCGGCTCATCCCCTACAAGCGCATCGGCGAACCCGCGGACATCGCGCAAGCCGCGGTGTGGCTGGCCTCCGACGCGTCGGACTACATGAACGGCGCGACGCTCTTCGTCGATGGCGGCATGCTGCTGTATTCCGCCTTCGCGGACAACGGCTGACGCCGATGTGGGCGGCAAGCGCGGGCGAGGCGTTGCGCCGGCATTGGCCCGAATACCTGATCGAGGCGTTCGGCTTGGCTGCGATCATGTTCGTCTCCGTCATCGCCGTTGCCGCACTGGAGGTGCCGTTGGTGCCGCCGCTGGGCGGGCTCGATCCGCTCGCACGG
>DATEQV010000319.1:0-5992 GCA_035272265.1 Acidisphaera sp. | reverse complement strand
CACCCCGCGCACGCGCGCGTTGCTGGTGAGCAATCCGAACGGCCATCCGGCGCCATGGGACGCGTTCCGCGCGCTGGCAGAGCAGCATCGCGTGCCGCTGCTGGAGGATTCGACCGAGGCGATCGGCTCGCTCTACCGCGGTGCGCGCGTCGGCAGTTTCGGCGACTGCGCGGTGTTCGACTTCTCGCAACCCTCGCCGCTGGTCTGCGGCGAGGGCGGCATGGTCGTCACCGACGACACCGACATCGCCACCGCGCTGCGCCGGCATCGCAGCCGTCGGCCTGAAGAACGCGCGTCGGTCGTGCTTGGCCTCGCCCCGCCGCTGCAGGCGGGCATGAGCGACCTCGCGGCGGCACTCGGGCTCAGCCAGCTCGCGCGGATCGACACGATCCTGGAGAAGCGCCGGCATATCGCGGCCGTCTACCTGCAGCAGATCAAGTCGTTCGAAGGCATCAAGGACCCGTTCGTCGCGCCCGACGTCGATGACGTGCACTGGTTCCTGTATGTCGTGCATCTCGGCACGCGGTTCACCCGCTCGGCCCGTGACGCCATCGTCGACGATCTGCGCACCGAGCAGGTGCAGGCGACGGCCTACAGCCAGCCGCTGCACCTGCAGCCGTTCTACTTCGCGCAGGGCTGCCGGCGCGGCGACCTGCCGGTGACCGAGAAGGTCGCCGACCGCGCCGTGGCCCTGCCGTTCCATACCCACCTCTCGCCCGACCGCATCGCGTTCATCGTTGGCACGATGAAGGACGCCTCGATCAATGTCGGTGCGGGTGCGGCGATCTACCTGTAGCGATGTCGATAAGGAGTGCGTGATGCCGATGCTGACCATACTGCCGTCTGGCAGGACTATGAGTGTCGCCGAAGGAGCGACGATCCTCCCTGCGCTGCTGGAAGCCGAGGAGAAGATCGCCAGCAAGTGCGGCGCCGAGGCGAAGTGCGGCGCGTGCCACGTGTACGTGCAGACCGGGCGCAAATCGCTGTCGAAGATGGAGCGGCTGGAGAACGAGCGGCTGGATTCGATCGTCGGCGTCGGATCGAAGTCGCGGCTG
The DNA here is from genome assembly GCA_035272265.1 of Acidisphaera sp. Taxonomy (GTDB): domain Bacteria; phylum Pseudomonadota; class Alphaproteobacteria; order Acetobacterales; family Acetobacteraceae; genus Acidisphaera. The sequence continues at coordinate 4,937 of DATEQV010000319.1, read as the reverse complement.
GCCTGCCAGGCGCGGTTCGGCACAGAGGACGTGACGGTCGAGCTACTTGGCTTCGGTTCCGGCTTTTAGGAGATCGCGCAATGAGCAACGAGACGACGCACGCCACGGCCAAGCGTCTGATCCATGTCCGCTTCGCGCCAAACGGCACGGTGACCGAGATCGGCGACCGCCCGCCCGCACTGTCCGCACAGGCGTGGTTCAACATCCTCAGCACGCAGGCCGGCACGGCCTACCAGGCGCTGGCTGGCGGGCGCGGCATCTTCCGGCTGACGCCCGAGACGATCGCCGCGCTGACGCCGACGGCCGCGGCCGAGTGAACGAAGGGAACGCGGGATGATGCGGGCGATCGAGGCGGGGCTGCGGGCGGGACGGGTGATCCCGTATCTCGGCCCGGGAATGCTGGCGCTCGCGACGCCCGCGGATGCGGTGCCGGCGTCGAACCAGGCGCTGGCCGCGCAGATCAGCGCCGCCGTCACCGTGCCGCACAAGATCCGCGGCAACGTGACGGCAGCGGCACAGTTCGTGGAGAACTTCAAGCGTCGCAAGACGCTGCGCACGATCATGCAGCACGCCTTCGCGCCGCGCGCCGCGCCGAGCGCGCTGCACCGCCGGATCGCCGCGCTGGCACCGCTGCCGTTGCTGGTGCACGCCTGGTACGACGACCTGCCGCAACAGGCGCTGGCCGGCCGCCGCGACTGGGGCATGATCCAGGGACTGAGCCAGGCCGAACATTTCGGCACCTGGACGCGCGCCTACGCGGCCGACGGCACGCAGGCCGATCCCGGCGCGTGCAGGGCGTGGGCGACCACGCTCTATCAGCCGCTGGGTTCGATCGCGCCGGCGCAGAACTTCCTGATCTCCGATTCGGATTTCGTCGAGGTGCTGACCGAGATCGACATCCAGACGCCGATTCCCGCCGAGGTGCAGGACATCCGCAGCGGGCGCGCTTTCCTGTTCCTCGGCTGCCGGTTCGCCACCCAGATCGAGCGCATCTTCGCGCATCAGATCATCAAGCGCTCCAGCGACCGGCACTGGGCGGTGCTGCCGGAGGAGCCGACGAAGAACGAGCGCCGGTTCCTCGCGCAGCACGGCGTCGAGCGGCTCGACATCACGCTGGCCGACTTCGCCGCGGCGCTGGACGCGGGTCCTGCCGGCGCGAGCCTCGCCGCCTGAGGCTCGGACGCCACGGTTATCAGACAGGCCGGTTTTCGCCCGGATCGCGCACCGGCCCCATCACCCGCAGCCCGTCCTCGTAGCCGATCTCGGGAAACACCTCGTCGAAGCGCAGCGCGGCATCGGCCACGGCGTCGTGCTTGGCGGCGGTGTCCATCCGCTTCAGCTCGCCGCGCTCGAGGTAAAGCAGCTCCAGCATCTCGTTCCACACGCTGGCCTCGTCGATCGGCAGGACGTAGAACATCGCCTCGCCCATCCGCACGCGATACTTGGTCAGCAGGTCGATGTTGTTGCAGAAGGCGAAGTATTTCCCGTTCGGCGACAGCGTCTCTCCCAGCACCTCGGCCAGCGGCTTGAGGTATTCGAACGACAGCAGGTAGGCGGCGAGGAACGGGATGGTGGGCGCGCCGGCCTCGCCGATCGCCAGCACCTGATCGACCGACAGGTCCGGCGGCCGCGCCTCGTCGGCGATCTTCGGCGCGAAGCGCAGCGCAAGCTCGCCGCGGAAGCCGAAGCGCCCGGGGCGGCGCGTCGGGCCTTTCAGGATGGCGTTGAGCAGCCGCCCCTCCGACTCCAATCGCGCGAAGCCGGTCTCAGCGGTGCTTGTCATGCGGATTGTCCTTGTCGTTGCGGACCCAGTCCGCGAGCTTGAAGAAGGCGGCGAGCAGCTCCTCGCGCAGCGTCGCGTCGGCCACGACGTCCTCGACCGCCCCGCGCATGCAGAGCATCCAGGCGTCGCGCTCGGCCGGTCCGATGGCGAACCGGATGTGCCGCCGCCGCAGCTGCGAGTGACCGCGTTCCCGCGAATAGAGCGCCGGCCCGCCGAGCCATTCGCCGAGGTAGCGGCGCAGCACGTCCTTCGTCGCGGTCAGGTCGGAACCGTGCAGGCCGCGGATCGTGGCGGCCTGCGGCAGCGTGTCCATCCGCTCGTAGAAGCCGTCCACCACGCGCGCGATCGCCTCGGCGCCGCCGATGCGGGCGAAGCGGGTCAACTGCGGCAGTTCGCCCCCGACGGGGGCCGCCCGACACGACGTGTCGTGTCGGGAGCCCGCCAAGGCCGCGTCGCTTTTCGAACAGGCGTGGCCGGGGGCGGCGGACGCGTGTGTCAGCATCACAGCACCTGCAACTGGATCAGCGGCGACTTCAGCAGGCCGAGCGTGCCGTCGACGGTGCGGCGCACGCCCTCCACCGTCAGCGGCTTGCTCAGCACGCCCCGCGCGCCGTGGCCGATCCAGCGTTGCGCCGCCGCCGCCTGCCCGGCCTCCGCCACCAGCACGATCGCGGTGTCGGGCAGCTGCCGCCCGATCTCCGTCAGCACCTGCGGGTCCGACTGCACGATCGACAGTCCCAGCAGCACGAGATCAGGCGGCCAGTCCTGCGCCTTGCGCAGAGCGCCATCGACGCTCGGCAGGTCGTGGGCCTCGTTGTCGTCCTGCAGCATGAACTGGAGCACGGCGCGGGTGATCTCGTCGTCGTCGATGACGAAGACGCGCTTGTTGCCGACGGCGCGCGACGCTTCCACCCCGATCTGCATGCAGGACTCTCCGACGATCTCCGTGCGTGCCGGCATGCGCAGCAAGTTCCATACCGTCGCCGCGCCGTGCTGATTGCGACGCGCGCTGTCCGGTTCGGAACAGGGCTGTCGCGGCGCGGCGGCCCCGGAGGCCGAAAATGCATCAAAACGCGGGAGAAATGGGCTGGCACAGGCCTTGCTGCTGTAGGCGTCGAGACATGTGGTTCAGCGCCGCCGCGACCGAGGCATCGATCCATGTGTCCGCGCCGCCTTCGAGCGAAGGCGGATGGAACGAGTGTCAACGAGTCGGCGGCGCGTGCGCGTCGGTCATACGGAAGGAAGAGAGCATGTCACTGCGACAGATCGCGTTCTACGGCAAAGGAGGGATCGGCAAGTCCACGACCTCCCAGAACACGCTGGCGGCGCTGGCCGAACTCGGCCACCGCATCCTGATCGTGGGCTGCGACCCCAAGGCGGATTCGACGCGCCTCATTCTGCACGCGAAGGCGCAGGACACCATCCTGAGCCTGGCCGCCGAGCAGGGCAGCGTCGAGGACCTCGAACTCGAGGACGTCATGAAGATCGGCTTCCGCGACACCCGCTGCGTGGAGTCGGGCGGTCCGGAGCCGGGCGTCGGCTGCGCCGGCCGCGGCGTGATCACCTCGATCAACTTCCTCGAGGAGAACGGCGCCTACGAGGACATCGACTACGTGTCCTACGACGTACTCGGCGACGTGGTCTGCGGCGGCTTCGCGATGCCGATCCGCGAGAACAAGGCGCAGGAGATCTACATCGTCATGTCCGGCGAGATGATGGCGATGTATGCCGCCAACAACATCTCCAAGGGCATCCTGAAATACGCCAACTCCGGCGGCGTGCGCCTGGGTGGCCTGATCTGCAACGAGCGCCGGACCGACAAGGAGCTCGAGCTGGCCGAGGCGCTGGCGAAGAAGCTCGGTACCCATCTGATCTACTTCGTTCCCCGCGACAACATCGTGCAGCACGCCGAGCTGCGCCGCATGACCGTCATCGAGTATGCGCCGGAAAGCAAGCAGGCCGAGCACTACCGCTCGCTGGCGCGGAAGATCGACGCCAATGGCGGCAAGGGCATCATCCCGACCCCGATCACCATGGACGAGCTCGAGGACATGCTCATGGAGCACGGGATCATGAAGGCCGTGGACGAGAGCTTGGTCGGCAAGAGCGCGGCGGAACTGGCGGCGGAACGGGCGGCTGCGTGAGGACTGCACTGGCCTGACGGCGGCCGGTTCCCGTTGCGGGAGCCGGCACGCCCAGGGCGGTGCGACGCGATGAGGGCAAGGACATGAGTCTGGCAACTGCTGAAAACCTGGAAGACGTCAAAGCGCGCAACAAGGCCCTCATCCAGGAGGTCCTGACAGCCTATCCGGACAAATTCGCCAAGCGGCGCGCCAAGCACCTCGGCGCGTTCGAGGCGGGCAAGCCCGATTGCGGCGTGAAGTCCAACATCAAGTCGATCCCCGGCGTCATGACGATCCGCGGCTGCGCCTATGCCGGATCGAAGGGCGTGGTGTGGGGCCCGATCAAGGACATGGTTCATATCAGCCACGGTCCGGTCGGCTGTGGCCAGTACTCCTGGGCGGCGCGGCGCAACTACTACATCGGCACCACGGGCGTGGACACGTTCGTGACGATGCAGTTCACCTCCGACTTCCAGGAGAAGGACATTGTCTTCGGCGGTGACAAGAAGCTGGCGAAGATCATGGACGAGATACAGGTGCTGTTCCCGCTCAACAAGGGCATCACCGTGCAGTCGGAGTGCCCGATCGGCCTGATCGGCGACGACATCGAGGCGGTGTCGAAGGCGAAGTCGAAGGAATACGACGGCAAGACGATCGTGCCGGTGCGTTGCGAGGGCTTCCGCGGCGTCTCCCAGTCGCTCGGCCACCACATCGCCAACGACGCGGTGCGTGACTGGGTGTTCGACAAGCAGGAAGGCAAGCCGGCGCGCTTCGAGCAGACGCCGTACGACGTTGCCATCATCGGCGACTACAACATCGGCGGCGACGCCTGGTCCTCGCGCATCCTGCTCGAGGAGATGGGGCTGCGCGTGATCGCGCAGTGGTCCGGCGACGGCAGCCTGGCGGAACTGGAGGCGACGCCGAAGGCGAAGCTGAACGTGCTGCACTGCTACCGGTCGATGAACTACATCTCCCGCCACATGGAAGAGAAGTACGGGATACCGTGGGTCGAGTACAACTTCTTCGGCCCG
>DATEQV010000318.1:0-30498 GCA_035272265.1 Acidisphaera sp. | reverse complement strand
CAACGATGGGCCAACGCCGGTCCATTCGGGCGCACCGTCATGACCATCGACCGCGCCCTCCAGTTCATCGCATCAGAGGACATCTTCTGGGCAGCCGGTTAGTCGTGGCCCCACCCGAAAAATGCGGAAAGTCGAGCTGAGCCGCTACTACTTGGACGAGGGCGTCAGGCAGGATTCCACGTGGCTGGACATGCCGGATGCCGACGTCTCACGCTTCGAGGACGCTGCCCGGGAACATTTTGCGACGCTCCCCGAGGGATCAGTGCTCGGCGAAGCGGAAACCGAGCAGCTGATCGTCTTCCCGGTGCTCCAAGCCCTCGGATGGTCGCATCTGCCGCAACAGAAGGCGCGCAAGCGCCGCGACGACGTGCCTGATGCGCTGCTCTTTCTCGATCAGGGTTCGCAGAAGGATGCGCTGGCCCTGCCCGCCGGTATGCAACGATGGAAACGAGCGGCGGTGGTCAATGAGAACAAGGCCTGGGACCTGCCGCTTGACCGTGCGTCGGGCACCGCGTCACGCACGCCGGCCTCCCAGGTGCTGCGCTACCTGCGGATCGGCGACGAGCAGACCGGTGGGGCATTGCGCTGGGCGCTGCTGTGCAACGGGCGGCTGTGGCGGCTGTACTGGGCGGGTGCGTCCTCGGTCGCCGACCGCTTTCTCGAGGCCGATCTTCCCGCCTTGCTGTCCGGCGCGGAGACGGCCGAGGGGCGCGCGTGGCTGAAGACCTTTCTGCTGTTCTTTCGCCGCGACGCGTTCGCGCCCGATGCGGACGGCCGTTCGTTCCTGCTGCACGCGATGGACGAAGGCCGGGTCTGGCAGGAGCGGGTCACCGCCGGGCTGTCCCGCAGTGTGTTCGACACGGTCTACCCTACGCTGCTGGAAGCGCTCGGCGTCGCCGACCCGGCGCGAAATCCGGCCGACCCGAAGTGGCCCGAGACGATCCGTCAGAGCGCGGTGGTGCTGCTCTATCGCCTTCTGTTTCTGCTGTACGCGGAAGATCGCGATCTGCTGCCGGTGACACATGCGGGTTATCAACCGCGATCACTGCGCCACTTGCGCAATGAGGTCGCCGAGGCCGTGGATTCTGGTCGCCCGCTGTCGAACACCGATACATTCTGGTGGAGCACGTTGACCGCTCTGTTCAAGGCGATCGACAAGGGCAGCGACGCGATGGGCCTGCCCGCTTACAACGGCGGTCTGTTCGATGCTGTCGAAGCACCGCTGCTACAGGCTGTGGAGCTGCCGGACAGTGCCCTGGCGGCCATTCTGGACGGGCTGTCGCGTCGTCGCGATGGGACGGAAACGCGCTTCATCAACTACCGCGACCTCTCTGTGCAACAGCTCGGCGCCATCTATGAGCGCCTGCTGGATTTCGACGTGGCACTGGACGCAAAGGGGACGGTGGCACTCACCGAGGACAGCCGCGCACGCAAGCTGCGTGGTTCGTTCTACACGCCGTCGTCGCTCGTGCAGCTCATCCTGGACGCGACCGTCGCGCCGCATGTCGCTCAGCGGCGCGCGGAGTTCCAGGCGCGATCGGCGGCCCTGCGCGGAGATAGACGCCCGCGGCCGGACCGGATCGCTGATCTCCGCCGCGCCGATCCTGCCGAAGCGTTGTTGGGCCTCAAGGTCGCCGACCCTGCCATGGGATCGGGGCACTTTTTGGTCACGGTCGTCGATCGCCTCGCCGACGCTGTGTTGCTGAGCATGGAAGACGCGGCGGTGATCGCCCAGGCAGACGGCGGAGTCGCCGAATACGCGTCGCCGCTCGCCGACCGGATCGAAGCCGAACGCGCCCGAATCGAGGCGGCGGCGCGCACGCACGGTTGGACGTATCGTTCGGAACAACTGGATGATTGCCACATCGTCAGGCGGCTCGTGCTCAAGCGCTGCGTCTATGGCGTGGATCGCAACCGGCTCGCGGTTGAGCTTGCGAAGCTTTCGCTGTGGCTTCACAGCTTCACCGTCGGCGCGCCGCTGTCGTTCCTCGACCACCATTTGCGCTGCGGCGATTCCCTGTTCGGTGCGTGGGTAGCCGATACGGAGACAATCACGAGCGGCAAGGGAAAGGCGCGCGCTGGCGGCATCACGCTCCACCATGCCATCGCGAGCGCCCGCGGCGCCGCTGCGGGCATGGCGCGGATCGAGGAAATATCCGATGCCGATATCACGCAGGTCCGCGAGAGCCTGCAAATTTTCGAAACGGTCGAAGAAGCCACGGCGCCGTTGCGTGCCTTCCTGGACTGCTGGCACGCGCTGCTGTGGCTGCCGCCTTTGAAGGGGGCGGCAAAGCAGGACCGCGAACGCGTGATCAACGCTTGGCTGGACGGCGTGTACGGTGATCCCGTGGCGCTTGCCGAGGGTAAAGAAGTGCCGGCCGGTATTCCGGTCACCGCGCGGGCTGTGCAGGCGCTGCTGACCGAGCTTCGCGGCGTCGCCCAGCGACAGCGCCTGCTGCACTGGCAGCCGGCTTTTCCAGGTGTCTGGTCCGAGTGGAAAGGCACGGACGCCCGCGGCGGCTTCGATGCCGTGGTTGGCAACCCGCCCTGGGTCCGGCAGGAGGAGTTGGGCGCGATCAAGGCGGTGCTGAAGCAGCGGTTTCGGACCTATGAAGGAACGGCAGACTTGTCGTCGTTCTTTCTTGAACAGGCGGTGCGCTTGGTGCGTCCGGGAGGGCGCGTCGGGATGGTGCTACCGAACAAGTTCTTCAAGGCCGATTACGGCGAAGCGTTACGCGATTTCCTCCACACCGAAACTTGGATCGAGCAGGTTGTCGACTTCGGTCACAACCGGGACCTGTTCCCGGACGCCGACGTATTCCCGTGTGTGCTGGTGACGCGCAGGCCTGCACCAGCGGAGGAGCGGCCCGAGAACGCGGCGGTCGCGGTGATCCCGAGCGACCGTGCGCAACAGGACCGGCTGGCGGTAACAGTAGCAGCGTTGCAGTTCCCAATCGCGCTCCGCTCACTTGAGAAAGACGGGTGGGTGCTGGAGCCGCCGCCCGTACGTGCGTTGATGGAGCGAGTACGGCGCGAAACTCCGTCGCTCGTCGAATACTCGGGCGTTCAGCCCGATCGCGGGGTTGTAACTGGCTTCAACGACGCTTTCGTCGTGGACACCGCGACACGGGACCAGCTTGTAGCGGCAGACCCCAACTGCGCACCGCTCATCAGGAAATTACTACGCGGGCAAGACATCGAACGGTGGGCTGCTGATTGGCCGGGACTCTGGCTAATCTTCACGCGGCGGGGGACCGACATCGCCCGCTACCCAGCGGTGCGCGCTCACCTTGAGAAGTTCAGACGGGAACTGGAACCGAAGCCAGCAGATTGGCGCGGCGATAATTGGCAGGGACGAAAGCCGGGCTCGTACCATTGGTGGGAGATCCAGGATAATGTCGCTTACTTCGAGTCGTTTGAAAGGCCGAAGATCATTTACCAGGAAATACAATTTCATCCGGCCTATTCGATCGACGCCCGCGGTCATTACCTGAACAACAAAGGCTTTATGATCGGGAGCGCCGATCCCTTCCTCCTCGCGGCCTTGAACAGCCCGCTTCTCTGGTGGTTTGCGTGGCGCTTCTTGCCACACATGAAGGACGAAGCCCTGAGTCCCGCAGGTTTCAAAATGGAAGCGCTGCCGATCGCTCGCCCAACTGAGGTGCAGGCAGAACAAGCGGCCGACCTGACACCGCGGCTCGCCGACATCCACGACGCGCGGCACGAGGCGCAGCGGGCGCTGGCGGATTGGCTGCGCGTCGAGTGGGGCATCGCGCAGCCACCGTCGTCGTTGACGGCCCCCTTCGCGCTGTCAGCCGACGAGTTCGCGGAGGCGCTGCGCAAGACCTTGCCGAAGAAGCGCAAGCTGACCGTCGCCGAAGTGGCCGCCGTCAAGGCAGCACACGCGCAGACGGTGGCGCCCGTCGCGACCCGGCTGCACGAGGCGGCGCGGCTGGAACGCAAGCTGTCCGCCATCGTCAATGCCGCTTACGGCCTGACGGCCGAGGAGGAGGCGCTGGTGTGGCGCACCGCGCCGCCGCGCATGCCGATCCCGCCGCCCGAAGCCGGCAAGGAACCGTCGTCGTCCGAAACCGCTGCGTAGGCGGTCCAACACGGTCTCGATCCAAACTGGGCCCGGGTCCAGGGCTGCGCAGGCCGAGACAGCCCGTCTTCGACGCATGCAAGGAAATCGTGGATGACCGGCACAAGGCCGGTCATGACGGTTGGGGAATGGTCTGCCGACCGAGGTCAGATCGCCGCACGATCACCCAAATCCACCCCGCTCGGCCAAACCGGTCACGTCGCGCGCGCCATGCAGGACGCGAACGATCACCAGCTCTTCGGGGTGCGGGAGGTAGTAGATCGCGTAGCTCCCGTGGAACGTCACGCGAAGGCCGGGGGAGATGTGATCTCGCGCGGCACCTGCATACGGAAAGTGCCGAACCGGCTCAAACGCGGTCTCCACGGCGCGGATGAACCGGGTCGCTACGCTCTCCGAGGCTTCAGACGCGATGTAGGCCCATATCTCGGCGAGGTCCGCTTCCGCCGTCTCGGTTAAGCGGAGCGGGAGCGGTCGGCTAATAGCGCTCTTCCTCGTTCGATGACGCGGTCGACGTTGAAGTCGTCGACGCGGCCCGCAGCCACGTCGGCGAGACCCTTGTCGATGTCGGCCTTCAGGGCCGCCAGTTCATGAAGCCGCAGCGCGCGCTTCGCCGTCCAGTCGCGCAGCGCCTCGCGAACGACCTCGCTGCTGGACGCGTAGCCGCCGCCCTCGACGGCGCGCTTCACGTCGGCGGCCATCTGGGCAGGCAGCGTGATGGTGAGTCGCTCAATGTCGGACATGGCCACTCCTTGGGCGTGGCGCACACTATGTCATACTTTTGAGGATTTCCAGCGGGGCGGTCAGCCGATAGCGGTCTGGCCGGGAGTACGCCGCCCCTACCCCGCCGCCGCGACCGCCTTGCCGGCGGAGAGGCGGTAGATGCGGTCGAGGCGCTCCACCCCCGTCAGCCGATGCGCGATCAGGATCACCGTGCGACCCGCTAGCGTGTCGTTCAGCGTGGCGTGGAAGGCGCGCTCGGTCTCGGCGTCCAACCCCGCGGCGGGCTCGTCGAGGATCAGGATCGGCGCGGGCGAAAGCAAGGTGCGGGCGAGCGCGATCCGCCGCCCCTGCCCGCCCGAGACATGCGCGCCGGCCTCGCCGAGCCACGCATCCAGCCCCTCCGGCAGCGACCGCACGACGTCGGCGACGCGGGCGCGGTCGAGCGCGTCCCACAGCGCCGCGTCGTCGGCGTCCGGCTTGGCGAGCAGCAGGTTGTGGCGGACGGTGTCGTCGAACAGGTGCGTCGCCTGCGACAGCCAGCCGACGCGGGAGCGGACCTCGTCGGCGGACAGGTCGGCGAGGTCGGTGCCGCCGAGTGTGATGCGGCCGGCCTGCGGGGCGGCGAGCTTCAGCACCAGGGCCGCCAGCGTGGACTTGCCGGCGCCCGAGGGGCCGAGGACGGCGACGCGGGAGCCGGCAGGAATGTCGAGCGTCAGGCCGTCGAACACCGGCGCGTCGGGGCGCCAGCCGAAGCGGACGGCCTCGAAGCGCAGGCCGGTGCCGGCGGGGATCGGCGCGGGAGAGGCCGGGTCGGGGACCGGCGCGGGCGTGTCGGCGGCGGCGAGCACGCGGCGGGCGGCCTCGGCGGCGTGGCCGGCGAGCGCGCCGGCGCGCGGCAGGGCGGCGACGGACTCGAACGCGGCGAGCAGCAGGAAGACCATCATGACGACCCAGCCCGGCGCCTCGGCGGCGCGCAGCAGGAGCAGCGCGATGGCGGCCTGGCCGAGCAGGAAGGCCACGGCACCGGCGAGCGCCGTGCGGGTGGCGAGCGCGCGCTGGAGGGACAGCAGGGCGGCGTCGCGGGCCTGCAAGGTGGCGAGCATGCGGCCGTCGGCGGCGTAGGCGCGCACCTCCTTCAGCCCGGTCAGCGCGTCGAGGGCGGCCACGCGCAACGCCGCCGTGGCGGGGGCCACGCGACCGCCGGTGCGGGCGGCGAGGCGGTAGGCGATGAGCGGCAGCGCGAAGGCGGCGGCGGCGAACAGGCCGGTCACCCCGGCGGCGAGCAGCGGATCGCGCAGGCCGAGCAGCATCGCGAGGGCGACGGTCAGCATCACCGCGCCGGCGAGCGGGACGAGGATGCGGAGATAGAGGCCGTCGAGCGCCTCGACGTCGTTGACGAGGCGCGCCAGCACGTCGCCCGCGCGGCGGAACCCGAGGCCGCCGGCGGCGCTGCGCGCGAGGTTGCGGAAGAACCAGACGCGCAGGTCGGCGAGCGCGCGGAAGGTCGCGTCGTGGGTGGCGATGCGCTCGGCGTAGCGGAGCACGACGCGGGACGGCCCGAGGAAACGCAGCGCGATCCCGGCGGCGGCCATCGCTGCCCCGCCGCCGAGGGCGGCCCCGGCGAGCATACGGCCGGATTCCGCCATCAGCGCGACACCGGTGGCGAGCGCGGCGAGCGAGAGGACGAGGCCGAACAGCAGCGCGGCCGCCCTGCCCCGCCACAGCCCGAGGATGCGGAGGAGCGGCTTCACGCGACGCCCCGCGCGGGGGCCATCACGGCGCGGCCGTCGCGCATGTCGAGGCGCCTTCCGCCGAAGGCGTGGGCAGCGGCGGAGTGGCTGGCGAGGATCACGGTGCGGCCGATCGCCAGCCGGCGCAGGCTGTCGAGCAGTTCGGCCTCGGTGGCCGGGTCGAGATGCGCGGTGGGTTCGTCGAGCAGCAGCAGCGGCGCGTTCTTCAGCCACGCCCGCGCCACCGCGACCCGCTGCGCCTGGCCGCCCGACAGGCCGTAGCCGCCCTCGCCCACCGACGTGGCGAGGCCGTCGGGGAGCAGTTCTGAGAACGCGAGGACGCGGGCGGCTTTCGCGGCCTCCTCGATGTCGGCGTCGCTGGCCTCGGGGCGGGCGAAGCGGATGTTGTCGGCGATGGTGCCGGCGAACAGCACGGGGCGCTGGCCGACCCAGGCGGATAGGCGGGCGAGCGCGGGCGCGGTCAGGTCGGCGAGGTCGGCGCCGTTGATCGTCACCCGGCCGGAATCCGGGCGGACGAAGCCGAGCAGGATCTCCATCACCGTCGTCTTGCCCGCACCCGACGGGCCGGCGAGCACGAGTGTTTCGCCCGGGGTGACGCGGAAGCTCAGGCCGTCGAGCGCGGGGGCGCGGAACGGGTCCCAGCGCAGGACGACGTCGTCGAACTGCACGGTGACGCCGCGGGCGGCGACGGTGCGCACCGGCAGGGTCGGCGCGGGCGGCGGCAGCGGAGGCAGTGCCGAGAGCGCCTCGGCGGCGGCCTGCGCCTGCATGCGGTCCTGGTAGGCGAGCGCGAAGGCGCGCAGCGGCGCGAAGAACTCCGGCACCAGCATCAGCACGAACAGCGCGCCGGCGACGGCGGCGGGCGAGCCGCCGGTCAGCGTGGCGCCGTCGTGCAGGGCGATCAGCACCAGCGCGGCGGCGGCGGCGAGGTCGAGGCCGGTCGACGAGAGGAAGGCGACGCGCAGCACGCGCATCGTGCGGCGGCGCAGCTCGTCCGCGGCCTGGGCGAGCGCGCGCGCCTCGTCCTCGGCGCGGCCGTGCATGACGATGGTGGCGATGCCGCGCACGCGGTCGAGGAAGCGCGCCTGCAACCGCGCCATGGCGACGAACTGCCGGCGGCTCGCCTGCGCGGCGCCGATGCCGGCGACGGCCATCCACACCGGCACGAGGCAGCCGGTCAGCGCGAGGATCAGGGCGGCGACCCAGTCCTGGGTGAGGACGACGAGAAGCACGAGCAGCGGGCCGGCGAGCGCGATCGCGGCGGCCGGAATCCAGCGGGCGAAGAACCCGTCCAGCGCCTCGATCCGGTCGACGACGGTCGCGGCGAGGTCGCCCGAGTGGGTGCCGCGCAGCATGACCGGGCCGGCGGCGATCAGGCGGGCCATCGCGTCGGAGCGCAGCCGCCGGCGGGCCCGCGCCCCCGCCCCGGCGGCGGCGCGGGCGCCGGCGATGTCGAGGCCGGCGCGGACGACCGCGAGCGCCGCAAAGCCCATCACGGCGTTGAGCCGCACGAGGCCGGCGAGCGCCGCGCCGAGTGCCGCCGCGATGCACCATGTCTGTCCGATCGCGGCCGCCACGCCCAGCAGCGCGCACACGATCACCGGCAGGGCAGCTTGCCGCCCGGCGGCCTGTTCGGCGCGCAGCCACTGAGCCGGCGCGCCCGAGTCCCGCCGTCTCCTTGCCATGGCGCGGGATTAGTGCAGGCGCGGGCGGTTGCACAGACCCGGGTTTCCGAACAAGGCGGTCACCCGTTCCGGGTCCGCGCGGTTGCGGACTGTCACGTCCAGTCGTCAAAGTGCGGGCGGTGATGCCGCTATCATGTGCTATGGCGGTTCAACGAGACGCGATTAGTTGTGCCTGACGCTGTGCGCTATAGCGCGCGACCGTCACTTCCTTCCGGTGCCGATGGACGAACGAGTTACCAAGGCCGAAACCCGGACGTACGAACCCTCGACGCGCGTGACGACACGGCGGCGGCGGTCAGGCGTGCGGGTGCTGGCCTGGGCGGCGGTGCTCGGCATCATCGCGATCGCGCTGATCGTCTGGCATCCATGGAGCGGGACGGGCGGCGGCAAGCCGGGCTACAACGCGGCGACCGCGGCGCAATCGGTGGGTGCGGCGACGGCGACGACCGGCGACATGCCGGTGACGCAGGCGGCACTCGGCACCGTCACTCCGCTGGCGACGGTGACGGTGCAGACGCAGATCAACGGCGTGCTGACCGATGTCGGATTCCGCGAAGGCCAGATCGTGCAGAAGGGCGACTTCCTCGCACAGATCGACCCGCGCCCGTATCAGGCGGCCCTGGCGTCGGCGCAGGGGACGCTGGCCAAGGACCAGGCGCTGCTGGCCGAGGCGAAGATCGACCTGGGGCGCTACCAGACGCTGAGCCGGCAGGACAGCATCGCGCACCAGCAGGTCGATACGCAGGCGTCGCTGGTGCATCAGTACGAAGGACAGATCATCACCGACCAAGCGGCGGTCGATACGCAGAAGCTGAACCTGATCTACTGCCACATCACCGCGCCGGTCGCCGGACGGGTCGGTTTGCGGCAGGTCGATCCCGGCAACTACGTGCAGACGTCGAGCACCACGGGGATCGTGGTGATCACGCAGTTGCAGCCGATCAGCGTGATCTTCTCGATCCCCGAGGACGCGCTGACGCAGGTGCTGCCGCGGATGGATGCGGGCGCGCAGCTTGCGGTGACCGCGTCGGATCGCAGCGACAGCCACAAGATCGCCGAGGGCGTGGTGTCCACGCTGGACAACGTGATCGACACCACGACGGGCACGGTGAAGGTCCGTGCGATCTTCGACAACAAGAACGACACGCTGTTCCCCAACCAGTTCGTCAACGTCAGCCTGCTGGTCAACACGCTGCAGAACGTGGTGCTGGTGCCGAACGCCGCCATCCTGCGCGGCGCGCCGGGCACGTTCGTGTATCTCGTCAAGCCCGACGACACGGTGGCGGTGCAGAAGGTGGAGGTCGGACCGAGCGACAACACCCACACTTCGGTGCTGCAGGGACTGAAGGCGGGCGACGTGGTGGTGACCGACGGCACCGACCGGCTGAAGGACGGCGCGAAGATCCGCATTCCGCCACCGTCGACCGCCGCGGCGCAGGCGGGGCAACGGCCTCCGGCGCAGCAGGGCGCAGGCGGGACGGCCGAGCCTGCGGCGTCGCAGGACAGCGGTGCGCCGGGCGAGCAGCATCATCGGCAGGGCTCGGGGCAGCAGGGGCAGCCGAGCCAGCCGTCGCAATGACCGCGGCGCAGTGACCGTTCCGTGTGACCGCGGATGAACCCCTCCGCGCTGTTCATCCGCCGGCCGGTCGCGACCACGCTGCTGATGGTCGCGATCCTGCTGTCGGGCATCGTCGCCTACACGTTTCTGCCGATTTCCGCGCTGCCGGAGGTCGACTACCCGACGATCCAGGTGACGACGCTGTATCCGGGCGCCTCGCCCGAGGTGATGACGACGTCGGTCACTGCACCGCTGGAGGTGCAGTTCGGGCAGATGCCCGGTCTCAATCAGATGTCGAGCACGTCGTCGGCGGGCGCGTCGATCATCACGCTGCAGTTCTCGCTCGACGTCAGTCTCGACGTCGCCGAACAGGAGGTGCAGCAGGCGATCAATGCGGCGGGCAACCTGCTGCCGGCGGACCTGCCGGCGCCGCCGATCTACGCCAAGGTCAATCCGGCCGACGCGCCAATCCTGACGCTCGGGCTGACCAGTGCGACGCTGCCGCTGACGCAGGTGGAGGACTACGCGGACACGCGGCTGGCGGCGAAGATCAGCCAGATCGCCGGCGTGGGGCTGGTGTCGATCAGCGGCGGGAACCGGCCGGCGGTACGCATCCAGGCCAATCCGCGGGCACTGGCGGCGTACGGACTGAACCTCGATGACCTGCGCACGACGATCGGCAACCTGAACGTCAACACACCGAAGGGCAATTTCGACGGGCCGAGCCAGTCGTTCACGATCAACGCCAACGACCAGATCCAGGACGCCTCGCTGTACCTCGATCAGGTGGTGGCGTACCGCAACGGCGCGCCGGTGCGGCTGCGCGACGTGGCGACGGTGGTGTCGGGCGCGGAGAACACCAAGCTGGCGGCCTGGATGAATCGCACCGGCGCGGTGATCCTGAACATCCAGCGCCAGCCGGGCGCCAACGTCATTTCAGTGGTGGACAGCATCAAGAAGCTGCTGCCGCAACTGACGGCGACGCTGCCCGCCGCCGTCTCGGTCGTGCCGCTGACCGACCGCACCACGACGATCCGCGCCTCGGTCGCCGACGTGCAATTCGAGCTGGCGCTGGCGGTCGGGCTGGTGGTGCTGGTGATCTTCCTGTTCCTGCGCAACGTCCCCGCGACGATCATCCCGAGCCTGTCGGTGCCGCTGTCGCTGGTCGGCACGCTGGGCGTGATGTACCTGTATGGCTTCTCGCTCGACAACCTGTCGCTGATGGCGCTGACCATCGCGACCGGGTTCGTCGTCGACGACGCGATTGTGGTGATCGAGAACATCTCCCGCTTCGTCGAGGAGGGCGATCCGCCGATGGCGGCCGCCTACAAGGGCAGCCGGCAGATCGGCTTCACGATCATATCGTTGACCGTGTCGCTGATCGCGGTGCTGATCCCGCTGCTGTTCATGGGCGACGTGGTGGGACGGCTGTTCCACGAGTTCGCGATCACGCTTGCGGTCACGATCGTGATCTCCGCCATCGTGGCGCTGACCCTGGTGCCGATGATGTGCGCGCGGCTGCTGCGGCCGGTGCGCGAGGCCTCGCCGAGGAGCTTCGAGGCGCGCACGGCGCGGGTGTTCGACTGGATCATCGAGCGCTACGGGCGGATGCTGACGGTGGTGCTGGACCACCAGTTGCTGACCCTTCTGGTGGCGACCGCGACGGTGGTGCTGACCGCGTATCTGTATATCGTGATCCCGAAGGGCTTCTTCCCCGTGCAGGACACGGGCGTGATCCAGGGCATCAGCATCGCCGCCCAGGACACCAGCTTCGCGGCGATGTCCGAGCACCAGCAAGCGTTGGCGGACGCGATTCTGAAGGACCCCGACGTCGTCAGCCTGAGCTCGTTCATCGGCGTGGACGGCACCAACACGACGCTCAATTCCGGCCGCTTCCTGATCAACCTGAAGCCGCACGACGAGCGCGACCTGACGGCGGCGCAGGTGAGCCGGCGGCTGCAACGCGAGGTGGCGAACGTGCCGGGCGTGCAGCTGTTCATGCAGCCGGTGCAGGACCTGACGCTCGCGACCTCGGTCAGCCCGACGCAGTACCAGGTGGTGCTGGAGAACGCCAACACGAGCGCGTTCGACGAGTGGCTGCCGAAGCTGATGGCGCGGCTGGCCGAGTTCCCGAACATCATTGATCTGGCCAACGACCGGCAGCAAGCGGGGCTCGGGGTGTACATCACGATCGACCGCGCAACGGCGGCGCGGTTCGGCATCACGCCGGCGACGGTGGACAGCGCGCTGTATGATGCGTTCGGGCAGCGCATCGTCTCGACCATCTTCACGCAGTCCAACCAGTACCGCGTGATCCTGGAGGCCTCGCCGGTCGTAGACCGGCACGTCTCCGACCTCGACAACATCTATCTGCCGTCGTCGCTGTCCACCACCGGTCAGGTGCCGCTGACGGCGATCATCAAGGTCGAGACCAGGCCGGCGCCGCTACAGATCACGCATCTGGGACAGTTTCCGTCGGTCACGATCAGCTTCAACCTGGCACAGGGTGCGTCGCTGGGTGCCGCGGTGGACGACTTCCAGCAGGCCGAGCGCGATATCCACCTGCCGGTGAGCTTCAACACGGCGTTCCAGGGTGAGACGGACGCGTTCCAGAAGTCGCTGTCCAACGAGCTGTACCTGATCATAGCCGCGATCGTGACGATGTACATCGTGCTCGGCGTGCTGTACGAGAGCTTCATCCACCCGATCACGATCCTGTCCACGCTGCCGACTGCGGGGGTGGGGGCGCTGCTGGCGCTGATGATCGCGGGCGACGACCTGGATATCATCGGCATCATCGGCATCGTGCTGCTGATCGGCATCGTGAAGAAGAACGCGATCATGATGGTCGACTTCGCGGTCCAGGCCGAGCGCGACGACGGGATGGAGCCGCGCGAGGCCATCTTCCAGGCCTGCCTGCTGCGCTTCCGGCCGATCCTGATGACGACGCTGGCGGCCATGTTCGGTGCGGCGCCGCTGATGCTGGGCACCGGCACCGGGTCGGAGCTGCGCCGTCCGCTGGGCCTGGCGATCGTCGGCGGCCTGATCGTCAGCCAGGTGCTGACGCTGTTCACCACGCCGGTGATCTACCTGATGTTCGACCGGATCGCGGTGCGGCTGACGGGTCGGCGGCCGAGTGCCGGCGCGTCCGATCCGAGCCCGGCCGAGTGATGGTCATCTCGCCATCGCGAGCCGCCTTTAGGCGTGGCGATCCAGCGCCGCGCGGCAAATGCTTATCACGTGGCCCTGGATCGCCACGGCGCTTCGCGCCTCGCGATGACGGGTGCGCGAGCGGATACGAGAACGGGCGTGTGGCCGGTGTTGCAGGCGCTCGCACATGAACCTCTCCGCGCCCTTCATCGCGCGTCCCGTCGCGACGGTGCTGCTGGCGATCGGCATCCTGCTCGCCGGCCTGTTCGCCTACGGCAAGCTGCCGGTGGCACCCCTGCCCCAGGTCGATTTTCCGACCATCCTGGTGCAGGCGCAGCAGCCGGGCGCGAGCCCGGAGACGATGGGCACGTCGGTCGCGGCACCCCTGGAGCGGCACCTCGGCTCGATCGCCGACGTGACCGAGATGACGTCGCAGAGCACGGTCGGCCTGACGCGCATCACGCTGCAGTTCGGCCTGGATCGCGACATCAACGGGGCGGCGCGCGATGTGCAGGCGGGGATCCAGGCGGCCCGCGCCGACCTGCCGACGAGCCTGCGCACCAACCCATCGTACAAGAAGTTCAACCCGGCCGATTCGCCGATCATGATCCTGGCGCTGACGTCGAAGACGCGCTCGGCGGGGCAGATCTACGACGAGGCGTCCAATGTGCTGGAGCAGGCGCTGTCGCAGCTCAGCGGCGTCGGCAACGTCGACATCGCGGGCAGCACGCTGCCGGCGGTGCGGGTCGAGCTCGATCCCTATCCGCTGTTCAAATACGGCATCGGGCTGGAGGACGTGCGCGCGGCGCTCGCGTCGGCCAACGCCAACGCGCCGAAGGGCGCGATCGAGGAAGGCAACCGGCGCTTCCAGATCTACACCAACGACCAGGCGACCAAGGCCGAAGACTACAGGAACCTGGTGATCGCCTACCGCAACGGCGCGGCGGTGCGGCTGCGCGACGTCGCCGAGGTGGACGATTCGGTCGAGAACCTGCGCAACGCCGGCCGCTTCAACGGCCAGCCCGCGGTGCTGGCGATCATCTACCGCCAGCCCGGCGCGAACGTGATCACCACCGTCGACACGATCATGGCCGAGCTGCCGCGGCTGGAGGCGAGCCTGCCCGGCGACGTGCAGGTCTCGGTCGCCATGGACCGCACGAAGACGATCCGCGGGTCGCTCAACGACACGCAGCTGACGCTGGTCATCGCCGTCATCCTGGTGACGCTGGTGGTGTTCGCCTTCCTGCGCGACCCGCGCGCGACGCTGATCCCGGCGATCGCGGTGCCGATCAGCATCATCGGCACGTTCGGCGCGATGTACCTGCTCGGCTACTCGCTCGACAACCTGTCGCTGATGGCGCTGACGATCTCCACCGGCTTCGTGGTGGATGACGCGATCGTGGTGCTGGAGAACATCCAGCGCCATGTCGAGGCGGGCATGCCGCGGGTGGATGCGGCGCTGCTGGGGGCGCGCGAGATCGGCTTCACCGTGCTGACGATCAGCGTGTCGCTGGTGGCGGTGTTCACGCCGATCCTGCTGCTGGGCGGCATCGTCGGGCGGCTGTTCCACGAGTTCGCGCTGACGCTGTCGCTGGCGATCATGATCTCGATGGTGATCTCGCTGACCCTGACGCCGATGATGTGCTCCCGCCTGCTGCGGCCCGAGAAAGGGCGTTCGCACGGGCGGCTGTACCGGTTCTCGGAACACGTGTTCGACTGGATGGCGCGGTTCTACGAGCGGACGCTGACGGTCGCGTTGCGCTGGAAGGGGCTGACCGTCCTGACCCTGCTCGTCACGATGACGCTGACCGTGGTTCTGGCCCGGGCGTTGCCGGGCGCGCTGTTCCCCGACCAGGACACCGGCCTGATGCTCGGCACGATCCAGGCCGACCAGAGCATCTCGTTCCAGCTGATGGAAAAGAAGCTGGTCGACCTCATGAGCATCGTGAAGAGCGACCCGGCCGTGGCGACGGTCGCGGGCTTCACCGGCGGGCGGGGCACCAATGGCGGCTTCGTCTTCGTCTCGCTCAAGCCGCAGGGCCAGCGGAACCTGTCGGTGCAGCAGGTCATCAACCGGCTGCGTCCGAAGCTCGCGGCCATTCCCGGCGCCACGCTGTACCTGTTCGCGGCCCAGGACCTGCGGACGGGTGGCCGGCAGAGCAACGCCGCGTACCAGTACACGCTGGAAGCCGACACGGCGACGGAGCTGTACGCCTGGACGCCGAAGCTGACCGAGGCGCTGGCGAGGAACCCGAATCTCGTCGACGTCAATTCGGACCAGCAGCAGCATGGGCTGGCGGTCGATCTGCACATCGACCGGGCGACCGCCGCCCGGCTCGGGCTGACGCCGAGCGCGATCGACAACACGCTGTACGACGCGTTCGGGCAGCGGCAGGTGTCGACCATCTACAATGCGCTGAACCAGTACCACGTGATCATGGAGGTGGCGCCTAACTTCTGGCAGAGTCCGGATACGCTGCGCACGATCTGGGTCAGCACATCGGGCGCGAGTGCGAAGGGCACGGCGACGACGCAGGCCCCAGCCGGAACCGTCGCCGGGAGGACGGCGAGGATCAACACCAGCGCCAGCCCCTCGGTCACGACGTCGACCGCCCCGAGCATCGGCAGCGCGGGTCCGACGAGCAGCGGCACGAGCGTGTCGGCCACCGTGGCGAGCCCGGCGTCGAACAGCGCGAACACGTCGTCCGGCAACTCGACGGCGCAGGCCATCGCGCAGGATTCGGCGCGCAACCAGGCGATCAACGCGATCGCGGCGAGCGGCAAGTCGACCGCCTCGTCCGGCAACTCGGTGAGCAACTACCAGGAGACGATGGTTCCGCTCGCATCGTTCGCCAGCTTCACGCCGGGGACCACGCCGCTGTCGGTCAACCACGAGGGGCAGTTCGTCGCCGCGACGATCTCGTTCAACCTGCCGCCCGGCAAGGCGCTGGGCGATGCGCAGGCGGCCATCCAGCAGGCCGAGCAGGAGATCCACCTGCCGGCGTCGATCCACGGCGTCTTCGCGGGCACCGCCGCCACCACGCAGCAATCGATGGCCGCGCTGCCGTTCCTGCTGCTTGCGGCGCTGACCGCGGTGTACATCGTGCTGGGCGTGCTGTACGAGAGCTACATCCACCCGATCACGATCATGTCCACCCTGCCGTCGGCGGGCGTGGGCGCGCTGGCGGCGCTGCTGATCTTCGGCCAGCAACTGTCGATCATCGCGTTCATCGGCATCATCCTGCTGGTCGGCATCGTGAAGAAGAACGCGATCATGATGATCGACGTCGCGCTGCACGCCGAGCGCGCGGAGCACCTGTCGACCGAGGACGCGATCCGCAAGGCGGCGCTGCTGCGCTTCCGCCCGATCACCATGACGACCGCGGCGGCGATGCTCGGCGCGCTGCCGCTGGCGATCGGCACCGGCGAGGGCGCGGAGCTGCGCCACCCGCTCGGCATCGCCATCGTCGGCGGTCTGATCGGCAGCCAGGCGCTGACGCTGTACACCACACCTGTCGTGTACATTTACCTCGATCACTTCGGGAAATGGTGCGCGCGCCATTGGGCGCGCGTGCTGCCGCCGGCGCCGCCGGAGTCCGTGCCGGAGCCGGGCGAATGATGCTGCGCCGCGCCGTCTTGTCGGGGCTCGTGCTGCTCGCGGGATGCGAGGTCGGGCCGGACTACCGCAAGCCGCCCGCGCCGATGGCGCTGCAGTTCAAGGAGCTGGCGGGCTGGAAGCCGGCGTCGCCGATGGACTGGATCGACCGCGGCGCGTGGTGGTCGGTCTACAAGGACCCGTTGCTCGACAAGCTCGAGCACTCGGTGGTGATCAACAACCAGAACGTGCGCGCGCAGCTGGCGGCGTATCAGGAGGCGCAGGCGCTGGTGGACGAGGCGCGCGCCGGCCTGTTCCCCGTGCTCGGCCTGACCGCCGGTGTGACGCGCAGCGGCGCGGGCGGCGGCATCGGCAACTTCGTCAACGGACAGACCGGCACGACGACGACCGGCTCGACGTCCCGCCGCTCCAGCGGCACCAACACGACGACGTTCACCGCCCAGGGCAACGCGAGCTGGGACCTGGACGTGTGGGGCAAGGTCAGGCGGCAGATCGAAAGCAACGTCGCCGGCGCGCAGGTCAGCGCGGCCGATCTGGCGAATGCGGCGCTGTCGGCGCAGGGCGCGCTGGCGACCGACTACTTCGAGATGCGCACGTCCGACGCGCTGCAGGACCTGCTCGACCGCACCGTAGCGGCGTACCGCAAGACGGTGGAGATCACGCAGAACCAGTACGATGTCGGCGTGGCGGCGCGGTCGGACCTGATCACCGCGCAGGTGCAGCTGCAGTCGACGGTCTCGCAAGCGATTGCCGTGAAGATCGCGCGGCAGCAGTACGAGCACGCGATCGCGGTGCTGAGCGGCGTGCCGCCGTCGGACCTGACCATCGCGCATGGGCAGCTCGCCGCCGAGGTTCCGGTGCCCCCCGTCAGCATCCCGTCGGTGCTGCTGGAGCGGCGGCCCGACGTCGCCGCGGCGGAGCGGACGATGCAGGAGGAGAACGCGCTGATCGGCGTCGCCGTCGCCGGCTACTATCCCACGATCACCCTGTCGGGCGTGTTCGGCTTCAGCGGCAACACGCTAGGGCAGCTGTTCAACGTGGCGAACCGGGTCTGGTCCGTCGGTGCGAATGCGGCCGAGACGCTGTTCAACGCCGGCCTGACCGGCTCGCAGGTGCGCGCGGCCAAGGCGGTGTATGACGAGAGCGTCGCCAATTACCGGCAGACGGTGCTGACCGCCTTCCAGCAGGTGGAGGACGAACTGGTGGCGCTGCACGTGCTGCAGGACCAGTCGCAGGCGCAGCTGGAGGCCACGCAGCTGGCGCGACGCGCGGTGGAGATCACGCTGAACGAATACCGGGCCGGCACCGTCGCCTTCACCGCCGTCGTGACGGCACAGGCGACGGATCTGGCCGACGAGGAGACCCTGCTGGGCATCCAGCAGAGCCGGCTGGTCGCGAGCGTCGGGCTGATCGAGGCGCTCGGCGGCGGGTGGACTTCGTCCGACCTGCCGACGAGCGACCAGCTTCAGACCCGCAACCTGCTCAATCCAAGGAACTTCTGAGAGACGTCGTGGTCCTCAGTGGCCGCCCTGCGGGTTGTTGTACTCGAACTGGGGCATCGACATGATCATGTGTGCGGTCATGTGCGACATCACCTTGTCGCCTTGCAGATCGAAGTGCCACGCCGGCACAAGCACCATCCTGTCGTGACTACCCGGAAATGTGGCCTGGAGCGCCACGAAGGTCCTGCCGGTCGTCCCGCCAACGATCGGCTCGACGACCTTGGCCACTGGCTTTCCGTCCGCACTGTAGATCACGGTGCCCGGGGCGAGCTGGGCAGCCGTCGGCTCCGCGGCGAGGGCCGGCGGAGCGGTGACGATGGCGGCTGGTCCGACAAGCAATCCAGCGGCCAGCATCAGCGCTGAGGCATGGCGGATCATGTGACTCTCCTGTCTTTTCAAACTATTGAGCGACGACGCTTGCGGACCGCCGCCCCGTCGTCTCGGTCGAGGGCGGGTGGACGTGCGAACGTCACGGGCCGGCGGTTCCGGCCCGTGACCTCGCTCAAACGAAGCAAGTGTTGGGCGACGTCGCTCTCAGTGTCCCGCGCCCATGGCACTGTAGTCGAACTGTTGCATATGCTCGATCGTCTCGTAGCTCAACTTGGACATCACCTTGCCGTTTTCGAAGTCGAGGCGGAACGTTGGGACGGCCACCATGCGGTGTTCGCCGAGCTGGGTCGTCACATCGATGACCGCGACGCTCATGCCGGTGTTCCCGCTTTGGAGCACGTCGACCACTTTGGCGACTGGCTTGCCGTCCGAACTGTAGATCTGGGTTCCACGAGCCAATTGAGCGGCTGTCGGCGCCGCGGCGTAGGCCGGCGGAGCGGCGACGAGAACGGCCGGTCCGGCAAGCAATGCGGCGGCCAGCATCAGCGCTGAGGCATGGCGGATCATGTGACTCTCCTGAGTTTCCAACGCGTTAGCGACGACGTTTACGGACCGCCGCCCCGTCGCCTGGGCGTCAGACCGGCGGGACAACTGAACGTTACGCAGCAATAGTTTCCGATCACGGCGGGCGCCACCATGTCAAGGCCGAGCCCGCCACGGAGACCGCCAATGTCCATGATCCTGATCGTCGGCGCCAATCGAGGCCTCGGGCTGGGGCTCGCCCGCGAGATGCACGGGCGTGGGTGGCAGGTGATCGGCACGGCGCGTCAACCCGAGCGTGCGGGCGAGCTCAAGGCGATCCCCGGGGTACGCGTCGAGGCGCTGGACGTCAACGACGGGGAAGCTGTGGACGGCTTCGCCGCGCGGCTCGGGGGCACGCGGCTGGACGTCCTGTTCGTCAACGCCGGCGTGTCCGGCCCCGACCATCGCAGCGCGTCGAAGGCGACGCAGGCGGAGGTCGGCGCGCTGTTCTACACCAATGCGGTCGCGCCGATCCGGCTGGCTCGCGCGCTGGTTGGGCATGTGCGGCCCGGCGAAGGGGTGATCGCGTTCATGTCGTCGGTCCTGGGCAGCATCGCGCAGACCTCCGGGCAGCACGAGCTGTACAGTGCGAGCAAGGCGGCGCTGAACATGCTGACGCGTGCGTTCGCCATCGAAGTCCAGGGACGTTTCACCGTCCTGTCGCTGCATCCCGGCTGGGTGCGGACCGATATGGGCGGCGAGAACGCGCCGCTCGATGTGGCTACCTCGGTGCGCGGGCTGGCCGACGTGATCGAGCGGGCGCGCGGGCGCGGCGACCACACCTACGTCGATTACCAGGGCAAGCCCATCGCCTGGTAGCGCCGCCGCTGCTGCCCGCCCTACCCTCCACGCCGGCGCATGGCCGGAGGAACGGTGGACAAGCAGTCGGATACGGAGGCGCCGAGCCTCGATCGCATGCAAGAAGTGACGGACCGGTGGTTCCTGCGCATCGAGCACGCGGTCTACGCGGCGATCGGCGTTCTGCTGGTGATCACCGCCGCCGCGGCCTTGGTGGGCGCGGCGATCGCGCTGTTCCAGGGCGCGCAGAACTGGCGCGGCGGCGGCATCTTCGAGGCGATCGATCAGCTGCTGTTCGTGCTGATGCTGGTGGAGATCCTGCACACGGTGCGGGTGTCGCTGCGGTCCGGCGAGCTGAGCGTCGAGCCGTTTCTGATCGTCGGGCTGATCGCCTCGATCCGGCGGATCCTGGTGATCACGCTGGAGACGGCGCGGGACGTGCACGGCGAGGTGAATTCCGACCTGTTCCGCTATTCGATGATCGAGCTCGGCGTGCTCGGCGGGCTGATCCTGGTGATGGTGGCCTCGATGTTCGTGCTGCGCCGCTCCGGCGACACCGCCGTGTAGCGCGACGGCGGTAAGGAAGCCTTCACCGCCGCCCGGCAGGTTCGTCGTTTGTTCGCCACGAACGATGGAAGATGCAGGCGGCCGTCCTTTCGTTCCCTGTCCGCAAGAAGCGGCCGCTGACGCTGGCGCTGGTTGGCGTGGTCATCCTGCTGCTGGTGGCGTTCGACCTGCGATGCCTGGCGTCGATCGCGCGGTCGCTTGGGCGCTTCGGGCCGCACGACGCGTTCGTGCTGTGGTCGTTCGGCCGCTTCGTCCTGACGCACCCGCTCGCCGGTCTGTACGACGATGCGGCGCTGCACGCGTTCCAGTCGCACCTGCTGGGCGAGACGATGCAGGGCGGCGACGCGACGTATTACTACTATCCCCCGCCGTTCGCGTTCCTGCTGGCAGCGTTGTCGGTCTTGCCGTGCGCGCCGGCGTACCTCCTGCTGCAGTCGGCGGACTTCGGCTTGTATGCGGCGGCCGTATTGCCCGGCGGGCTGGGGCGGCTGCGGGCGGCGATGCTCGGCATCCTGCCGGCCACCTGGCTCGCGCTGATCGCGGGCCAGAACGGGTTTCTCTCGGGCGCGCTGCTGATCGGGGGGATGCGGCTGTGCGGGTCACGGCCCGTCCTCGGCGGCGTGCTGCTGGGGTTGCTGACCTACAAGCCGCAGCTTGGGCTGCTGGTGCCGGTGGCGCTGGCGGCGTCGGGACGATGGCGCACGATCGGCGCGGCGGCGGCGACGGTGATGGTGCTGGTGGCCGCGACGGGCGCCGGCGCCGGCTGGGATAGCTGGATCGCCTGGTCGGGGTCGATGGCGGCGCACGGCGGCGCGTTCGCGGCCGGTCGCGGGACCGACTTCATGATGCCGACCGTGGCCGCGACTCTGCGGCAGATCGGGCTGCCGCCGGCTGAGGCGCTGGCAGGGCAACTCGTCGCGACGGCTCTGGCGGCATGGTGCGTGTGGTCGTGCTACCGGCGGCACGCCGATGATGTCGCACTGGCTGCGTTGTGCGTTGCGACCTTCCTGGCCACCCCCTACGCCATGTTTTACGACCTCCCGGCCTTCGCGGCGGCGATCGTGTTCATCGTCTGCCGCAAGCTGCGCGACGGGAGTGTCTGGACCGCAGCCGACGTCGCCCTGCCGGCGCTGGCGGCGGCGATCCCCGCGGCACTGACGGTGCCCTGGCCGGTCCCGGTCGGGGCGCCTGTGCTGGCGGCTCTGCTCGTCTGGGTCGTTCGCAGGCACCGGGCAGACTGCGCGGGACCGAGGATCCCGGCGCTTCAGCCTGCCGGAGCGTGACGGAGCGGCCACAGGAACACCGGGAAGCGCCGGAGTTCTGGAACGGACCCGTAACGGCGGTTCCAGTCCGCGAATGGCTGCATGCGTCTCTCTCCCCCTGACGAATGGACCGGGATAGGCTGCCGCGAACGCGCCACGACGAGAGATGCGGCCGGGCATTGGCGGGATCTCGTCGCGCGGGCGGACAGGGAGCGCGTCGATGGCGAAGGCACGACTGAAGTATTTCGGCTGGGGCCGCGAGGGCGAAGGCATGACGCCCGAAGAGGCGGCGTTCGTGCTCGCGCGCGACCAGGAGCGCTTCGGCGTGCGGGAGTTCGAGCACGTCGCGCCGCCGCCCGAGGCCGCGATCGAGCTGCCCAAGCCGCGGCTGGAGGCGCCGAAATGGCTTGCCGGCATCTGCTCGTCGGAACGCTACGACCGGCTCGCGCATACGTATGGCAAGTCCTACACCGACGCGGTGCGCGGCTTGAACGGCGACTACGCGGCCGCGCCTGATATCGTCGCCTATCCGCGCAACGAGCGAAACATCGAGGCGCTGCTGGAATTCGCCGCCGACGCGCGGGCGGCGGTGATCCCGTTCGGCGGCGGCAGCTCGGTGTGCGGCGGCACCGAGGCGCGCGATACCGGACCGACGATCACCGTGGACATGCAATACTTCAATGAGGTCGTGGAGATCGACGAGACCTCGCGCGCCGCCCGCATCCAGGGCGGCATTTTCGGGCCGGACATCGAGACGATCCTCCGGCCGCGCGGGCTGACGCTGCGGCACTTTCCGCAGAGCTTCGAATACTCGACGCTGGGCGGCTGGATCGCGACGCGCTCGGGCGGCCACTTCGCCACGCAGTTCACGCATATCGACGACTTCGTCGAAAGCCTGCGCGTGGTCACGCCGAGCGGCACGCTGGAAACGCGCCGCCTGCCCGGCTCCGGCGCCGGCCCGAGCCCGGACCGCATGTTCATCGGCTCCGAAGGCATCCTTGGGTTCATCACGGAGGCATGGATGCGGCTGCAGGCGCGGCCGCGTTTCCGCGCCGGCGGCGCGTTGAAGTTCCCGAGCTTCTACGCCGCCGCACGCGCGGTGCGCGCGATCCTGCAGGCGGGTCTGTACCCGTCGAACTGCCGCATCCTCGATCCGCAGGAGGCGTACAACACCGGCGCCGCCGACGGGTCGGTCGCGATCATGGTGCTGGGCTTCGAAGACGCGGACCATCCGCTGGACGCGCGCCTCGCGAGGGCGCTGGAATGCGCGCGGGATCACGGCGGCGAGGCCGAACCGGAGGGGTCGCATCGGTCGGGCGCGGCCGAGCGCTGGCGCACTGCGTTCATCCGCATGCCCTACGCGCGCGAGCAGTCGGTGCAGCGGGCGGTGATCTCCGACACGTTCGAGACGGCGATCACGTGGGATGCGTTCGAGGACCTGCATGCGCGCGTGGTGGAGGCGACCGAGAAGGCGATCGAGGCGGCGACGGGACGGCGCGGCCAGATGACGTGCCGGTTCACGCATGCGTACCCGGACGGGCCGGCGCCGTATTTCTCGTTCCATGCGCTGGGGCGTCATGGAGCGCTGATCGATCAGTGGACCGCGATCAAGACGGCGGCGTCGGACGCGCTGATCGAGGCGGGCGGCACGATCACGCACCACCATGCCGTCGGGCGCGATCACCGGCCGTGGTACGACAGGCAGCGGCCGGATGTGTTCGCCGACGCGCTGCGGGCGGCGAAGCGGGCGCTCGATCCCTACTGCCTGCTCAATCCCGGCGTGCTGGTGGATATGTGACCGCGGTCGCCGGGATCAGAACGACTTCATACCAAGTCTTGATGACCGAAACCCATCGACTCGTCATCGCGAGCGAAGCGTGGCGATCCAGGGCCGCGTGACAAACGCCTGCGGCGTGGCCCTGGATCGCCACGCCGCCAAGCGGCGGCTCGCGATGACGAGGTGAGTCGTGCTCTCTCAGACCTCGTGTCAGGTGTTCGATGAAGTCGAGCTTCTGGCATTGCGACGCCGCAAGGAAATTGTTACGACTCGAAAAGTCCGATCGGGACCAGCCGCTGGCCGATCGCCCGCGCCGCGGCCCGCGCGGCCTGGGACGCGGTCCGTGCGGCCGCGGCGTCGCCGCCCCGTTCCAGCAGGTGCGACTTCACTGCAAACGCGCCCGGCAAGGCCCAGCGGCCGCCGGTCGCCTCGGCCTCGGCCAGGGCCTCGTGCAGCAGCGCGAGGGCGCCCGAGATGTCGCCCATGCGCCCGAGAATGAGGGCCTGCTCGGTCAGCTGCTCCGGACGGATCAGGCGGCCGCCGGTGGCGACATACGCGCCGGCCGCTTCACGGGCGCGGCGCAGCCCGTCTTTCAGGTCGCCCAGCCGCGCGACCGCCCAGCCCTGCGCTGAATGAGCCATCGCCGAGTAGTACAATGCGCCGCAGTCGTCGGCGACCTGCACCGCACGGTCCGCCCAGGCCAGAGTCGCTTCGGCAGGCTCATCGACATGCGCCAGGTAGGCGCGGTGCCATAACGCATTGACGAGCGCATAGGCGTCCCCGAGACGCTCGCTTTCGGCGATCGCGTCGTCGAGTATCGTGCGCGCCGCATCCTTGCTGCCCTGCCGCGTCATGACGCAGGCGAGGAACGCCTTCATCATCAGCAGCGGGTGGCCGATCATCGCCTGGCGATAGGCGTCGCGGTCGGCCGGGTCATACGCGGCGATCGCGCGCTCCAGCAGCCGGCGCGCGGGTCCGAAAGGACCAAGCGGGATCAGCGTTATTCCCTGTGCATAGAGGCCCATCACAACGGTCGGACGATGGCGGCGGCGCCGGCCCGACCGAAGCAGCTCGCCTGCCAGCTCGTCCGCCCGCCGGAACTCGGCCCCCACCAGCGCCCGGGTCCACTGCACGAACAGGATGTGCACCAGAGCTTCATCGGCGCCGATCGCTTCGGCAATGACGCGGGCATGGGCGTAGGTCTCGGCCGGCACGTCGGCGGCGTGGCCGAGCATGGCGACCTGTGTCTTACCCAACACCATCTGCAGCCGCAGTTCGGTCGTGTGCCGGCTTGCGGGCGGCAGCTCGGCGACCAGGCGCAGGCCCTCCTGCAGGTTGATCGTCGCTTCCTGCAATGCGCCGCGCTGGAGAGCGCTTGACCCGGCCGCCAGCCACAGCGGTACGGCGGCCTGCGCGTTGCCCGCCAGCGTCCAGTGCCGGGCAACGACTTGCGGCCGCGTCTCCAGCATGCGCGGGCTGCCGGCGCTGATCGCCGCCGCCGCCCGCCCATGCAGGACTGCGCGTTGCCGGCGCGGTGCCAGGCCGTATGCAGCCTCCTGCATGAGGGCGTGGCGGAACCGCCAGCCGTCCTCGCCGGTCTGCTGCACGATCCCGGCCTCGTGCAGGCGTTGCAGCTCGCGCGGGACG
Source organism: Acidisphaera sp. (assembly GCA_035272265.1). GTDB lineage: Bacteria > Pseudomonadota > Alphaproteobacteria > Acetobacterales > Acetobacteraceae > Acidisphaera. The sequence continues at coordinate 5,451 of DATEQV010000318.1, read as the reverse complement.
TCCTCCTCGCGCATGCCTGCCACGTCCGCAACCAGGGCGCAGGTGAAGTCGCGACCGATCACCGATGCGGCGGTGGCCAGCGCGCGGACGCCGCCCAGACCGTCGAGACGCGCCGTCAGAGCCGACATCAACGTCACCGGCACGCCGTGCGCCGGTGCTGCCGCGAGTTCGCTGCCTTCCAGCACGCGCCGCGTCAGTTCCTCGACGAACAGCGGCACGCCGTCGGTGCGCGAGACGATGTCGGCAACCACGCGATCGGCGAGCGGCACGGTCGGCGATAGCGAATGGACCAGTGCCACCACGTCCTCCGGGCGCAGCGGCGCCAGCTCGAGCCGTCCTGCCGGGAAAGGGGGTTCGAACTCCGGGCGCGCCGTGAGTACCGCCAGCATCGGCAGGCGCGCGATGCGTTCGCTGATGATGGCCATCGCCGCGATCGTCGACGGATCCACCCACTGGACGTCCTCGTACAGGACCATGATCGGTCCATGACGGCTGCGCGCCGCCGTCAGGTTGGCAAACGCCAGACTGAGCTTTGCGAGACGCTGGCGCGGCGTGAGCTTGGCCACCGCCGCATCGTCGCGCACCGGCACGCCGACGAGCGGCGCGGATCAGGTCGGTACCGAGTGCGTCGATGCCGGTAATGCCGCGCTCGAGTTTCGCCGCCCTGGCGTCGGGGCTGTCGGCTTCCTCGAAGCCGGCCCAGTGCTCGATGTGCTGCACACAGGCGGCGAAGGGGGTCGCGGCTCCCTCCTGCGAGCAAAAGAAGCGAAGACAGGCACCGCCGTCGGCGCGGACGTGATCGATCAGGGCACGGGCTAGCCTGGACTTGCCGATCCCGGCCTCGCCCTGGAGCAGCATGAAGCCTCCGCGTCCGGCCTGTGCCTCTCGCCAGGCCGCGCGGAGAATGTCCATTTCCGGCTCGCGTCCGAACATGATCGCCGGCGCGTCGGCAGCGCGGGCGCGGAAGCGGTCGGGCTCGCGCACGAGTTCGCGCAGCCGCCACAGGCGCAACGTCTCCGGCCAGCCTTTCAGGCTGACCTCGCCCATCGCATCGATGATCGCCCGGCGGCCGAGCAGCCGGCGCAGCGAATCGCTGAGGACCACGGTGCCGGGTGCGGCCACTTCGAGCAGCCGCGCCGCGAGGTTCGGCGCGGCACCGGCGCCGTCCAGGCCGCGCGCGCTGCCGCGGCCGGTCACGTCGCTGAACATGGTCAGCCCCGCGGCCATGCCGATCCGCATCGCGAGCGGCCTCGACACGCCGTCCACAGGCAGGTCGGGCAGTGCCGCCAGCGCATCCAGTGCCGCGCGCGCGGCCTGCACGGCGTCGTCTTCGCTGGCGCGGGGGAAGCCGAAATAGACCAGCCCGCCATCGCCGGCGTAGCGTGCGACATACCCGCCGCGCCGCTCCATCACGTTCGTCGTGCAGCCGTGGAAGGCGGCAATCAGGTCCGCCGAAGTTTCCGGGCCGAGTTCGTTGACCAGCGCGGTCGAGCCGACGAGGTCGTAGAACAGCACGACAACGTGGCGCAGTTGCGGGGCGAGGCTGACGGGCTGGGCGAGCGACGTGCCGCAGCCCGGACAGAAACGCGCCCCGGCCGGCAGCGCGGATCCGCACTCCTGGCAGGCGGCGGGCTCCTCGACCCCGTCACGGTGGTCGGCGCCCCGCTTGCTCGCTGCTCCGCGCGCATCCAAACGACCGCCCTCCTGGGTGCTCTGTAACCGATGTCCAGTCCGAACGCCACCAGAATGATCGTGGTCCGCTATCCGGCTTTGAAATGTGCCCACACGCGCGTGCGCGCGCGTTCGGCGGCTTGCGGGACGGCGCGGACGGTGAAGAAGCGGGCCTGGTCCTGCGCGGTGGGATAGACGTTGTGGTCCGACTTCAGGTCGGCGTTCACCATCGGCAGGCTCGCCGGCACCGCGTTGGGATAGCGGACCGCGTTGGTGATCCCGGCCATCACGTCGGGGCGCAGCAGAAAGTCGATGAAGGCGAACGCGGCGTCCTTGTGCGGCGCGTCGGCGGGGACGGCCAGCATGTCGAACCACAGCTGCGCGCCTTCGCGCGGCGCGACATAGGTCACCGTCACGCCCTGCTTGGCCTCGGCCGCGCGCGCGGCGGCCTGGATGACGTCGCCCGAGTATGACAGCGCGAGGCAGGTCGAGCCCTCGGCGAGCGCGTTGATCGCGCCGGCGCTCTCCAGCGTGCGGATGTAGGGGCGGATCGCCAGCAGCGTCTTCTCGACGGCGGCGAGATCGTTCGCGTCGGTGCTGTCCGGATCGCGGCCGAGATATTTCAGCACGGTCGGGATGACGTCGGTGGCGCTGTCGAGGATCGTGATGCCGCAGGGCGCCACCTGCCTGGCCCACTCCGGCTTGAACAGCACATCCCAGCTGTCGAGCGGGGCGGCGGGCGCGAGCGCGCGCAGCTTGGCCTGGTTCTCGCCGAGGCCGATCGTGCCCCACAGATAGATCACGCCGTGCACGTTGCCGGGGTCGGATGTCTGCACGCGCTGCATCAGCGTGGCGTCCTCGCCGGCGGCGTGCGGCAGCTTCGCGCGGTCGAGCGTGGCGAGCGCGCCGGCACGGATCAGCCGTGCGAAGGTCGGCTCGTTGGTCGGCACCACGACGTCGTAGCCGGACTTGCCGGCGGACAGCTTGGCCTCGAGAGTCTCCAGGCTGTCATAGACGTCGTAATGGACGGTGATGCCGGTCTCCTTCTGGAACCGCTCGATCGCCTGCGGGTCGATGTAGTCGGTCCAGTTGTAGACGTTGACCACACGGTCTTGTGCGTGCGCGGCAAGCGGCAGCAGGGCGAGCAGCGCTAGGATCAGGTTTCGCATCGGGGCAGTTTGCCGCCCCGCGGGACGCTTCGAAAGAGGCACGGCAATAGAGGCGGCGATGAGACTTGGCTGGGGCGAGATCGGCACCGCGGAGGCGGACGCGCACGACGGCCAGGAGGTGGTCGTCGACGGATTCGCCTGCCCGGTGGAACCGGGCGCGGCACGGATCTTCGCCCTGCTGTCGGAGCCGCCGTGCTGCTTCGGCTGCCTGCCGCGCGATCCGCTCGCACGGATCGAGGTGTGCGCGAGGGCGCCGGTAGTGCCCGGACGGACGCGGCTGCGCGGGACGTGGCGCGTGCTGCGCGACGATCCGGCGGGATGGCGCTACCGGCTGCTCGATGCGCGCCCGTCCGGGGTGACACGGCGGGGGATGCTGGCGGGCGGCCCGCTGCTGTGCTTCGCCGCCAGCCTGCCGCCGAGCCAGGTGGCGCTGGCGCAGGCGCGCGACATCGCGGGCGACGCCGCGACCGTCGACATGCACAGCCACGCCGGCGCGATCATCGGCGTGCGCCGGGTGCGGGAGAACGCGCCGTATAAGGCGCTCGCCGCGCCGATGCGCGAAGGCGGGATGGCGGTCGCGTGCCTTGCGATCGTCTCCGACTCGCCCTGCCACCGCGTGATGCCGGACGGTCGCCTCCACCCGTTCCGCACGCCGAATCCCGGAGAGCTGTACGTGTATGGCCAAGCATCGTTCGCGCGGCTGCACGGGCTGATCGGGCAGGAGAGCCTGGGTGTCATCACCGACGCGGCGGGGCTGCGCGCCGCCCGGTCCGCAACACCGGCCGTGATCGTGGCGGCCGAGGGCGGCGACTTTCTCGAGGGCAATGTCGATCGCGTCGACGAGGCGTACGCGAAGTGGCAGCTGCGGCATCTGCAACTGACGCACTACCGGGTGAACGAGTTGGGCGACATCCAGACCGAGGACCCAGTGCATGGCGGCCTGACCGATGCGGGCGCTGCGGTGATCCGGCGCTGCAATTCGCTGGGCGTCGTCGTGGACGTGGCGCACGCCACGTTCGAGATGGTCGAGCAGGCCGCCGCGGTCACCGCCAAGCCGCTGATCCTGTCGCACACGTCGCTCGCGCGGGACAGTGTGCCGACGCGGCACAGCCGGCTGATCTCGCCTGCGCACGCGCGGGTGATCGCGGGCACCGGGGGCGTGGTCGGGGTTTGGCCGCCGCAGACGCAGTTCGCCGACAAGGCGGCGATGGCGGTGGGGATCGCACGGATGGTCGACGCGGCGGGGATCGACCATGTCGGGCTGGGGTCGGACATGATGGGGCTGGTGGGACCGTCGGTGTTCGACAGCTATGCCGAGCTGCCGGAACTGGTCGCGGCGCTGACCGCGCAAGGCTTCCGGTCAGACGAGGTCCGCAAGCTGCTCGGCGACAACTACGTGCGGGTGTTCACCACGACCCTGGGCTGAACCGGGCGCATTTGCCGCCCGGAGCGGCGCGGCGTAGAGCGCGCGGCATGGACGGCTTCGCCACCCCGACAACGCTGCGGGACGCCGATGCGCTGGTCACGCGCGGGCTGCTTGCGCCCGAGCAGCGCGACCGCATCGCGGCGGTCGCCGCGCGCTACCCGGTGGCGGTCACGCCGGCGATGGCAGCGCTCATCGGCGCGCCGGACGACGACATCGGTCTGCAGTTCGTGCCCGATCCGGCCGAGCTGACAATCGCGCCGCATGAAAGCGCCGATCCGATCGCCGACGAGGCGCTGTCGCCGATCACGGGCATCGTGCATCGCTACCCGGACCGCGCGCTGCTCAAGCCGCTGCTGGTCTGTCCGGTGTATTGCCGCTTCTGTTTCCGGCGCGAGCAGGTCGGCCCCGACGGCGGGCTGCTGACCGAAGCCGAGCTGGACGCGGCGTATGCGTGGCTCGCGGCGCGGCCGGCGATCCGCGAAGTGATCCTGACCGGCGGCGATCCGCTGATGCTCTCGCCACGCCGCCTGCGCGACATCGTCGCCGCACTGTCGGCGATCCCGCATGTCGAGGTGCTGCGCGTGCACAGCCGCGTGCCGGTCGCCGACACCGAGCGGCTGACCGATGCACTGGCCGACGCGCTGGAAACCGACCGTGCGATGTACCTGGTGCTGCACGCCAACGCCGCGAGAGAGTTCACCGAGGCCGCTCGCGCGGCGGTGCGGCGCGTGCTGGCGCGCGGCGTGCCGGTGCTGGGCCAGTCGGTGCTGCTGCGGGGCGCCAACGACACGCCCGAGCGCATGGAGGCGCTGCTGCGCGCGATGATCGCGGCGCGGGTCAAGCCGTATTACCTGCACCAGCTCGACCCCGCGCCGGGCACCGCGCGGTTCCACGTGCCGGTCGAGGAAGGCCGCCGCCTGCTCGCGGAGATGCGCGGCCGGATCAGCGGGCTGGCGTGGCCGACCTATGTGCTCGACCGGCCGGGTGGCGCGGGCAAGGTGCCGCTCGGGCCGGCATGGGACGCCGACGACTAGGCCGCCAGCTTCGTCTGCATGCTACGATAGACGGCGGTTTCGAAGTCAAGGTAGCCGCCGAGCGAGGTCGGGTCGGCGAACGGAAACACCTGCGTGGCCCAGAAGCCGCCGACACCGGCCGTGCGGTCGATCCAGTAATACAGGTTCCCGA
>DATEQV010000317.1:0-16601 GCA_035272265.1 Acidisphaera sp. | reverse complement strand
GCGCCGGCAAGGGCGAGGCGGTGATCCTGGTGCGCGTGGAGACCAGCCCCGAGGACATCCACGGGATGCACGCGGCGAAAGGCATCCTGACGACGCGCGGCGGCATGACCAGCCACGCCGCGGTGGTCGCACGCGGCATGGGCCGGCCGTGCGTGGCCGGCGCGGGCGGCATCACGGTAGATTACGGCGCGCAGACGATGCGCACCGCCGGCCACGTGCTGCGCGCGGGCGACACGATCACGCTCGACGGCGCCACGGGCGAGGTGTTCGTCGGCAACGTGCCGATGATCGAGCCGCAGCTGTCCGACGATTTCGCCACACTGATGGCGTGGGCGGACGCGGCGCGCAAGCTGGGCGTGCGGGCGAACGCGGAAACCCCGCTGGATGCCGAAACGGCGCGCAAGTTCGGCGCCGAAGGCATCGGCCTCTGCCGCACGGAGCACATGTTCTTCGACCCCGAGCGCATCAGCGCGGTGCGGCAGATGATCATGGCCAGCGACGAGCGCGGACGGCGCACGGCGCTGGCGAAGCTGCTGCCGCATCAGCGGCAGGATTTCTACGAGCTGTTCAAGATCATGGCAGGGCTGCCGGTGACGGTGCGCCTGCTGGATCCGCCGCTGCACGAATTCCTGCCGCACGCGGATGCGGAGCTGGCGGACGTGGCGCGGGCGCTCGGCACCGATATGGAGTCGGTGCGAGCCCGCGTGCAGGAGCTGGCGGAAGCCAATCCGATGCTCGGCCATCGCGGCTGCCGCCTGGGCATCACCTACCCGGAGATCTACGAGATGCAGGCGCGCGCGATCTTCGAGGGCGCACTGATGGTGGAGAAGGAAAGCGGCGCCGCACCGCATCCGGAGATCATGATCCCGCTGGTCGGCATGCGGCGCGAGCTGGAGATCACGCGGGCACAGGTCGAGGGCGTGGCCAAGGCCGTGTTCGAGGAGGCGGGACACACGCTGGACTACAGCATCGGCACGATGATCGAGCTGCCGCGCGCGGCGATCGTGGCCGACCGCATCGCCGAGGTCGCCGACTTCTTCAGCTTCGGCACCAACGACCTGACGCAGACCGTGTTCGGCCTGTCGCGCGACGACGCAGGCAAGTTCCTGCCCCGCTATGTCGAGCTGGAGATCCTGCCGAAGGACCCGTTCATCTCGCTCGACATCGAGGGCGTGGGCGCCATGGTCCGCATGGCCGCCGAGAAGGGCCGGTCGACGAAACCGAACCTGAAGCTCGGGATCTGCGGCGAGCATGGCGGCGACCCGGCGAGCATCGCGTTCTGCTCCCAGGTCGGGCTTGATTACGTCTCGTGCAGCCCATATCGCGTCCCGGTGGCCCGCTTGGCCGCCGCCCAGGCCGCGCTCGGCGTGGAGGGCGACCGCACCGCCTGACAAACGCTGGAGGAACCGTCCCGATGGCGGCTGGCCGCGAAACCCGCGTCAACCTGCTGATCGGGACGGCGCACTTCCTCTCGCATTTCTACGTGCTGTGCCTGCCGCCGATGTTCCTCGCCTGGGCCGGCGCGTTCCAGGTCAGCTACGCCGAACTCGGGCTGACCGTGGCGCTCATGTCGGGCACCACCGCGCTGTTGCAGACACCCGTGGGGTTCCTGGTGGACCGGCACGGAGCGCGGCCGTTCCTGGTGGGCGGCACGCTGCTCATGTCGCTGGCCATCACCGGCATGGGGTTCGCCACCGCGTTCTGGCAGGTGCTGCTGCTGGCGTTCCTGTCGGGCGTTGGCAACTCGGTGATTCATCCGGCCGACTACGCCATCCTGACCGGATCGATCGCCAAGGAGCGCATGGGCCGCGCCTTCGCGTTCCACACGTTCAACGGCAATCTCGGGTTCGCGTCGGGGCCGCCGGTGGTCGCCTTCCTGATGGCGGCGATCGGCTGGCGCGAGGCGCTGATCGTCGTCGGACTGCTCGGCCTGCCGACGGTGGGCGCCATCCTGCTGCAGTCGCGCGTGCTGGTGGATCAGAAGCACGCCCACCCGCACCCTGCTGCGAAAGCGCCGGCGATGTCCGGGCGCGAGCTGCTGCTGACGCGCGCGATGCTGCTGTTCTTCGTCTTCTACATGCTCAGCGCGATGGCGACCGCGGGCGTGCAGTCCTGGCTGATCACGGTGCTGCACACGCGCGGCGTCGATCTCGCGATCGCGTCGACCGCGCTCACCGCCTACATGGCGGGGGCGAGCGCCGGCGTGCTGGCGGGCGGCTGGATGTCGGACCGCTTCAACGCGGCACTCGCGGTCATGGTGGTCGTGCTGACCTGCGTCGCCTCGGGGCTGCTGGTGGCGGTCGATATGCTCGGCCTGCCCGACCTGCTGATGATCGGGCTGCTGTTCGCGGGCGGCCTGGCGCTCGGCATGTCGCGCACGCCGCGCGACGTGATGGTCAAGGACGCGGCACCGCCGGGGCAGATCGGCAAGGTGTTCGGCTTCGTCAGCGCTGGCCTGCCCCTGGGACAGGCGCTGACGCCGGTGCTCTTCGGCTTCCTGATCGACCGCGGCCACCCCGAGCTGGTGCTGCTGCTGGTCGCGGCACTGCTGATGCTGTCGCTGCTGTGCATGGGTTCGGCGCGTACGATCGGCCCGCGTCCGCGACGGGCGGCCGCAACGACCGCAGCCTGAATGTTCGCCGGCTTCCCCCCTGACGCGTTCGCGTTCCTCCGCGAACTCGCGGCCGAGCAAAACAAGCCGTGGTTCGAGGCGAACCGGCAGCGCTACGAGAGCGGCGTTCGCGCGCCGCTCGGCGCCCTGGTCGAAGCACTCGCGACACGCTTCGCCGAACGCGACGTGCCGTTGCAGGGCGACGCCAAACGCTCGCTGTTCCGCCTGCACCGCGACGTGCGGTTCGCGAAGGACAGGAGCCCCTACAAGACCCACGCCGGCGCCGTTCTGTTCCGCCAAGGCGGCAGCAAGCAGCCGAACGGCGTGCTGTACGTGCACATCCAGCCGCGCGAGAGCTTCGCGGCGGCCGCGTTCTACATGCCCGAGCCGGCGTTGCTGAACGCGCTGCGCGCGGCGATCCGAGACAACCCGCAGACGTGGCGCGACGTGGTGCGCAGGCTGCACGCCGCAGGGCTGACTCTGTCCGACGGCGAACCGCTGACCAGGATGCCGCGCGGTTACGAGCATCTGGCCGACAGCGACGTCGCGCCGGCCATCCGCATGCGTTCCTTCATGGTTCGCACGAAGCTGACGCAGGCGCTGCTCGGCAAGTCCGAAGCCGTCGCGGCGATCGCCGACTTCACCGAGGCGGCGATGCCGCTGCTGCGGTGGGGCTGGGCCGCGATGGACGCGCCGTCCGAGCCGGAAAGCCGGATCGCGCGCTTCCTGCCCAACCCCCGCAGCCGAGCCTGACGCGTCAGGCCGGCGGTCTGGCCTTCAGCGCGGCAAGCACCGCCGCGCCCTTCGGCGATCCCAGGCCCGTCACCGGATCCCCAGCCGGGCCCGGCGTCGTAGCCGTTGTTGTTGCCCGACGTGATGTCGGTGAAGGCCGTCTTCGCATTGGCATACAGCGCCGGCTGGACGAAACCCGCGCGAGCGCCGCAGGACTGGTTGACCAGCGCGATCAGGCCGGCCCAGAGCGGGGCGACGGCACTGGTGCCACCCACCACTGTCTGACCTCCGTCGACCGCAACCCGGTATCCGGTCTGCGGGTCGGCGTCGCCGGCAACGTCGGGCACGCCACGATGCGGCTTGGCGTTGCCGCTTTGCCAGGACGGCTTGTGGAAGTGCGTCGAGTAACCGCCTCCGGTGGCGCCGCCCTGCTCACCGTCGTTCCAGGCGACCTCGTCGCCGGTGGCCGGCAGCCGCGTACCGCCGCAACCGAGCACATGCGGAGAGGAGGCCGGAAAATCGACGTGCTTGCCGTCCGGCTCGCCGTCCGACGCACCGTTGTCGCCGGACGCGACGCAGACGGTGATGCCGATCGTGGCGGCGTGCGCGAAGGCCAGGTCATAGGCCTCCAGATCCTGCAGCGCGTAGGTCGACTCCGGGCCTCCCCAGCTGATCGAGATGATCGAAGGATCGCGGTCCGTGTCGTTCACCGCCGCCGCAATCGCATCGAGGAAGCCGCTGCCCGCGTTGGCGCCGAAATAGACCGCGAGGTTCGCGCCGGGGGCGACCGCGCCGGCGACCTCGATGTCGAGTTGCACCTCGCCGTCGGGGCCGTCGGGGTTGTTGTCAGGCGCGTTCGCCGCACCGCCGACGCCGACCGCGGTCAGCGTGCCGGTGCGATGGACGCCGAGCCCGGCGAAATAGGCGTCCATGTGGCCGGACGTGTAACCCCCGCCGAGTTCGATGATGGCGATCGTCTGCCCGGCGCCGGTCACGTCCGTCGGGAAGCCGTAGCGTTCGGCAACCTGCAGCGGCGTGTAGCTCGCGCCCCGATCACTGGGCGCCGCATGATCACCGGGTGCCGCACGATCACTGGGCACCGCACGCAGACGGCGGAAATGCGGCTTGGCGACAGGCCGGCGGTCGAAACCCATCACCGCCACCAGATCGCCGGCCAGCTCATCGGGCACCGAAAGATGACCCGCACGCGAACGGAAACGACCATGCGCGCCTTCGTAGATGCCGATCCCTTCGGGCTGGAACGCATCGATCGCCTGGCCCAGCGTGCCCGTCAGTTTCATGGTGTGCGGACTGTCGGTCTCGCTCGCCGTCATGCCATGCTGGGTGGCGAACTTGCGCACCCGCTCCAGCGCCGCAGGATCGCTGCCGTAGGTGTCGCGGTACTCGCGTCGGCTGAGCGGCTGATCGGCATGGGCGTGCGGCTGCACGGCCTGGCCGGGCTTGAGCACGAGCGTGAGCTCGATCGGCTCGGAACGGTCGACGTCGGCGACGCGCTTCGCCTCTCTCGGCGCATCACGGAAACTGGGCGTGAATCGACGCATGCTTTTTTCCTCCCGGTTAACGATACGAATGTGCTGGACGGTCTTGCCGAACCGGCAATCGACCGTCGCAGCATCGCTCCGGTGCGAGGTCGCGGTCAAGAGATTTCGGCATCGGAATGGATGATCGCGCTAACTTGCCTCGTTGCGCGGCTGGCCGCTCGAACCGCATCACGGCTTCGCCGCACGTGACGGGCTCAGCGCGGCGACGACGGCCTCGCCTTTCGGCGAACCCAGGCCGGTCACCGGGTCCCAGCCGACCGCCGCCTTGTAGGCGCCGTTCGTGCCCGAGGTGATATCGTTGCAGACGACGGGATCGGCGTACAGCGCGGGGTTGACGAGGCCCGCGCGCCGGCCGGCGCTCTGGTTGCCCAGCGCGATCAGTCCCGCCCAGAGCGGTGCTGCCGCACTCGTCCCACCGATCACCTGCCGCTCGCCGTCGACGCTGATCACGTAGCCGGTCGCCGGATCGGCGTCGGCCGCGACGTCCGGCACGCCCCGTGTGGGCCTCGCGTTGCCGGCCTGCCAGGACGGTCGCGCAAAATGGCGGGAATAGCCGCCACCGCTGGCACCGTCGCCGCGTCCGCCCCAGGCGACTTCGGCGCCGGTGCGCGGCAGCCGCGTGCCGCCGCAGGCCAGCACGTGCGGGCTCGAGGCGGGGAAGTCGACATGCAGTCCCTGCTCGCCGTCGCTCGACCCCGCATCGCCCGAGGCGACGCACACCGTGATGCCGAGCATCGCGGCCTGCGCAAACGTCTGGTCGAACGCGTTGAGGTCCTGGATGGCGTAACCGGATTCAGGGCTGCCCCAGCTGATCGAGATCACCGAGGGCTTGTGCGTTGCGTCGTTCACCGCCGCGGCGATCACGCCGAGGAAGCCCGCCGTATCAGCGCCGCCGAAATAGACCGCAAGATCGGCGGCGGGTGCGACCGAACCGGCGACCTCGATGTCGAGCTGCACTTCGCCGTCCGGGCCGCCCGGATCACCGTCCGGCGCGTTGCTCGCGGCGCCCACGGGCACGGCGACCAGGCCACCGGTGCGCGCCACTTTGCTGGCGGCGAAATAGCTGGCGATCTGCGCCGGGTCGTAGCCGCCGCCGAGTTCGATGATGCCGATGGTCTGGCCCGCCCCCGTCAGGCCCACCGGAAAGCCGTAGTGCTCCGCGAGATCGGCCGGCTTCCAGGCCGCCGTCGCACGCGCTTGCGCGGCACGGGCATACGGCCGCGCCACCGGGCGGCGGTCGAAGCCGAGCACGGCGACGATGTCGGCATAAAGGTGGCGCGGGAGGAACAGCCGCCCGGTGCGGGCGACGAACTGGCGGTCGTCCTTCTGCCAGACGCCGATGTCCTCGGCCGGGAAGGCGCGCAGCGCGTCGCCCATCCGTCCGGTGATCCGCACGTGGTGCGGGTGGCCGTCGGCGCTCGCTTTCAGGCCGAACGCCGCGGCATAGCGCAGGACCGCGGCAAGCGTGTTCACGCTGGTGCCGTAGGTCGCCTGATAGTGCGCCGGAAGCAACGGCAACCGCGCGCGCGCCTTCAGATCCAGCGGGCGGGATGGCCTGAGTACGACCGTCAGCTCCACCGGCATGTCGGCGGAGACCGCGCGCAGGCGGCGCGCGCCCGCCGGGGCGTTGCGATGCGTGGGGTTGGAAGCGTCCATGCCCATCTCCTGCCGCGGCCCATCCGCGGTTGTAGGAGTGTATGCCTAGGACTCTATGCTTGGCAACCCCTAGTTGTGCCCCGGAGGGTGGGGGGCGGCCCGGGCTAGCCGTCCAGGATGGCCACCGCGCGGCACCAGCCCGCGCTGCCGGCGTGGACCTTCACCGGGAAGCAGGCGATGCGGAACCCGTGCGGCGGCAGGCTTTCCAGGTTGTGCAGCTTCTCGATGTGGCAGTAGCCGATCTCGCGCCCGGCCTTGTGGCCCTCCCAGATCAAGCTGGCGTCGCCGGTCTCGGCGAAGCGCCGCGCGGTGTGGCGGAACGGGGCGTCCCAGCTCCAGCCGTCGGTGCCGGTGACCCGCACGCCGCGGCTGGTCAGGTAGAGTGTCGCCTCGCGCCCCATGCCGCAGCCGGAGTCCATGTAATCGGCCTCGCCGTAACGGCTGCTGGCGCGGGTGTTGACGACGACGATGTCGAGCGGCGCGAGCGCATGGCCGATCCGGGCGAGTTCGGTTTCGACGTCGGCGGCGGTCGCGACGTAGCCGTCCGGGAGATGGCGGAAATCGAGCTTCACGCCCGGCCGGAAGCACCAGTCGAGCGGCACCTCGTCGATGGTGATGGCGCGCGCCCCCCGGTCCATCGTCGGATGGAAATGATACGGCGCATCGAGATGCGTGCCGGTGTGGGTCGACAGCGTCACCTGCTCGACTGCCCAGCCCTTGCCGTCCGGCAGCTGGTCCGGCCGCAGTCCGGGAAACAACGCGGCGACCATCGGCGCGGAGGCGTCGTGATCCGTATAGGTGATCCGCACGAGGTTCTGCGGCGGATCCGCGGGCACGCCGTTCTGCAGCGGTACGGACAGGTCGATGATCTGCTGGGTCATGACGCAAGGCTAGGCGACGGACGGGCTTGGAGCCAGAAGCGCCGGGCACGCGGCGCACAGCAGCTCGCTGACCGTAGCGGGCGTCGCACAGGAGCACATAAACCGTGGCCGGCGGTCACAGGACGCTTTCCAAGCGCCCCTCCCTTTGCATACTGCTTTGCTGGCCGGCCGTGGTCATCGCAACGGTCGTCACTGCCGGCCGACGAAGGGGGAAACATGCTCAAGGGACGGATGAAGATTTTGGCTGCGCTGGCCGTGACCGGCCTGCTGGGCTTCGCCGCAGGCTCGATCGCGCAGGGCCGCTACCCCGATATCAACCGCGCCGAAGGCTCGCTCAACACGGCCTTGGCCGATCTGCGGGCTGCGCGCGACGTGTTCGGCGGCCACAAGCAGAATGCGGAGAACCTGATCAATCAGGCGCTCGGCGAGCTGCAGGCCGGCAAAGGCTACGCAGCCGCGCACGGCATGTAGAGCGACGCCGACGGGCGGGTCCGGTCTTCCGTCCCGCTGCGACTTCGAGGAACGGCGATCAAGGCGGGTGTGCTTGGTCCGGCTCGCCATGGACGTGTTTTCGTCCGGTCCGGTCGTTTCCAATCGATCGGAACGATCGATATGATCGCGACCGAAGCCATGGGACAGCCGAGCAAGCGCATACAAGCTGGCCGGCAAACGGGAGGGGCCGGATGATTGGACGGCGTGCGATCTTGCGAGGAGCCGGCGCTGTGGCGCTGGCGGGGCGGGCGGGAGCGGAGACAGTCACCCTGCCCATCGGCAACGGCGAGCGGCCGGTCGTCACCTATCCGCAGAAGCGGCCCCTGATCCGTCTCACCTCTCGCCCGCCTCAGCTCGAAACGCCGTTCCCGGTCTTCGATAAAGGCCCGATCACGCCGAACGACGAGTTCTTCGTCCGCTACCACCTCGCCGGCCTGCCGTACGACACGATCGACCCGGCGACGTTCCGCGTGACCGTGACCGGCCTCGTCGAGCGCCCGCTCAGCCTGTCACTGGCCGACCTGACGGCGATGCCGTCGACCGAGATCGTCGCGGTCGTCCAGTGCTCCGGCAACAGCCGCGGCTTCTTCGAGCCGCGCGTCGCCGGCGGTCAGGCGGGCAACGGGCTGATGGGATGCGCGCGCTTCCGCGGCGTGCCGCTGAAGACGGTGCTCGACCGCGCGGGCGTGCGCGCCGGCGCCGTGGAGGTCGAGTTCGACGGGGCGGACGAACCGGTGTTGCCGGCGACGCCCGATTTCATCAAGTCGCTGCCGACCGATCACGCGCGCGACGGCGAGGTGATGCTGACGTGGTCGATGAACGGCACCGACCTGCCGTTCCTGAACGGCTTCCCGCTGCGGCTCGCCGTGCCGGGATATTTCGGCACCTACTGGGTCAAGCACGTGAACTCGATCGCGGTGCTCGATCACCCGTCCGACAGCTTCTGGATGACGAAGGCGTACCGCGTGCCGGACGACGACTGCCAGTGCGTGCCGCCCGGCCAGACGCCCGCGAAGACGCGGCCGATCGGCCGCTGCACGGTGCGCAGCTTCATCACCAACGTGCAGAGCGGCGCGAAGGTGGCCGCGAGCAAAGACCTGCAGTTGCGGGGCATTGCGTTCGACGGCGGCAGCGGCATCCGCGCAGTCGCTGTTTCGACTGATGGCGGCAAGAGCTGGGAGGACGCGAAGCTGGGCCAGGATCTCGGCCGTTATGCGTTCCGGCCTTGGAGGCGCACCAGCTGATGGTGCGGGCGACCGCGGTGTCCGGCGAGACGCAACCGATGGAGCCGCGCTGGAACCCGGCCGGCTACGCGCGCAACGTGGTGGAGGTGGTCGATGTCGTCGCGGCCTGAGAAGAGGCACCCGGTGCGCGCGCTTGCGGCAGCCGCGCTGGCGGTCGCGGGAGCGATCGCGCTGGCCGCGCAGGCCGCGCCGGTGCACTACAAGGTGCCCCCGGAGACCGCGGCGCCGGAGCCCGGGCCGAACATGCAGCTGGTGCGCGCCAACTGCACCATCTGCCACTCGTTCGATTACGTCATTACCCAGCCGCGCAGCTTCGCCGATCCGACCGCGTTCTGGACGGCGGAAGTCAACAAGATGCGGACGGTGTACGGCGCGCCGCTCGATCCGGCGAACGTCAAGCCGATCGTCGACTATCTCGCCGCCGTCTACGGGAAGTAGCGTAGACCCGGCGCCGCCGCGGGTGATTGCGACAAGCGGCGGCGCCGGTTGTTACGCGAGGGCGGTCGATCCGCCCGCCGTCAGCTCTGACCGGCGAGCGTGATCACCACACGGCGGTTCTGCTTGCGCCCGGCCGCTGTGGCGTTCGAGGCGACCGGATCGGCGTCGCCGAAGCCCTGCGCCTCGACCAGTTCAGGCTTGACGCCCTGCGAGATCAGATAGTCGCGCACGTTCTCCGCCCGCTTCTGGGACAGGATCTGGTTCGACGTGATGCCTTCCTTCGCCAGCGCCGGACCGATCGGGGCGTTGTCGGTGTAACCCTTGATCAGCAGATGGGAGGTCTGCGTCGGCGCCAGTTTGGCGGCGTATTGCGCAATGAGCTTCTTGCCGGCCTCGCCCATCTGGTAGCCACCGGGCGGGAACAGCAGGTCGCTGTTGACCGTGTAGGCGATGGCGCCCTGGAGCCGCGCCAGCTGCGCCTTGTCGGCGTCGATCTGCTGCTGCTGTGACGCAACCTGCTGCTGGAGCTGATCGTTCTGCGTCTTCAGCTCGTCATAGGCGCCCTGCGACACGCAGCCGCCGAGCAACAGACTTGAGAGCAGCACGCCATAGACCAGACGTGGCCGCGGGATGGCGATGTCCATGTTTGGCAGACCTTTCCGATCGAGGAGTTGAGCCGGTTCGGCAACCTACTCATTTTTTCGTGCGACACCAGCCGCACCGGCACCGTCGCCTACCGGCCGGAGCTGGCAGCGAGCAGCAAGCTGGCGCAACAAATCCACCGGTGAACATTGATCTGCATCAATCCCCGCCTTCAATGATCCCTCGTTTCGATGGAATCTTCCGTTGCCCTCGTCGGACGGTGCCGGTCGGTCGCGCTGGACGCAGGCCCGCCATGCGGAGGGCGTCGGCTTCGATCCCTTCGCGGTGGCAATGAAATGCCTTGAATGACGCTGAACAGGAACGCGGTCGTCAGGCCGAACAGGATCATCCCGTTGAGCGCCTCGAGCGCACCCATCAGCCGCCAATGCGGTGCGAGGTCGATCGCCGCGTGGCCGTAGGTGGTCATCGCTTCGAGCGAGTAGAGCATCGCGGACTTCATCTCCGGCAACGCGCCGAGCCCGACATAGGCACCGGCCCAGGCTGTAGCTTCGACCGCGTGCAGCATGATCACCAGCAGCATCGTCGCGCTGATGGTCAGGCCGAAGCGACGCCTGAACCGGTGCGCTCCGCGCGCCAGAACCGGCACGACCCGGTCCTGCACAAGAAGCAGCCCGAACGAATGCCCGAGCACCGTCAGCAGGACGATCGGGAGGCTCCAGGCCCAGTCCGCGGTCCAGTTGCCGTGAAGCTCCGTCACCGGGTGCGCTCGACGCGCCGGCAACGCGACGGCGTGCCGGAACGAGATACGTCCCGTTCCGGCCGCATCGTCACGGTGCCGGTACGACGGTGTAGTAGACCCCGTTCGCGCCGTACGCGGGAGCGAGCCACGTGCCCCCGCAGGCATAGAGTTGCGGCCCGACCTGATAGACGCAGCCGCCCGGCAGCGCCGCGTAGGTCACTCCGGGATGGGCGTGGGTTGCGGCACCGACGGCAACCCCCGTCGCCACGCCGACCGCGGCACCGGCAGCCGCGGCGCCCCAGCCGGCACCCGGTCCGGCGCTGCAATTGTAGCAGCCGGCGGCGTTGTAGTAGTTCGCCACCGCCGGCTGGTGATAGTAGCCGCCGTACGCGGTGGTGGTGGCGCCGTGATAGTATCCGCCGTAATCGCTGCCGTGATAGGCGCCGTACGGGGTTGCCGCGGTGCCGTGCCAGTAGCCGCCGGCGTTGCTCTCATGCGCGACGCCGCCATAACCGACCTGCGTGCTGTGGTTGTAGCCGCCCCAGTCGCTGGAGTGCGACACGCCGCCCGCGCCGAACGTCGTCGAGTGCGACCATCCGCCGGCGTCCCCGCTGTGCGTGAACCCGCCCCCGGAATAGCCGTGGAACCACGCCTGCGCCGGCGGCACCAAGGCGAGAGCCAGACCGACCGCGAACAGACACTTGCCCCGCATTGTGCAGCCCTCCTCAGTGGTGTTGCGACGGCGGCGCAACCTGCGTCACCGGCCGCGCCGCATGCAGGCCGGGCGGGGCGAACTTCATCGGCTTGCCGTGCGTCGCCTTGTCGGACGTGAAGGTGCCGGCATCGACGCTGTCCATCAGGTGCCAGTCCGAATACTCGGTCTGGTACAGCGCGTGCGCCGGCTCGTGCGGATAGACCACGCGGATCAGCCGCGGCAGATGGTCCTCTGCGCCGATCCACAGCTCGGCCTGGATGTTGTCGGCGGCGACGGCGACCATGTCGGTCACCGTGCCGCCGACGACCTTGGATTGCCCGACAAAGAAGGCCGAGTTCATCCCCTCCTGCTCGAACACCGCGCAGGGCTTGGACATCAGCACATCGGAGAACGGGAAGTAGATCGCCGCCTTGTCCCAGGCCGCGTCGATCATCTGGTCGATCGTCGGCGGGGCATCGGCGACGGCGACCAGGTCCTCCGATGGGACGTAGGCCATGATCGTCTTGCCGTTGTAGTAGAACTCGTCGGGCACGCCGTCGCCCCGCGTGACGACGCGCAGCTTGTCGGGACGCTGCATCGTCACCTGGTTCAGCGTGGCGTAGAACAGCGGCTGGCCGTTGCGCGCCGCCTTCTCGTAGGTGCTCAGGGCGTTGAAGGACATCGCCTTGGCGGCTTCCAGCGTGCTGCACGCGGCCTTCAGGATGTCGACCGCCTTCTGCTCAATCGGCGGCTGCGCGGGCGCGGCGGCGGCCGCAGGCGGCGCGGGGGTGCGCAGGCGGCGTGGGATGTGCCTGCTGCGCGTGAACGGACGCGGCGGGCACGCCGAGTGCCACCGCAAGCGCCAGACCGGAAACCAAGCGTTTCATGTGCCGCTCCAAAAACGAGGCATATTCAGGCACGTCCCTAGGGTTCGACACTGAACGGGATGTCGCCCTTGGAGGTGTCGCCGTCGGCGGATACCGCCTCCCAGTGCAATGCGTAGCGGCCGGGGGACGGAACCCTGCCGCTCGCGTAGAGCACGTCCACGGCGCTGTCGCGCAGCGGGGTGAGCGTCTGCACGATGCGGTCGCCCTGCATGATCACCATGCGCGAAGCGAAGTGATTGACCGGCCCGTCGAAGCGGATGACGTATTGTGCATTGTTGCCGTGCAGGATCGTCTCCGCGACCGGCGTGGACTCGCGCATCTGCACCGGTCGGGCCGTAGCCATACCGGGCACCGCGACCAGCAACGCCAGCCCCAGACCGCTTGCCATGGATAGCAGCCGATGCGGCCTCGTCGGCACGCTGCCAGCGCAGGACCGCGACACGGGCGTCATCTGCAAAGGACCTTCTTCGCGGGATGGATTTCGTCAGGCTGGTGGTGGATGCGTGGGGTGCCGCACGCATTGACGAAGATCAACCTGGGCTTACCGGCCGTCAAGCGACCGGTTCGAGCGACATCGTATAGGTGCAGGCCGGCCCCGGCTCCCAGAACCGCCCCTCGAAGTGCGCGCCGACGAACTGGCCGTAGATGTACGTATCGCCGCCTTGCATGCGCAGGTGGCCATCGGGCTGGATCGTTCCGCGATAGGCACCGAAGGTCACCTGGTTGCCGTTGACGTGGAAGTTGTAGATGCGGATCTTGCCCGCGCACCTGCCGCCCGGATCGACGATGTTGTAGCCGAAGCCGGCGTACGGACCACTCCGCGGCGCCGGAGGCGGCGAGATCGCCTCCGCGTTGCCGGCCAGACCGGGTGGCGGCGGCGCCGCGTTGTTCACCAGCGAGTCGTCGATGGAGAGGCGCACCACGCCCGGCGCCTCAACCGTCGGGGTGGCCCTGCACCCGGCTGCGAGAAGGGCGACGGCGGCGAGCGGCACCAACCCGACGGAACGATATCGGTCACGGCAGCGGGGCATGTTGCTCTCCTGAGGCCACGGATGTCACGGCGCGGGAACGACGTTGTAGTAGACGCCGTTCGCCCCGTAGTTGGGAAGGAACCACGTGCCGCCGCAGTTGTACTCGCTGTACGCGGCCTGCCAGACGCAGCCGCCCGGCAGCACGGCGTACGACGCTCCGGCGGCGTAGACCGGCGCCGCCGTCGCAGCGGCACCCACCGCCGCCCCGGCGGCAAGGCCGACTGCCGCGCCGGCCGCCGCCGCGCCCCACGCGCCGCTGCCGCAGTTCCAGCAGCCGGTACCGCCGTAATAGTTGCCGACATACGGCTGGTGGTAGTAGCCGGCGTAGGCAGTGGTTCCATAGTAGCCGGTATGGGCGGCGCCGTACGGGCCGACGGCGGTGCCGTGATAGTATCCGCCGTAATCGCTGCCGTGGTACGCGCCGTACGGCGTCGCCGCCGTGCCGTGCCAAGCGCCGCCGTAGTTGCTCTCGTGCGCCACGCCGCCATAGCCGACCTGCGTGCTGTGGTCCCAGCCGCCCCAATCGCTGGAATGCGACACGCCGCCCGCGCCGAACGTGGTCGAGTGCGACCAGCCGCCGAAATCGCCGCCGCGCGTGAAGCCGCCGCCGCCGTAGCCATGGAACCACGCCTGGGCCGGCGACAGCGGGAGCAGAGCCACACCGGCAGCCGTCGCGAGAACTGCCTTCCTCAACATGATGTCATCCCCTTGTCCGCGCGCCCGTCGGCGGGGCGCCGAATCTGTTGACCGCACTTGGCCACGGTCATTGACTTCGCTCAAGACGACGCTCAGGCGCGCTTCGGACCGAGGGAGGCCTATCCATGATCACCGCCATCGTGCTGTTCCAGATGCCCGAGACCACCACGCGAGAGCAGGCCGCCGCCATCTTCCGCCAGACGGCGCCCCGCTACCGCGACCTGCCGGGTCTGGTGCGCAAATACTACGTGTTCCGCGAGGGCGGGCAGGCCGGCGGCGTCTACCTATGGAGCTCGCGCGAGGCGGCCGAGCGCGCCTACGGCCCGCAATGGCGGGCACTGGTTGCCGAGAAATACGGTGTCGAGCCGACGATCACCTATTTCGAGACGCCGGTGATCGTGGACAACACGCCCCAAGCCGCCGGCGTCACCGAGGAGTGACGCGAGCGTCGCTCTCGTCGGGCTGGCGCCGCACCCGCTCGTCCAGCCGTTCGTCGTCGATGCCGAGCGGCTCCAGATGCGCGGTCACCTCGACCACGCCCGGCAGGATCTTCTCCACCGCCGCCTCGGTCGCATCGCCGATGGCGTGCCCGCGTTCGACCGACAGCGCGCCGTCGACCTCAAGGTGATACTCGACGAAGGTGCGGTCGCCGGAGAAGCGCGTGCGCAGGTCGTGCACGTCGCGCGCCCCCTCGCAGGCCAGCACCGCGTCGCGGATGCGCTGCCGGTCCGCCCGCGGCAGTTCGCGGTCGAGCAGCTGCACCAGCGCTGCCTGCGCGATGCGCCAGGCGCTGAACAGCATCCAGCCGGCGATCGCCAGCGCGAAAGCGGAGTCGGCGCGCACGAACCCGGTCAGGTCCGTCACCAGCAGCGCGAGCAGCACCGCGACGTTCACCCCGATGTCCGTCGTGTAGTGGACGCGGTCGGCGGAGATCGCCGTCGAACCGGTGCGGCGCACCACCCAGGTCTGCATCGCGACCAGGCCGGTCGCGGCCAGCAGGCTGGCGACGATGACGATCAGGCCGACCCGCAGCTCGCGCAACGGCTCGGGGAAAGCGAGGCGTTGCACCGCTTGGAAGGCCAGCACCAGCGATGCACCGGCGAGAAACGCCGCCTGGGTGAAGGCCGCGACCGCCTCGCCCTTGCCGTGGCCGAACCGGTGGTCGCGATCGGGCGGCCGGCCGGCGTAGCGCACGCCCAGGAACGTCACCAGGCTCGCGCCGGTATCGACCAGCGCGTCCACCGCCGAGGTCAGGAGCGCCACCGAGCCGGTCGCGATCCATGCGGACAATTTCACCGCGACCAGGGCGACCGCGACGCCAAGGCTGGCGCGACTGGCCAAACGGCGCAGCGACTGGCTCGCAGGATCGATCTCCGACATGGCGCGAATTTGGCGCGTCCGGGTCGGTCAGCCTAGTGTCCCGATTCCGAAGTTCGCCGAACTTCCGAATCAGAGTGGGACACTAGAAGATCAACGTCTTAGTGGCCTGCTCATCCCGGAAGTTCGCGAGCGAACTTCTGGCGCAGGACACGGGTGCCTCAGAGGACGCCCAGACGCTCCAGCACAGGGCGGCGCTGCAACAGCGACCGGACCTTCTCGGCCGCCGCCGCGCGCATCGCATCCGGGTCCTCGATCGGCTTGCCATCCCGATTGATCGTCCGGCCCGTCCTGCGCAGCGCGTCCACGACGTAGCCGGTCAACGCGGACTCGTCTTCTGCCGCGCCGTCCAACAGCCGAGCGACAGCAATCGGGTCGACCATGTCCGCCGGCACGGTTGCCGCAAGCGCGGGTGCGACGAGATGGGCGATGCTGGCGCCGAGTTCGTTGCGTCGCGCGAATGCCCGATTCAGCCGACGTGCCGGCTCTCTGGCCATCTCCAGCAACGCGTCGGATACGCGGGGATAGGCGTAATTGCCGGCGGCCAGCACGGCGGCCGACTGAAGCGCCTCGCCCGGCGGCCGCCCGTCGAACACCGGCAGGCGGCGCAGCTCCTGCACAGTGACCGATCCTTGCGCCAGGCGGTCGAGCACCGCGTCATAGATTCTACCTTTGCGGATCGTAGACAAGAAGAGTCCGAGAATTGCACTGGCCAGGTGGACGTCAGGCAGCAAGCAGATCGACGATGCGTTGGATGGCTGTGTCGGCGCGGTGATAGGCGGCTTCTAGCCGGCTGGCCGGTTGATGGCGGGCGGCGGGGCGGTGATGGAAGCGGCTGTGGGCGAGTGGGCCGCAGAGCCGTTTGTGGAAGAAGAGGAAGAGCAGGGCGACCTGAACGCCCTTTGGGGTGAGACGATAGGCGTATCGGGATCCGTCACGCTGCAATAGTCCGTGGCCC
>DATEQV010000316.1:0-9172 GCA_035272265.1 Acidisphaera sp. | reverse complement strand
CAATGCCGTTCAGTCGATCAACGTCATTCGAACGCTAAGCTCGCAATCTCGAGTCTTTTCAGAAAACCAGAACCGGTCTCCCGATTCTTTTTCTCTGTGCATCTCTCAACCGAAATGAGGGGAGGCATGAGGGCGAAAACTGGCCAAAAGTCTGTTGATTCGTTGTTTTACAAGGGCACGATTCTTCCTTTCGTTTTCAGAGGAAATCGCGCCAGGAACCCCGGTGGCGGGACCGATCAGCTTCAGCCGCCTAGCGCTGGCACGCGATGAGCTCGCCTTGCTGGTGCGCTGACTTCCATGCAGTGCGCGGGCGCTTCAGTGCTCGATGATCCTTAGCGGTCTCGTGAATGCATCGAGGAGAGAACCTATCCGCCCCTGGGCCCTAGTTACCGGAGGAGCCGGGTTCATCGGTGCGCATCTGGTGGAAAGCCTGCTTGCGCAGGGCCTTTGCGTGCGCGTGCTGGACGACCTGTCGACCGGCCGGCGAGACAGTGTCGACCCGCGCGCCGACTTCGTGCTGGGCGCTGTCACCGATCCCGCCGCATTGGCCGCAGCGATGGAGGGTATCGGTGAGGTCTATCACCTGGCGGCGGTGGCGTCGGTCCAGCGCTGCAACGAGGAGTGGGTTTCGACACACCGGATCAACCAGTCCGCCACGGTCAGCGTGCTCGCGACCGCGCGGGCGGCAGACAGGGTGCCGGTGGTGTATGCCTCGTCCGCGGCGGTCTACGGCGATACGGGCGGTGCGGTGGCGCACGAGGATCTGGCGCCCAATCCGCTGTCCGCCTATGGCGTCGATAAGCTGGGCAGTGAACTGCATGCCCGTATCGCCAGTCGGATACACGGCGTCCCGACACTGGGTTTGCGGTTCTTCAACGTGTACGGACCGCGCCAGGATCCGTACTCGCCCTATAGCGGGGTGATCTCGATCTTCGCGCGCAATCTTGCCGAGGGGCAGCCGATCGTGTTGCACGGCGATGGTGGCCAGACGCGCGATTTCGTCCACGTGTCCGATGCGGTCGCTCACCTGCGGGCGGCGATGGACCTCCTGCGCAGCGATGGGACTGCGGCGGGTTCGGTGCTGAACGTGTGTACCGGGCGCGCGACGTCGATACGAGAGCTGGCATCGATGCTCGGCCGGCTCCGAGGGGCTGCCCTGCGGATACAGCATGGAAGCGCTCGACCGGGCGACATTCGCCAGTCACGTGGTGCACCGGAACGAGCGCTGGCGATGCTCGGGATCCGGGCCGAGGTGACGCTCGAGGTCGGTCTCGCCTCGCTTGCCTGAGGCTTCCGGCGGCTCGAAGTCCGACACCCCTGGCGCATCGGCGCTCGCACATACCGCGCTCCGGCTCTAGACTGCCGGAAAACATGGAGGGGGGAGGAATGCCGGACGACCTGAGCGGGCCGTCGGCCGCCGCGTCGCCGACTGGCCGCGCAGCACTGGCCGTCGCCGTGGAGATCGCCGCCGCGCGGGCGGTCGCGTCCGGCCGGGACAGCGCCATGGCGCGCCAGTTCGTGACGCTGTTCTGGAGCCATGTTCCCGACAGCGAGCTGGAAACGCGCTCGGCGGAGGCGCTCGCTGACGCGGCGATGGCGTTGTGGGAGTTCGCGACCGATCGCGTGCCCGGCCGCCCGACAATCGCTGTGGACGTCGGGCGCACGCCGCCTGTGGTGCGCGTCGTCAACGACGACATGCCGTTCCTGGTCGACAGCACGATCGCCGCGCTGAACGGGCTTGGCCTGACGGTCCGGCTCCTGATCCATCCGATCATGGCGGTGCATCGCGAAGCCGGCCGGCTGGTCTCGCTCGGCGACCATCCGCTGGCGTTCAAGGAATCGATGATGCACATCGAGGTCGATCGGCTTCCGTCCGATCGCGCCGATGAGGTCCGCACCCGGCTCGCGGAG
The DNA here is from genome assembly GCA_035272265.1 of Acidisphaera sp. Taxonomy (GTDB): domain Bacteria; phylum Pseudomonadota; class Alphaproteobacteria; order Acetobacterales; family Acetobacteraceae; genus Acidisphaera. The sequence goes on along the minus strand of DATEQV010000316.1, from coordinate 7,261 downwards.
GTGCTGTCGAATGTCCGCGCCGTGGTGCTGGACTGGCCTGAGATGCGCGGCGCCGCGTTGCGTCTCGCGTCCGGCATCACCAGCGGCGCCGCACCGGTGCCGATGGCGGAAGCCTCCGAGGCGTCGGCGTTCCTGCATTGGCTCGCCGACGACAACTTCGTCTTCATCGGGCTGCGCGATTACTGCTTCGCCGGTGACGAGATCGACGTCGTCGCCGGCAGCGGGCGCGGCCTGTTGCGCGACGACAATTACCGCGTGCTCGACGGACTGCGCCAGATCGTCCGGTCGTCGCCGGAGATCCAGGCCTTCCTCCACTCGCCGCGCCTGACGACGATCGCGAAGTCCAGCCGGCGCTCGCCGGTTCATCGGCCGGCGCTGATGGACACGATCGGCATCAAGACCTTCGACACCGACGGCCGCCCGAGCGGCATACGGCTGATGGCGGGCCTGTTCACGTCCGAGAGCTACACCAACAGCCCGCGTACGATTCCCATCCTGCGCCACAAGGTGAAGCGGTGCGTCGAATGGGCCGGATTTCCGCCGGGCAGCCACGACGCGCGCGCGCTGCAGCACATCCTCGATGCGCTGCCGCGCGACGACCTGTTCCAGTCCGACGAACGGACGCTGTTCGAGCTCGCGCTCGGAGTTCTTTATCTGCAGCAGCGTCAGCGCGTGGCGCTGTTCACGTTGCAAGACCCGTTCGAGCGCGGGATCACCTGCCTGGTGTTCGTGCCGCGCGAACGCTACGGCGCGGACGTGCAGCGCCGCATGGCGGCCATCCTGGAACGTGCCTTCGACGGCCGGCTGGATGCCGACGAAGTCCGGTTGGACGACAGCGCGCTTGCGCGCCTGCGTTTCCTGATCGCCACGCGTCCCGGTCAGGTCAGGCAGCCTGATCGCGCGGCGCTGGAGCAGGAACTCACGCAGGCGTCGCGTACCTGGCGCGACCGGCTTGAGGAAGCGCTGACCGCCGCTGACGGCGCCGCCCTGCTGACACGCTACGTCGGGGCGTTCCCTGCGGGCTACGTCGAGACCGGCTCCCCGGGCGACGCGATCCTGGATATCGCCGCCGCCGAGCGGTGCCTTGCCGGAGAAGGCCTGGTGACCCGTCTGACCGCGGGCGCGGAGGCCGGCACATTGCATCTGCGTACGATACGCGAAGCAGCGCCGCTGCCGTTGTCCGACATTCTCCCGGTGCTGGAAGACTTTGGCTTGCGCGTGCTTGGCGAGTCGCCGCACGAGTTGCGCCCGCGCGACGCCGCGCAGCCGTTGTGGCTGCAAGTCTTCGACCTGGCCTGGGACGGGCCGGAGCTGACGCTAAACGATGCCGCGCCGCGGTTTGCCGAGGCCTTCGGTGCCGCCTGGGCCGGCACGCTGGAGAGCGACGGATTCAATCGCCTTGTGCTGCGCGCCGGGCTGACCGCGCGCGAGACGACGATTCTGCGCGCCTGCTGCAAAGTGCTGCGGCAGGCGGGCAGCGGCTTCAGCCAGGCTTACATGGAGGACACGGCCGCCGCACATCCGGTCATCGCGCGCAAGCTGGTCGAATTGTTCGCCGTCAGCTTCGATCCCGCCTTCGCAGGCGACCGCGAGGCCGCACGCGACCGTCTGCGCGCGGACATCCTGGCAGCCTTGGATGCGGTTTCCGTGCTCGACGAGGATCGCATCCTGCGCTCGTTCCTCGATCTGATCTGGTCGGCGCTGCGCACCAATCACTATCGCGGCGGGCGTTCCAGCCTGGCGATCAAGTTCGCCAGCCGCGAGCTCGACCTGATCCCGAAGCCGAAGCCCTGGGCGGAAATCTACGTCTATTCGCCGCGCGCCGAAGGCTGCCACCTGCGCGGCGGCCCGGTGGCGCGCGGCGGCATCCGCTGGTCCGATCGGAAGGAGGATTTCCGCACCGAGATCCTCGGCCTGATGAAGGCGCAGATGGTCAAGAATGCGGTGATCGTGCCGGTGGGCTCCAAGGGCGGGTTCGTGGTGAAGCGACCGCCGGCGGCGCGCGACGCGCTGATGCAGGAAGTCGTGGCGTGCTACCGCACGCTGATCTCGGGTCTGCTCGACGTCACTGACACGGTGCGCGGCGACGCGGTCGTGCCGCCGCCCGACGTGGTGCGACGCGACGGCGACGACCCGTACCTGGTCGTCGCGGCCGACAAGGGCACCGCGACCTTCTCCGACATCGCCAATGGCATTGCGGCGGAATACGGATTCTGGCTCGGCGACGCCTTCGCCAGCGGCGGCTCGGTCGGCTACGACCACAAGGTCATGGGCATCACGGCGCGCGGCGCGTGGGAGGCGGTGAAGCGGCATTTCCGCGAGATGGGCCGCGACATCCAGACCCAGCCGTTCACGTGTGTCGGCGTCGGCGACATGTCGGGCGACGTGTTCGGCAACGGCATGCTGCTCTCGCGGCAGACACGGCTGCTCGCGGCGTTCAACCACCAGCACATCTTTATCGATCCGAACCCCGATACCGCCGCCAGCTTCGCCGAGCGCCAGCGGATGTTCGCGCTGCCACGCTCGACCTGGGCGGACTACGACCGGGCGGTGATCTCCGCCGGCGGCGGCGTGTGGGAGCGCGCAGCGAAGTCGATCCCGATCTCGCCCGAAGCGCGGGCCGCGCTCGACATCCAGGCGGAACATCTGCCGCCGGCTCAGCTCATCCAGGCGCTGTTGCGCGCCCCGGCCGATCTTCTGTGGTTCGGCGGCATCGGCACGTACGTGAAGGCCGCCAGCGAGACCAATGCGGACGCCGGCGACCGTGCCAACGACGCGCTACGCGTCGACGCGGCGATGCTGCGGGCGAAGGTGGTGGGCGAGGGCGCCAATCTCGCGTTGACCCAGCGCGGGCGCGTCGAATACGCGCTCGCCGGTGGCCGGCTGAACACTGACGCGATCGACAACTCGGCGGGTGTCAGCGCCTCGGACCACGAGGTGAACATCAAGATCGCGGTGAATGCGTTCGTCGACTCCGGCGTGCTGCCGGCCGACGAGCGCGCCGCTTTCCTTGGCGCCATGACCGACGAGGTCGCCGAGCTGGTCCTGCGCGACAACGTGCTGCAGCCGCTCGCTTTGTCCCTGGACGAGGCGGATGCGCCGGCGCTGCTCGACCGGCACGTGCGCCTGATGCGCGCGCTGGAGCGGGCCGGCCGGCTCGACCGTCGCATCGAATTCCTGCCGGACGAGGAGGCGCTGGCCGAGCGCGCGGCCGCGCGCCGCGGACTGACGCGGCCTGAGCTTGCGGTATTGCTCGCCACCGCGAAGATGGAACTGGACCCCGCGTTGGTCGCGTCCGATCTGCCGGATGCGCCGGAGATGGACCAGCTTCTCGTCGCCTATTTCCCGCCGCGCATGCGCACGGTCTCGCCGCGCGACCTCGCAGCCCACCGGCTCCGGCGCGAGATCGTGGCGACGTCGATCGCCAACGAGGTCGTCAACCGGATGGGCCCGGGTTTCGTGGTCGATCTCGCTGCGGCGAGCGGCCGGCCCTCGGCAGATGTGGCGCGTGCCTTCCTCACCGTGCGCGACGTGCTCGATCTGAACTCGATCTGGGATGCGGCGGAGGCGGCGGACGACGCCGCCCGCGCTCCGGTGATCATCCGTCTGCTGCTTGCGGTGCGGACGCTGGCCGAGCGTGCGGCGCGCCGCTTGCTGCAGCCCGGTGCGCCCGGTGTCGCCCGCTTGCGGGCCGGCGTCGCGGCGCTGTCCGCCGGGCTGGACCGAGGCGACCTGCTGCCGGCGGACGCCGCGCATGGACTCGCCGCGCGCGCCGAGGCGTGGCGCGCCGACGGCGTGCCGGATGCGTTGGCAGAGCGGGTCGCACGGCTGGATACGCTGGCCGCTGCCGTCGATATCGCCCGCGTGGGGAATGACGCTGCGGCCGCGCGTGCCTTCCTGGCGGCGGGCGAGACGTTGGGCCTGGACATGCTGCGCGGGCGGGCGGCGTCTGTGCCCGCAGCCACGCAATGGCAGCGGCAAGCGCTGGAGACGCAGGTCGAGGAGTTGCTCGACCTGCAATGCGCGGTCGCTGGTCGCGTCACCCAAGCCGGGGTCGAGCTCGACACATGGCTGGCGGGACGCGCTGGTTCCTGGGCACGTCTGCAGGAGACGCTGACCCAGGTGCGCGCGGCGCCCAGGCCGGACCTGTCAATGCTGGTGGTCGCGTCGCGTCAGGTGCGCGCGTTGCTCGCCGCGGATTAGAGCAATTTCAAACTGAGTGCGATCGCACTCACGTTGGTCTCGTCATGGTCCGCGCAGGCGGACCATGACGTTGAAAAGTAGCGCGAACATACCCAGGCTGAAAACGCTCGAGAACGGCTTCAGCCTGACGGGGACTCGCCTGGGACCAGGTCGTTCCACTATCGTCATGGCCTGGGTTGTCCCCGCTAACTACGATTTTCTTCCTTGCCAGCGCCGGCCAGACCATCGCGGCCGCCGCGTGCCGGCAGTCTAGAAACTAAACCTAGACACCGGCTCACATTCAGGCCTATTATCCTGGCCGGCTTTTGTGCGACCCCCAAAACTGAAAGGAGGGGCTGATGTTCGACTTCCTGCCGCCCTTCCTCAAGCGGCTCTACCGCAGCCTCCTCAACGCCACGCCGTATGCACGCGCCACCCGCGTGCCCGCCGAGCCCGATCCCACGCCCGACATCGCCGTGTCCATGCGGCTGCCGCCGCCTCCGCGCCTTGCGGACGCCCCGCCCGCCCCCGCCGCCGGGGGTCTGGGCCAGCCTCGGCTGGGCGCGCTGGCGCGAACGCCGCGCCGCCGAACCCACACCCTGGTTCATCGCCGAGCGGCGCGCGGCCGAGGCCAGGCTCGTGCGCGCCCACGCAAGCAAGCTGCGCCGCATGGCCCAGCGCCACAGCGCCCGCCTGCGCGACCGCCAAATGGCCCGCGACGCCGCAGGGCCGACACGCGAAGCGCCGTCCGCCGTCTCGCCCGGGACAGAAGCGGCGGACTGCCGTCGGCCCGACACCGTCGAACCACCGCCGGACGCGCACGCGCCCACGCGCATTCCGCGCGGGCCGCCCGGCGGCGCGACCATCATCAACATCGGCGCCGGGCGGCCGACGATTCCGCCGCCAGGCGCGCGCAAGGACGGCACCGCGAACGGCTGCGCCGACAGTGACCCCGCTCTACCCCGCGTCTTCGGGAATGACGGTCATGCTGCGGCGTTCGCCCTGGCGCAGCACGTCGATGGAAGTCTCGATTCCGGCGCGCTCGCCGCTCAGCCGCCGGTGCAGATCGTCGACGCCCGAGATCTGCTCGCCGGCGAAGCTCAGGATGAGATCGCCCGGCCGCACGCCGGCGCGCGCAGCGGGTCCGCCGTCGGTGACCTCCGTGGCCAGCACGCCGGTGCGGAACGGCCAATCGAGCGCGCGGCGGAGGCGGGTTTCGATCGGCACGGTCTGCGTGGTGACGCCGAGCCGCGCGCGCTTGACCCGCCCGTCGCGCATCAGCCGCAGTGCCACGTCCGACGCGGTGTCGATCCCGATCGCGAAGCAGATGCCCTGCGCCGGCCGGATCATCGCCGTGTTGATGCCGACGACGAGGCCCGCGCCGGACACCAGCGGGCCGCCGGAGTTGCCGGGATTGAGCGGTGCGTCTGTCTGGATCACGCTCTCGATCAGGCGCCCGGAGCGGGCGCGCAGCGTGCGGCCGAGCGCGCTGACGATGCCCGCGGTCAGCGTGCACTGAAAGCCGAGCGGGTTGCCGATCGCGACCACCAGCTCGCCGACGTGCAAGGATGCCGACCGCCCAAGGTCGGCATGCGGAAGCCCGGTGCCGGATAGGCGCAGGACGGCGATGTCGGTGTCCGGATCGTCGCCGACGAGCGAGGCCGCGAACTCCCGTCCGTCGGTCAGCGACGCGCGCACGCCGGTCGCGCCGGAGACGACGTGGCTGTTGGTCAGCGCGTATCCGTCGGGCGTGAAGACGATGCCGGAGCCCTGGCCGTGCCGCGCGCGGCCGGGCAACTCCGCCATGACGTGCAGAACCGCGGGTGCGACGCGCTCGTAGGCCCCGATGACGCGGGCTGAATACGGGTCGAGCGTGTCGTCCGCATCAAGGGCGGATGGAATCGGGTCGCGTGGCATGGGCGTCCGTCGGTTTCAGGCTCGGCCAGATGGTGCGTGCTGCCGTCCCGCGTCACCTGCCCAGGTGGCCGGGAAGCGGTCAGAGGGCGGGTACTGGCGCTGCCGGCTGCAACGAGTACATCCGGCACGATCCGAAGCCCTTGGCCATCGGCTGGATGCCGACGTAATCGCATCGCCAGTCCGCGCCGTCGGCGCAGGCGAGCGCCGCCGCGAACTGCTCCGTGACATACGTCTCGCCGGGCGGTGTGACCGGCTCGATGCGCGCGGTGCGGATGACCTCGGTGCCGCAGTAGCGGTGCCGTCCGATCACCCGATCGAACATCCGCCGAACCGGTCCGGCATGGGCCGATATGCGGAGCTTCAGATGGCCCGGCAGTCCCACGGATTGCAGACGCGCGGGCGACAGCACGCCATGCATGCCGAGGCTGCATGCGGCCGCCTCGCGCACGGACCCGAGTACGACGTAGATTCCGTCGCCGGCGGTCTCGACATAATCGATCGACGGGGCACGAGCCGCGAGCGCGTCGGCGAAGCCGCCGATCACGTGCTCGATGAACAACAGCTGACCGGCCTCGTCGAGGCGGCTGAACCCGTTGACGTCTCCGAACAGCAGCGCGCGCCAGACCCGGTCCCCCGGCTTCACATCAGCCGACCGCTGACTCGCCCGAAGCATCGCCTCCTCATGTCCGTCGTCGAGCGACATCTCGATTTGCCCGCCTGCCCCAGCCGCGGCACGCCAGACCGGAGCGGCCAGACCCGCGCCGCGCAACAGTGCCGTACCGCGCGCTTGCTGGTGCGCGAGCAGGGCCAGAGCCGCCTCGTCGGGCCGCCCTTCCGCCGTCACGTAGGCGGCGGTCGATGCCGCGGCGACCGTCGCGTCGAACAGCGCCGGGTCGACGCCGGGGGTCAGCGCGTCGCGGCAAGCGGGAAGCGCACATGGCAGCACCAATTCCACCTGCACGCCGTCGAGTTGCAGGCGATGGGCGATGGCGACGTCGGCGGCCGACAGAACGGGACCGATGGCCAACGCCTGCTGCCGTTGCACGTGACGGCCATCCAGTGCCGCGATCAGCGCGCCAGCGGCATCCGCAGACGCCGAGGGGTCTGCCGCCCAGTACAGGATCATCGGCGGAGCAGGCCCGCGGACCGTCGCAGGCGTCAG
>DATEQV010000315.1:0-3913 GCA_035272265.1 Acidisphaera sp. | reverse complement strand
CCCGGGGACCGTGGTGACCGACGTGACGAACGCGCCGCCGTCGCGGACGCAACCCAGGGCGCCGGACCCGAGCCCGGCCGTATCCAGGCACGCGTCGACCCCGTCCGGCCACTGCCCGCGCACCGCGGCCTCGAGTCCGGTCCCGGTGTCAACGACCGCCTCGGCCCCCAGCCGGCGTGCCTCGCCGGCGTCGCGTGCCCGCACGGCCGCAACGGCCCGGGCGCCGCGGACCCGGGCGAGCTGCAATGCGAACCCGCCGACGATCCCGGCCGCGCCCGTCACGAGCACGACGTCGCCCTCGCTCGCCGCTGCCGCCTCGACCAGCAGCCGCGCCGTGAGGCCGCAGGCCGGCAGCGTGCTGGCCTCCGGGAAGGCGAGGCCTTCAGGTAGCGGCGCAAGCAGCGCGGCGGGCACAGCCATCCGCTCGGCGAACGACCCGACGCCCATCCACGGCTGCGGCACGAACCCGAGCACGCGGCGGCCGTCGCTGGTCTGGCCGGCGAAATCCCAGCCCTGGACCTGCGGGAAAGCGCTCGAGCCGCCCATCGCCACGAACGTGCCCTCGGGAGTGTACCGGTCCCAGGAATTCAAAGACGCCGCGCGCACGGCCACCAGCTGCTCGCCCTCGCCCGGCACCGGGTCAGGCACCTCCGCGAGCTCGAGCGTGTCGAGCCCTCCGAACGAGGTCAACGTGATAGCACGCATGAGTTAGATCCTCCCTTACCGTCGGAATGGGTAGTTGTGGTCGCAGTCACCCGGGCCAGATTTGCCGAACCGCGGCGTGGCCAGGTCGGCGCCGCGCGGAGTCAGGCGCCCGCGTCTTCATCGGGCTCGATCACCTGCCCCGTCACCGGCGTTTCCACCGCGCACGCATACGCTCGCGCGACCACTGACGCTGGCAATCCGGCCGTCGCATCCATGCCCAGCTTGCTCAAGGTCCCGGAAATCCAGGGCGGGCTGACCGCGTTGACGCGGATGGCGCGCGGAGCCTCCAGCGCCGCGGCGCGCACGAAGCCTTCGAGCCCGGCATTGACCAGGCTGATGGCGCCGCTGCCGGGTGACGGCGAGCGACTCGCCTGGCCACTTGTGACCACGATCACGCCGCCGTCACGCACGCGCTGCAAGCCCTCTCGCACCAGATTCACTTGCCCCATGAGCTTGTTCTGCAGGCTGAACCAGAAATCCTCGTCCTGTAGCTGCTCCAGCGGCTTGCGACGCGCGGCGCCCGATGCGCTGATCACGCCATCGATCGCGCCGACCGCGGCGAAGAGCGCGCGTATCGAAGTCGGCGACGTGATGTCCACGCGCGCCATCTCACTGCTGCGGCTGGCCGCTATAACCTCATGGCGCTGTGAGAGCGCCGCGGCGACGGCTTGGCCGATGGTTCCCGTGGCACCGATGAGCAGCAGTTTCACGGCGTAACCTCCAAAGATCTCGCTCCTCAATCGGTCTCGGCTATCCGGCGCCGGCTGTCGGGAGGGGATGGGCGGCCTTCCAGTCGGCGGCTACATCTCCGGCTCGCCGGAAGGTCGCGCCGGCGGCCCTCATGTGCCCGATCAGGTTCTGCAGGATCGTCATGCGGCCGCCGCGCCCGATGACCTGCGGGTGGAACGTGATGCAGAAGACTCCGCCGGGCTCCTCTGCGAGCATGTAGTCAAAGTCGGTGCGCCACATTCCCAAGGTCTTGTCGTAGCCGGACAATCCAGGAAGGGCGGCGTTGAGGAGGAACTCCATCTGCGGGAAGTCGTCGAGCGCCCATGAGACAGGGAGTTCAACGAGCTCGACCTCCTGGCCCCACTGGTAGGCGCGGTCTCGATGGGGAACATCGCCCCGGCGGCACCAGTACGGCTGGTAGTCGGCGCCCATCATGCTCGAGTCGTATACGAACCCGTACTCCAGGAGCAGGCCGACGGAGCTGGCAGACAGGTCCCAACCGGGTGAGCGGTAGCCCGCTGGCGTGACATCGATGCGCTGCAGCGACTCCAGGCCCTTCTCGATCACCTCGCGCTCGTGCTGCTCGTCGAGAGTGACGGGGCTCTCGTGCAGGTAACCGTGATGCCCGATCTCATGGCCGGCGTCTCGGATCTCGGCGCAGACCTCGGGGAACGAGTCGACCGTATGGCCGGGGATGTAGAAGGTGGCCTGGATCTGCTCGCGTGCTAGCAACCGAAGAATCCGGGGAACACCGACGCGCGCTCCGAACTCCCCGCGGGACATCGCGGTTGGTGTGTCGATGCCGAAGCTGCCCAGCCACACCGACAACGCGTCGAAGTCGAATGTCAGGCAGACGGCCGGGCCGGATTCCTGGTTCATGGTCTGGCGTCCTCGGCTTGCCGGTTGACGAGATGGCGATCGGCTGCGCCACATGCCATGGCCACCGCTGAGAGAGGTCAGCTCCACCCGTCGACGGCCCTTGAAGGGGTTATCGCTGCCCCGCTCGCCCGTTCTCGTGCAGGGCGTCGAGGTCTACGCTGGTCAGCGACCGCATCCGGCTCGTCTGCCCGCGCCCCGGCGAACGCCCTGCGCACACCTCCCGCAGCGCGGGGTGAAGAACGAGTTCCGCGCCCGGCCACCGGGACGGAATCCCGGAGGGCTTTGCGCTCGGATCGGTGAGATCGGATGCCATGACTGGACCGTAGCTACCCTGGGCGCCAGAAGACAAGTAGGTACTATTGGGTGCCTGCAGGCTCTGATAGAAACCAGATATGGGCAAAGTCACCGAGATCAAACCCGACGTGCTGGACCAGAACTGCCCCTCCCGCCAGGCCCTTGACCGCCTCGCCGACAAGTGGACCTGCCTGATCGTCTACGCACTGCTGGACGGCCCCCGCCGCCACGGCGAACTCAAGCGAGCGATCGGCGGCATCTCGCAGAAGATGCTCACCCAAACCCTGCGCAGCATGGAGGCCGATGGGCTTGTCGAGCGAACCGTGATCGACGTGATCCCGCCGCACGTCGAGTACCGGCTCACCCCCCTCGGGCAAACGCTGGCCAGCCCGCTCGTCGCGATCTGCCAGTGGGCAATGGACCACCTCGCAGACATGCAAGCCGCCCGAGCGCACGCCGCACAGCCACACCACGCCCGCGAAACGTCGCGCGATAGCCAGCCAACCGCCGCGCGCTTGGCGCCGACGGACGCGCGGCAGGTGGCCCCGAGGGGATCCCGGTGAAGCCGATCCCCCCATACTGACGGCCCGCGGAACTGCCCTCTGCCGACAATCAGCCTGAACTCGTTGCGCCCGGCCACCGCGAACTGAGGTCACCCAGTTGACGCGGACAGACCCACTCAGCCGTGCCGATCGCCCAGTTCGGCACGGCCCCGGGACACCCCAGCAAAGGACCGAATCACGCGCCAGATCGGCGGTTCGCGTGCACGTTGAGGTCGCGGGCAGTTACCGCCTCGCGGCCATGGTCATCGGACGGCCCCGGGCCTGTCCGTCTGGCGGTTGGGGCCGCCAGACGGAGCTGCTAGCCGATGCGGGTTACCTGGCGGCGCCGGCAATGTAGGCGGCGACGATATAGGTAGCGTGCCGGTCCAGGCTGCCGCGCGCCCGGTCGTACCTCATCGTGGTCCGCGGGTCAGCGTGGGAGGCGGCCTCCTGCACGTCGCGCAGCGGCACGCCGGCGTCGAGGGCGGCGGTAATGAACGCGTGCCTGAGCGTGTGCGGGCCGACGTTCTTGCTGATCCCGGCGCGGCGCGCGACCTTGCGGACGATCCGCCCGGCACCGTGCCGGTCCAGCCGCCGTCCGTCATGGGTGACGAAGATGGGGCCGTCGCAGCGTTCCCCGGTGGCCAGGTCGATCGCCCGGGCGGTGCGGGGCGCCAGCGGGATGGTGACGACCTTGCCGCCCTAATAAGAACTACCGGGTCCGGTGCCCGCGCTCCAGGCCCAAGTGCTCGATGTCAGCGCCA
>DATEQV010000314.1:0-6976 GCA_035272265.1 Acidisphaera sp. | reverse complement strand
GGCGCGACCGAAAGCGCGAATACCCTCCCGCCACCGACCGCTGGTTCATCGTCGAGCGCCGCGCGGCCGAGGCCAAGCTCGTGCGCGCGCACACGCGCAAGCTGCAACGCATGTACCAGCGCAGCCGCGCCCGCGCGCGCGACCGCGAATTGGCGCGCGACCGCGACGTCGTCGGGCGGAAAAGCGCGGAGCGCGCATTCCGCCATCTCGATCCCGGCGAACAAGCGGCTGACGCTCCTGCCCCGTCATCGCGAGGCGCGCAGCGCCGTGGCGATCCAGGGCAACGTGACAAACGCTTGTCGTGCGGCCCTGGATCGCCACGCCGCCAATCGGCGACGCGGAATGACGGTGACGACCATGCGGCTGGACTCCGCGAGCCGCCGGCCGAAGCCACCCCGGCCGAACCCGCGGCTCAGCCCGCGCCGCCCGCCACCGCGCCGGCACCGGAACCCGCGCCGCGCATCGCGCTGATTCCGTACCCGCCCGGCGCCAAGACCGTCATCAAGATCGGCGCCGGCCGGCCGACGATCCCGCCGCCGCGCCCCGCCCGTCGCGTCGCGCACGCCGCGCCCGCGAACCCGTTCCTCGCAGCCAAGGATGACGCAGCGGCCGCAACCCCGTCGCCGCAGGGACCGCGCGCCGAAACTACCGACGGACGAAGCGACCCGACGCCGCACGGACGTGCGGTCCGCCCTGGTCGTTACGCTCACAACGACGATGTCACGCCATCGGCGCCGCGCGGGCCGCCGACGGTGCCGAAATGAGGCGGGCCGATGTCGTGACGGCAGGCAGCTTCCGCCCTATGCGGCGGCCCGCTCGCCCAGCCGCTCGTCGTACGCCAGCACCGCGTGCAGCAGCACGTCCGCCCCCGCCGCGCAGTCGGGCTTGGACGTGTGCTCCGCCTCGTTGTGGCTCAGGCCGCCTTCGCTCGGCACGAAGATCATCGTCGTCGGCGCCACCGCCGCGATCGACGCGCTGTCGTGGCTCGCCCCCGACGTGATCTCCCTCGCCGCATAGCCGCGCGCCGCCGCCGCCTGCCGCACGGCGTCGATGCACGCCGGATCGAAGCGCACCGCCGCGTTGGCCATGATCCGCTCGACCGCGACCGCGACGCCGCGCCTGGCCGCGATGTCGTCCAGCGTGCCTCTGATCTGCTCCTCCAGCCGCTCGACCGCGGCGTCGTCCGGATGGCGCAGGTCGATGGTGAAATCCACCGATCCCGGGATCACGTTGCGGCTGTTCGGCCGGCTCTCGATGACGCCGACCGTCGCCACCCCCGGCGGCTCTCGCGTCGCAAGCTGCTCGATCGCCAGCACCATCTCCGCCGTCGCTGCCAGCGCGTCGCGCCGCAACGGCATCGGCGTCGAGCCGGCATGGCTCTCGCGCCCCGTCACCGTCACGTCGAACCACCGCAATGCCTGGATGCCGGTGACGATGCCGATCGTCTTGCCTTCGTCCTCCAGGATCGGTCCCTGCTCGATATGCAGCTCGAAATGCGCCGACAGCGGACGCCCGCCGACCGGCGCATCGCCGCGCCAGCCGATCCGCGCGAGCTCATCGCCGAACGTCTTGCCCTGCCGATCCCGCAGCCCCAGCACGTAGTCCGTCGTCACCGCCCCGGCGAACGCCGCCGAGGCGATCATCCCCGGCGCGAACCGCGAGCCTTCCTCGTTGGTCCAGTTCACCACCTCGATCGGCGCGTTGGTCTCGATGCCGCGGTCGTTCAGCGTGCGCAGCACCTCCAGCCCCGCCAACACGCCTAGCACGCCGTCGAACTTCCCACCGGTTGGCTGCGTGTCCAAATGGCTGCCGATGGCGATCGGCGGCAGCGACGCATCGCGCCCCGGCCGGCGCGCGAACATGTTGCCCAGCACGTCCACCGTCACCGAGCATCCCGCCGCCTCGGCCGCCGCGCGGAACCACGCCCGCACCGCGGCGTCCTCGTCGGTCAAGGTCAGCCGGTTGATCCCGCCCGCCTTCGTGCCGCCGAAGCGCGCGGTCTCCATCAGCGTGTCCCACAGCCGGTCGGCATCGACCCGCAGGTTCGCAACCGTCATCGCTCAGAACCCGAACATGTGGTCCAGGGAGAACCCGCCCGCGTCGTCCATCAGCCCATGGTAGCCGAACAGCCGGCAGGTCGTGTCGCGGATCAGCACGTAGCCGCGCGGCCCCGCCTCGCGCAGCGCCGCCGCGTCGAACTCCTCGTGCGGCCACACCATCGCCGAGCCGCAGCACGGGATCGACAACGCCTTCTCCGCGATCACCTGACCATCGCCATCGTGCAGCAGCAGGACCGTCGAGGACCGCGGATGCCACGGCGCGGACGCGGCGTAGATCAGGCAGCTGAAGCTGCGCCGCCGCTCGTCGCCGAGCTTGAGGAACAGCCGCGTCGACAGACCCGGCGGCGGCCCGACATAGGATTGCGGCTCGTCCTTGTAGGTCATCGCGGTGTTGAAGATGTGCCCGCCGAAGCTGGTCTCCGCCTCGTGGCCGGAGCGCCGGTCCTCGTAGCGCATCAGCGCGTGCAGCCAGCCATCCGCGCCGCCGCCGTCGCGGAAATCGTACACCAGTTCCGCGTGCCCCTGCGCCGTCTCCTCGATCTCGACCGCCACCGAATGGTCACGCGGCAGCCGCCCGAGGAACCGCTCGGCCACCTTGGTCCCGTCGGCGTCGAACACGTCGAGCTGCAGCGGCAGGTCCGCCTGCCGCTCCGCCATGGGCGTGGGCTGCACGATGCTGCGGAACCGCGCGCGGTCGAGCACCGGGAACGGCAGCAGGTAGCCGCGCCCGAGCGACGCCGGCAGCGACGGCACGCGAGGATCGGGCTGCAGGTCCGCCCGCTCGACGTTCACATGCGCGATGCGCGTGCGCTCGCCGCGCACGACCTCATAGCGCGGCCGCACCACATGACGCCCCGTGCGCACCTCGATCTGCGCCGGCCAGCGCAGGCCCGGCAGCAGCGTGCCGACATCCACCGCCACCGTCGCGAATCCGGCAACCTCCTGCGGATAGCCCACCGGCTTTTCCGCCCCCATGCGATCGAGCGCGATCCCGCCGGCGGGAATGGGCGTGGCGTGGCTGTTCTGCACCCACAGGATCACGCGCTCGTCCGCCCGCGGTGCCGGCAGGCCGGCATAGCGATCCGACGGCCACGCGTTCGCATCGTGGGTGCAGGACAGGCTCGCCCCGTTGCCGGTCGCATAGGTGTCGAGCGCATACTTCACCACGTCGTGCCCGGCCGCCCCCACCGCGTGCAGGAAGATCTGTCCGGTGAACGCGCCCAGGTCGAACCGCTTGCGCACCTCCGCGCTGTCGAGCGCGATCCCGCCCGGCCCCTCCGGCGCGTCCTCTTCCCAGGTCGCGAGTTCGGCCCCGTCCGCGCCGAACAGGCGCAGCCACAGCTTCACGGCATGCGCCCCATACCCGGCCCAGAAGTTCGCCGTGACCAGCCGCGTCGACAGCCCGCCCTCGTCGCGGAAAAAGACGAAGTTCGTCGCGAAGTTCTGGCGGTCGAGGTACTTGCGCCGGTTGGTCAGCAGCGCGTCGGGGATGCGCACCTCGTCGAGTGCCACCACCTCGACCCCCGCCGGCACCATCGCGCGGACCCGTGCGACGATGCGCCCCGCATCGAACGCCGCGACCAGCAGGTGGCGCACTCCCAGCCGCCCCGCCTCGATCAGCGCCGTGGCGTGCAGCCCCGCGCGCACCGAGCCCACGGCCAGCACGTCGTGCACCAGCACCGCCACCGGACGCGGCGCATCGGGGTACAGCGCGTACAGCGGCTCGACGATCCCTTCGGGATCATAGATCGCGAAAGGGCCGACCGCCTGAAGGCGGGCGAACAGTGCCGATACCGCTTCGGCGGCGAGCGGGTGGGACAGCGCCTTGTACAGGACGTTCCCGCCCGTGCGCGCATCGAAGGTCTGGATGTTGAGCATCGTGGTTCCTCAGAAGCCGAGCCGCCGTCGCATCTCGGCGGCAGCTTCCGGCGTGTCGTCCATCGGCTGGACCGGCCACATCTCCAGCCGGCCCGCGAAAGGCCTCACCCGGCCATCGCCGACCAGCCCGGTCAGGAACTGGTTCTGGCGGCGAGACCGTCCCGGCAGTCCGGCTACCATGACCGGCGCGGCCGTGGCCACGGCCTCCGAGATCATCGACACGCTGTCCTGCGTTGCAACGATGGCGTCGGCCAGGCCAAGCAGCCCGAAATACGGGTTCTCCCCGCTGCCGTCCCACACCCAGCCGCCCAGCGGCTCGATTGTGTCGCGCAGGATGCCCACCGCCGCCGGGTCCGTCCGCCGGGACGGCGTCAGCGCCACCCCCGCCTTGTCGGCGCGCATCATGCCCGCCAGCTTCCCTGCGAGATTGGCCGCGACTGCCGAATCAAGCCGGTAGCGCCCATTGCTGCCGCCGACCAGCACCGCGACCAGCGGTCGCGGCAGGTGCGCCAGACGCGGCCGCCACAGCTCAGCCTCGGCCGCCAGGCGTGCCGGCGTCACCCGATGGATCGCCGTGCGGACCACGATGACGTTCGCTCCGGTCAAGCCGTCGTGCCGGTTGGCGACGATCAGGTCGAAGCGGCGCGGATCGACGCGAGGGTCCTGCACCTGGACCGCCCGCGGCCCCCGCTCCCGAAGCGCGGCGATCACCGCCCCGCCCTTGCCCCCGCAGGAGACGGCGATGTCGGGCAACGGCCGCGCCGTGATGCGGGCCGGCACCGCCCGCAGCGGCGCCGGCCACAGCGACGCGGCCACCCAGCGCCACGGCGCGAGGGGCTGGAAGATGCGCATCTCCGGTGCCAGCCTCGCCGCCTCGGCCAAGCCCAGCGCCTGCGAGCGCAGCCCCACCAGGTCCTCGCAGATCACCGCCGAAGTCGGCATTCAGGCGTGGACCAGCAGCGCGGCGCGCAGCTGCGCCAGCAGGTCGGCCGCGCAGGCATCCCAGGCAAGCCGGGGATCCGCCGGCTCCGGCTCGGGCGGAGGGTCGTCGATCAGGTCCTGCAAGGCGTGCGACAGCGCGGCCGGCGTGGGCTCGCACAGCCGCGCCGACGCAACGCCGGCCAACTGCTCCTCGATCCCGCCCACCCGTGTCGACACGATCCAGCGCCCCGCGGCCAGCCCCATGGCGGCGACCCCGCTCTGGCTCGCCTCCGTGTGCGACAGCACCAGCGCGTCGGCCCAGGCGAGCAGCGCCGGGATCTCCGTCTCCGGCACCCAGCGATTCTCGACCGCCACGCCGGGCAGCGTCCGCAGCCGTTCCAGCTCCGGGCTCTCCGGCCCCAGGCCGACCACGCGAACGGTCGCGTCGGGCGCGGGTCCGATCAGCTCCAGCGCCTCGGCGAGCATGCCGAGGCCCTTGTACGGCAGCAGCCGGCCGAAGCTCAGCAGCCGCACCGGCAGCCCGTGCCGGCCGGGCGGCGGCGGCGGCGACCCGTACGTCAACGGCGGCAAGGTCGCGCGCAGCACGGGCTGGCCCGGCGCGCACAAGCCGCTCGCCCGCACATCCGCCGCCACGTGATCGCTCAACGCCACCAGCGCGTCCGCCCGCCGCAGCAGCCGCCGCTGCAAGGTCATCTGCAGCGGCAGCCCGTCGCCGGGATGCGCACGCGCGTCGTGCACCACCACCGCGAACGGCACGGCCGCCCGGCGCAACGCCGCGGCCGGCAGAAGATCGAGCGGACCCGGCATGGCGCACAGCGCCACGTCGGGCCGCAGCGCCGCGATCCGACGCGCCAGCCCGCCGACCCCGAACGGCGCCGTCAGCAGCCGGCGCAGATAGCCGGCTGCGCCGTCATAAGTCTCGACCAGCAGGTCGTAGCGAAGCGCCGGCTCGGCGCTCACGATCTCGGCCCGCCGCGAGAGCGACAGCAGGCCCTCGACGCCCGGCAGCCGGTTGAACGCCTCCGCCAGCCCGACGGCGAAGCGTGGCCCGGCCCCGCGACGGCCCCACTGCCACACCAGCACCCTCACAGCCCGAGGGACTCCACCGCCTCGCGCAGCGAGTCCAGGCCGAGCCTCGCCTCGGCCATCGCCCGCCCGCGGGCGCCGAGGTCGGCCCGCGCCGCCGGATCGTCGGCGAGACGCCGCAGATGCGCGACCGCCACGGCCTCGTCCGGCTCCGCCCACACCGCGCCCGGTGCCTCGAACACCCCGCGAGGGTCCCGCGCCGGCACCAGTTTCGCCGGCACCAGGGCCGCGCTGTCCTCGTCCATGAAGTCCATGTTGCCGGACCACCCGGTCGCCACCACCGGCCGCCCCAGCAGCATCGCCTCGGCCGGAACCAGGCCGAACCCCTCGCTGCGGTGGAGCGACAGCACGATGTCGCAGGCCGCCGTCAGCGCGTGGTTCTCTTCCGGCGCGAGCGTGCCGGTCTCGATCTGGATGTTCGCCGCACCCGCCGCCGCTTCGCGCAGCCGCGCGAAATCCGCCGGGAAATCGTTCGGATTGCCCACCTTCAGCACGAGCAGGCGATCAGACCGATCGCCGAAAGCGGCACGGAACACCCGGATCGTTCCCACCGGATTCTTCCGCGCGAACGACGAGGCCAGGCTGAACGACGACAGCACGATCACCGCGTCCTGCGGCAAACCGAACGCGGCGCGATCCATCCCCGCCGGCCTTGGCGGCACCGCGGCGACAGGCGGCGTGACCACGCGCACGCGGCCCGACAGCATCGACCACACCGCGTCGGCGGTGAAGTGCGACAGCACCCAGACCTCATGCACGAACGGCACCCCCGATCGCCACGCGGCCGGAACGGTCGGCAGTTCCCATGCCCAGTACCCGATGATCCGCCGCCCGCGCGCCATCCCGCGCGGCAGCCGCATCAGCGCCAGCGGCAGATACGGCGAATTCACGTGCAGCAGCAGGGGTGCACCTTGAGGTATGTCAAGCGCTTCCACGGCCTCGCCGCGCTGCACGGCGGTCCCGGTGTCGATCGCCCAGGTGCGCCGGCCCAACGCCTCGAGACCGCGCAG
>DATEQV010000313.1:0-2031 GCA_035272265.1 Acidisphaera sp. | reverse complement strand
AATCCGCCGGTGGCCGTTGGCGACATATTCATCCGCAAAACTGCTAACTCCGACAGGCTGCTAGTGGCGGCCGCCGTTGTGCCACGTTGATGCATCTCAATGTCAACGCCACGCGGCATCCGATTGGTGCGGGAATGCGACAAGCGACCCCTCTGACGATCCGGCGGCAGATCGGCCATGACTGGGCGGCGCTGTTCGATCTGGTGATGGATATCGAGCGCTATCCCCTGTTCGTGCCGGGTTGCACGGCCGAGCAGGTGCTGTCGCGCCGCGATGTCGCACCCGGCCGCATCGAGGTCGTCTCGCGCATGACGGTCGGCAAGCCGCCGCTGGGGTTCAGCTACACCAACCGCACCGTCGCCGATCGCCCGACACGCCGCATCGGCGTCACCTCGACCGACGGTCCGCTGAAACTGCTGCAGGTGTTGTGGCGGTTCCTGCCGGCCGCCCCGGCGGGCACCGAGATCGCGTTGACCGCCGTCTACGAATTTCGCAGTGCGCTCGTCGGCAGCCTCGCCTCCGGCCCGCTGGAGACGATGTTCAGCCGGATCGTCGAGGCGTTCGAGCATCGGGCGAATACGCTCGCCACCCCGGCGTAACCGCCGCCGGCCCGACCGGCGGCGCTACGCCGCCTCGGCCCGGATCGCCCCGTCGAGCACCTCGAAAATCCGGTCCACCTGCGGACGCTCGATGATGAGCGGCGGCGACAGCGCGATCGTGTCGGCGGTGGTGCGGATCAGCACGCCCGCATCGAAGCAGCGCTGGAAGATGCGCATCGCACGGTCGCTCGGCTTGCCCTCGCGCGGCGCGAGTTCGATGGCGGCCATCATGCCGATATTGCGGATGTCAATCACGTTCGGCAGGTCGCGCAGCGCGTGCACGGCGTTGCCGAAATACTCCTCCATCGCCGCCGCGCGACCCGCGAGGTTCTCGGCACGGTGCACGTCGATGGTCGCGATCGCCGCCGCCGCCGCCAGCGGGTGGCCGGAATATGTATAGCCGTGGAACAGCTCGATCCCGCCCGGCGCGCCGTCGACGATGGCGTTCTAGACCTCGTCGGTCGTCGCGACCGCCCCCATCGGCACCGTCGCGTTGGTCAGCGCCTTCGCCATCGCGATCAGGTCGAGCAGCACGCCGAGCCGCTCGCAGCCGAACGGCGTGCCGATACGGCCGAAGCCGGTAATCACCTCGTCGAAGATCAGCAGGATGCCGCACCGGTCGCAGATCTGCCGCAGACGTTGCAGGTAGCCCTGCGGCGGCACCAGAACGCCCGCCGAGCCGGCCACCGGCTCGACGATCACCGCGGCCGATCGTCTCCGCGCCGTGCAGCGCGACGAGGCTCTCCAGCGCGTCGGCGAGGTGCGCGCCCCATTGCGGCAGGCCGCGGCTGAAGGCGTTCTGCTGCAGGTCGTGCGTGTGCGGCAGGTGGTCCACATACGGCAGCAGGGCGCCGAACTGCTTGCGGTTCGCCCCGATGCCGCCGACCGACATGCCGCCGAAGTTGACGCCGTGGTAGCTGCGCTCGCGTCCGATCAGCCACATCCGCTGCCCGTCGCCGCGGGCACGATGGTAGGCGAGCGCGATCTTCAGCGCGGTATCCGCGCTCTCCGAGCCCGAGTTGGTGAAGAAGACGCGGTCGAAGCGGGCCGGCAGCATCTCCGCCAGCTTGGTGGCGGCCTGGAAGGCGATCGGATGGCCGATCTGGTAGTTGGGCGCGTAGTCCATCAGGCCGGCCTGCCGCTGGATCGCCTCGGTGATCTCGCGCCGCCCGTGCCCGGCACTGACGCACCAAAGCCCCGACGTCCCGTCGATCACCGGACGCCCCTCGGGCGTGTAGTAGTGCACGCCCTCGGCGCGGACGAGCATCCGGGGCGCCGCCTTGAAGGCGCGGTTGGCCGTGAACGGCATCCAGAAGGCGTTGAGGTCGTTGGGCAGGACCACGCTGTCGCTCATGCTCGCCCCCGGCGTCCCGTGTCTCATGGCAGCATCGGCCCCGGCAGGGGGCGCAGCAAGCGACGCCTGTGCCATGCT
>DATEQV010000312.1:0-9693 GCA_035272265.1 Acidisphaera sp. | reverse complement strand
ACGCAGGCCGGCGATCGCCTCCTCCACGCGCCCCGTCAGCCAGTGGGCGTAGGCGAGGTTGTTGTGCGCGTCGGCAAAGTCCGGCCGGAGCGCGATGGCCCGCCGGTAGCAGTCGACCGCTTCGTCCAGCCGGTCCAGCTCGCGCAGCGCGTTGCCGAGGTTGTGGTGCGCGTCGGCCATGGTCGGATCGAGGCGGAGGGCCTCGCCGATCATCTCGACCGCCAGATCGGGCTGTCCGTTGTGGCGCAGGATGACGCCCAGGTGATGCAGCGCGCCGGCATGCGCGGGATCGGCGGCGAGAACCTGCCGGTACAGCGGCTCGGCTTCGTCCAGGCGGCCGGCCGCATGATGCCGGAGGGCGGCAGAGTATGCGGCGACGTCGCCGTCGAGCGTCGTCGCGGTATTCGTGGTCAAATGTTCGCTCCAGGACGGCGGCCGCTCGCGGCGCTTGTCAGGCGCCCGAAGACGATATCCGGCCGAACGACACCGCAAGGTGAACGGGAGTCAAGCCGCCGGCGCGGCCAGCACCGGTGGGGAACGCAACAGGCGGAGAGCGTGATGCACACCGAGGCGACGCGGACCGACATCTTCCTGCACGCGATCTGGAACGCGCTCGGCGGCGGCGAGAAGCCTGCCGTCACGTTCGTCGGCGAGGGCGAACTGCCGTCCGCCTTTGCCGTTAGCGACCTGGCGGCAGGCGCAACCGGTGCCGCGGCACTTGCGGTCGCCGAACTGATCGGCGTCGCGACGGGACACACGCCATCCGTCAGCGTCGACCGCCGGCTGGCGTCGCTCTGGTTCGGCACCTCGATCCGGCCCGAGGGATGGGCGCGGCCGTCGCTGTGGGATGCGATCGCAGGCAATTACGCGGCCTCGGACGGCTGGATCAGGCTGCATACCAACGCGCCGCACCATCAGGCGGCAGCGCTCGCGGTGCTTGGGGTGGACGCGGACAAGGACGCGGTGCGCGCGGCCGTCGCGTGCTGGAAGGCCGACGACCTCGAGGCGGCGATCGTCGGCAACGGCGGCTGCGCCGCGCGCATGCGCACACAGGCGGAGTGGGCCGAACATCCGCAAGGCAAGGCCGTCGCGGCGGAGCCGCTGGCGTGGTGGGAGACGAACGGCGCTGCGGCGGCCCCGGACGATCTGGCGCGGGATCCGGCGCGGCCGCTGGCGGGCGTGCGGGTGCTCGATCTGACGCGCGTGCTGGCGGGACCGGCGGCGACGCGCTTCCTGGCCGGCTTCGGAGCCGACGTGCTGCGCATCGATCCGCCGACCTGGGACGAACCGGCCATCGTGCCGGAAATGACGCTCGGCAAGCGGTGCGCGCGGCTCGATCTGCGCGCGCCGGAGAACCGCGACCATCTGCTCGGGCTGCTCGCAGAGGCCGATGTCGTCGTGCACGGCTACCGCTCCGATGCGCTGGAACGGCTCGGGCTGGGAGCGGAGGCACGCAGGCTGGCGCGGCCGGGAATCGTGGACGTGTCGCTCGATGCCTACGGCTGGACCGGGCCGTGGGCGGCGCGGCGCGGGTTCGACAGCCTCGTGCAGATGAGCGCGGGCATCGCCGAGGAAGGCATGCGCCGATACGGCACCGACCGGCCGACGCCGCTGCCGGTGCAGGCGATCGATCACGCGACGGGGTGCATCATGGCCGCCGCCGCCGTGCGCGGGCTGACGCAGCGGCTGCGATCGGGCGTGGGCATGAGGGCGCGCGTCTCGCTCGCCCGCACGGCGGCGTTGCTGACCGGCGTGGACGCGCCGGGCGAGACGCATGCGTTTCCGGCGCTGCAGCCGAGCGATTTCGACGATCGGATCGAGGCGACGCCGTGGGGTCCGGCCCGCCGCCTGCGCCCCGCCGTCGCGATCGAGAACGTGCCGATGCGCTGGGAGCGTGCGGCAAACGCGCTCGGGTCGTCGCCGGCGCGCTGGTAGGCGGCCACGCGTCCGTTGCACGCCGATCGACCGGCACGGCTCGTTGGATCGTGGCCCTTTGAGGCAGGTCAATGACACAACCGGACCGATCCGATTTGATGAAATTTCTTTGGATGTGAAATTGGAGGACGCTGACATGAACAGTTACAAGACGATGCTGGCGATTGCGCTTGCATTCGGCGGGATGCTGGCGATCGGCACCCCGGCCGCGGCCCAGACGGGACCGACCGTGCCGTCGCTCCCCACCAGTCCCGAGTCGGCCTGCAACACCGGTGGAATGCCCGCAGGCGTGGCGGTTACGCGCCAACCGACTCCGTGCGCGCCTTCTCCCGGCCAAGCGGCGGCGGGGCCGACCGTGCCCTCCGGAGCCAACCCGCAGACGGCCTGCGGCAGCGAGCAGATGCCGGCGGGTGTCACGGGCGTTAACGTCAAGCCGGTGCCCTGCCCGCCCGCGGTGCAGAACGAGGCTCCAGTGACGCTGGGACCCAGCGGCAGCACCCCGGCGATCGTGAAGTGACGCCGTAAGCTGAGAGCCGCCGCGATCCCGGGCATGCCGACACGCAGGTTCGGGAGGTGCGGCTGCAACGGCCGCGTGGCGCTGCGCGGCTGATCGTTGAGGCGACAAGCGCGAGCAACCGGGGCCGGGGACGCTGATGCGCCCCGGCCCCGAGCGTCTCTGAGCGTGACGATCTGCGTCGCTCTCGTGTCGGCATGTTTCCGCCGATCGTCCGACCTGTCGCCGTCGTGCAACGTGGCGGGAGGGTTCGGCGGTACCGACCGGTCAGCGCATGGAGCCCAAGCCGCCCGAGGCTACGTCGGCGGGCCGATCTGACCTATACGATCCGGGCAGAACGGGCCCGCACGATGACGCTGCTCTCCACCACCCTCTCCGCCGCCGACGCGGTCGCCGGCCGGCTGGGCCGGCTCGACCGGCCGATCCGTGTGGCTGGGCTGATCGCTGCCGCCCGCCGCCGGGCCGGGTCCGACGATTTCGGCGACGACCCCTTCATGGGGCCGCTGGAACGGTTGTGCTCGGCCTGCTTGAGCGAGGCGCAGCTCAGCCTGCTCGGCCGGGCCGTCACAAGCTGGGACATCGGGCGGTTCCTGGACAACCTGCTGCTGCTGCGCCAGCAGGAGCTGCGCGATCCGGCGATCCTGCGCGAGAAGATCGAGCAGCCGCTGTTCATCACCGGGCTGCCGCGTACCGGCACGACATTCCTGCACCGGCTGCTGCTGGAGGACGCGACGAACGAGTCGCCGCGGGCGTACCAGACGATCCATCCGTATCCGCTGGCGGGCGAGGCGGACGGCGGCCCGGCGAAGCGGATCGCGGCGGTGAACCGGCAGCTGCGGATGTTCGACCGGCTGGCGCCGGAGTTCCGCAGCCTGCACCCGATGGACGCGACCTCGCCGCAGGAATGCAGTGAGATCACCGCGCACGTGTTCGCCAGCCTGCGCTTCGACACGACGTACGACATCCCATCGTATCGCGAGTGGCTGGACGCTAGCGGGCATGTCGACGCGTTCCGCGTCCACAAGCGCTTCCTGCAGCATCTGCAGCACCAGACCGGCCCGCGCCGCTGGGTGCTGAAATGCCCCGACCACGTGTTCGCGCTCGATGCGATCAGGACGGTCTATCCGGACGCCCGCGTGGTGTTCGTGCATCGCGATCCGATGCGGGTGCTGGCCTCGGTCGTGCGGCTGACCGAGATCCTGCGCCGGCCGTTCACGCGCTCGATCGACCGCGTCAAACTCGGCCGCAAGCAGAACGACCGCTGGCAGGAAGGCACGCAGCTGATGCGGCGTGCGGCCGAGCGGCAGGACTTCGCCGAGGCGATCTGCCAGGTGCGCCACACCGAGCTGATCGCGGCACCCGCGCTGGCGATCGAGCGCATCTACGCGCATTTCGGCCTGACGCTGGGCGAGCAGGCCGCACGCCGCATCGAGGCGGTGACGGCGGAGACGCCGAACGGCGGCTATGGCGTGAATCAGTATCGGCTGGAGGATTACGGCCTCGACGAGGCCGAGGAGCGCCGGCGCTTCGCCCCCTACATGGAGGCGTTCGCCGTGGCGCCCGAGTCGGCGCGCGAGAGAGATGCGCGACGCCGGCCGCAGGAGCATCGAGCGAGCGTGCCGCGCGCGGCGTGATGGCGCTTCGACCAAAGTGTCTCGTCATCGCGAGCGAAGCGTGGCGATCCAGGGCAACGTGACAAGCGATTGTCGCACGGCCCTGGATCGCCACGTCGCTTCGCTCCTCGCGATGACGGAGCGTGCGGGTTGTTGGTGGCGGGACACACCGGGCAATCACCCCGACATATACAGCTTCAGCCCTTCGTGGCTGTCGACGAAGCCGAGCGAGCGGTAGAAGCGCAGCGCGTCGATCCGCACCTTGTTGGTGGTGAGCTGCACCAGCGTGCAGCCGCGCCGCCGGGACTCCGCGATCGCCCAGTTCAGCATGATGCGGCCGAGCCCCTCGCCGCGGCGCGACGTGACGACGCGCACGGCCTCGATCTGGCCGCGCCAGGCGCCGTGCAGCGACAGGCCGGGGATGAACGTGAGCTGCAGGCAGCCGACCACGCTGCCCGCGTCGTCGAGCACGACCAGCGCCTGGTTCGGGTCGGCGTCGATCGCGGCGAAGGCGGCGGCATAGCGGTCGTCCGTTGCCGCGTCGGGCGCCTCGCGCGTGCTGCCGAGTTCGTCGTCGGCCAGCATGGCGACGATGGCGGGCAGATCCGCCTGCACAGCGCGGCGCACCTGCGGAAGTGCCGCCGACGGGGGCGGCGGCGCGTAAGGCCGCCCCTCCTTCCAGCCCCACAGGACGAAATGGACCAGCGGGTTCTGCCCGCCTTGGCGCAGATCGCCGTTTGCCTCCAGGTAATGCGCCGGGGCGAAGTCGAGAATGCGTCCGGGCGTCCCGCCCTCCGCCGGCAGACGGACAGCGATGCAAGCGACGGGTTCGCGCAGCGGTTCCGGCGTGCCGAGCAACGTGTCGTCAAGGCTGATCCCGAGCATCCTCAGCTGCGCGACGAACTCCGGGAAAGCCACCACAGGCGCATCCGTGTGCAGACGTCCGTACTCGTGTTCCGACATCAGAAGGAAGCGCGTCAGGTGCACGCCGTCGCCCTGGTACTGCCGCAGCGCCTCCTCGTCCGCCGCGTCCACGCCGACGGCTGCCAGCTTCTGCGCGGCGAACGCGCGCATCTCGGCGAAGCGCCGGTGATGCAGATGAACGTGGACGAGCGGCGTCACTTCGGGCTCTTCGCCCGACACCGTCCAGGCGATGTGCGAGCCGGGGTCGAGCATCACGACGGTGTCCTTGCAGACAAGCGATTTCGGCGTCCAAGTGACAGAGAACCAGCCCGGCTGGGCCGGCACGTTGAATAGCGTGGCGCCGACCTGCAGCGGACACGTCTTGCCCGCCAGGCGAGACAACTGCGCGATGATGCCGTCGCGGTCGCAGCGCAGGCGGTTGCCTTCGAGGTAGCAAAGGAACTCGTCACAGTCCGACGGGATCGCGATGTCGTAGTCGACCAGGCTGTCCAGGCGCCTGATGATGTCGGCGAGGATCGCGCCCTTGCGGGCGAAGTCGGAAGGGCTCGAGTAGCGGCGGATCACCTCGCAGCCGGATCTTTGGTAACGTGCGAGCACCGAAAGCACGTGCTCGTCGGTCGATCCGTTGTCGAGGACGACCAAGTTGCTCAACCCGAACAGGTACGCGTGATACCGCAGCCACGGCTCGAGCAGCGCGCGCTCGTTCCGCTGCATCATCACGCACCTGACCTTCACCATGATCGACCTGGCCGCTGTCTGCCCGTGGCGCCGTGATGGCCGATCCCGGCCTTGGCGGAAAGTGCTACGCCGCCTGCGCCAGCGTGCGCGTCCGCGGCGTCAGGAGGAACGGCGGCGCGTGGTCGGGGACGGTAGTGATGACCGGCACCGGCAGCACGGGGCGATCGTCGCCCATCGCGACCTCGAAGGCCCGCACGAACTGCGCCAACACGATCGCCGCCTCGGTCAACGCGAACTGCGCGCCGACGCAGATGCGCGGCCCGGCGCCGAACGGCAGGTAGGCGAAGCGCGGCGGCGGACCGAGGAAACGGTCGGGGTCGAAGGTCGCCGGGTCGGTCCACAGCTTGCGATGACGATGCAGCACCCAGGGCGAGATCATCACCGCGGCATTGGCCGGGATCTCGATGCCGGCCGCGATGTCAGGTGCCACCGCCTGACGCACCAGGACGAAGGCGGGCGGGAACAGGCGCAGCGCCTCGTTGATCACTGCCTTTGTGTGCGGCAGGCGGGCCAAAGCCTCGGTGGCGTTGTCGGGCGTGATCGCGACAGCGGCCACCTCGTCGTGCAGCCGGGACTGCACCTCGGGGTCGTTGGCGATCAGATAGAGCGCCCAGAACAGCGTGTTCGCCGTCGTCTCGTGGCCGGCGACGATCATCGTCGCGGTCTGGTCGCACAGCGCCTCGCGCGAGAAGCCCTCGCCCGTCTCGGGATCGCGCGCGTTGCGCAGCAGGTCCAGCAGATCCTGCGCCGGATCGCGCGGCTTCTGGGCCAGCCGCGCGTCCACCAGCGAGCCGATGAAGCGCAGCCACTGGCGGCGGAAGCGCTGCCGCAGCAGGTCGTTGGGCGACAGGAAGCGCGCCAGCAGGAACAGGTCGAACAGGCCGGGGCGCGCGAGGCGCTCGCCGTACTGCATGAGGTAGCCGCGCAGGGTCGGCCCGTGGCGTTTCATCTCGAACGAGAACATCGAGCGCGCGGCGATGTCGAGTGCCAAGTGCTGCATCGCGTATTGCAGGTCGACCGGCCCCTGCCCCGCGCGCGCGTGCAGCGCGGCCATCGCCTCGTCGCCGGCGCGAACGATGTGGCGCGCCAGCAGCGGCAGGGTGCGCGGCGCCAGCGCCGGCGCGATGGTGCGGCGCTGGTGGCGCCACGCGTCGCCCTCGCTGAGCAGCAGCCCGTCGCCCACGATCGGGTACAGGATTCGCACCGAGGTCGGCGTGCGCCGGTAGTTCTCCGGGTTGGCCACGAGAACGTGATGGATCGCGTCGGGCGCATTCAGCACCACGGTGGTGCGGCTGGCCTGCCGGCCGGTCACCGACCATTCGGTGTAGGAAAGCTCGGAGAAGATGCCGATCGCGTTGGTGCGGGTGGCGCGCAGGAAGTCGCGGAAGCCGACGGGGCGCGGCGGCGTGGGCGGGACCGGCGGGACGAAATGGGCCATGAGTGTGGACTCCTGCGATGTGGCCCCGAATTGCGCCCGCCGCCAGCCCGGCGGGGGGGATCGGCTTGCGCCGAACTGCCTTGTCACAATAAGACCGAGGGGCCGGCCGGAGTCGCCTGGACTGCCTCTGCTGCATGGTCGGCACGCTATCCCCGGCGAAGGTCTGTCGTGTTCGGTGACGCATGAAGGCACGGCCACTCGTTCTGCTTGGCGGCTTGACCGGGTTGTTGCTGCTGCGCCCGGCCGAGGCGGAGCCGCCGCCCGATCCCGCCGCCATCTGGACGCTCCAGGACGAGAACGCGTCGATCTCGACGTCGAACCTGACCGACCGGTATTACGTCAACGGGGCGCTGATCGGCTGGACCTCGCCCACCGGCGCCACGCCCGACTTCCTCGCCAATTTCGCCTACGCGCTGTTCGGTTACGGGCAGACCCGCGTGGGCCTGAGCGCGGAACAGAAGATCTTCACGCCGGCCAATACGCAGGCCAACCCGCCGCCGCCCGGCGACCAGCCGTATGCCGGCTATCTGACCGCGACCGGCTCGCTGCTGCTGGACACCGATTCGACGCGCAACACGCTGGCCGTGAGCCTGGGCTGGATCGGGCCGCCGGCGCTCGGCGAGCAGGTGCAGAACGGCTTCCACACCATCATCGGCCAGGGTCAGAACAAGGGCTGGAGCTCGCAGCTCAATACCGAGTTCGCGGCACAGTTCCTCGGCGACCGGGTGTGGCGGGTGCCGCTCTATAACCTTGCCGGGCTGCAGACGGACGCCTTGCCGGAGGTGCAACTTGGCGTCGGCACCGTGCAGGACTACGCGCTGGCCGGCGTGAACTTCCGTATCGGCAGCGGGCTGAATTCGGATTTCGGCGCGCCGCGCCTGGCGCCAGCGGTTTCGGGGGGATACGCGTACCAGCCCGTGCAGCCGTTCGTGTGGTACGTGTTCGCCGGCATCGACGGCATGGCGAAGGCGCACGACGAGTTCCTGCAGGGCAACAACTTCAGCTCGAGTTTCCACGTCGACATGAACCCGCTGGTGGGCGAGGCGCAGGTGGGTGCCGCGTTCGTGTTCTGGGGCGTGCGCCTAAGCTACACGCAGGTGTTCCAGTCGCAGGAGTTCCACGGCCAGAAGGGCGGCGTGCACCAGTTCGGCGCGATCGCGCTGTCGGCACGGTTCTAGCAGTTTGCTGAAAAAGGGTTTTCGAGGGTGCTGCAACGCAAGTTCGATTCGCGCCGCGCCACCGCGAGGAAAGAATCGTTCGCGACGGCCGGCGTCTCGATTCTTTCCTTTCTTTCGTTGCGGTGTCGGCTAAGTTTTTCAGCAAACTGCTAGACTGGTTCCGCGCGCGGACCGGCCCTATCGCCAGAACGGATCGGCGGCACGGAACCGCTTCCATAACCGCGGCAGCCGGCGCGTCGTGTCGGCCTTCACGCGGTCGCTCCAGGCAAGCACGCGGCCTGCCGCCCTGTGCGGCGCGTGCGGCAGGCGCTGCAACAGCTGCTCCGCCATCGCCGCATCGCCGAGATCACCGAGCGCGGTCTGCAGCCGCTTGCATTCCTTGAGGTAGGGCTGGGCCGCCTTTGGGCCGAACACGCCGGAAACGAACTCCGCGTCATAGCGCAGGCGCCGGACGGCGCGGCGCAGCGCGTGCAGCTCCGCGGTCGTCTTCGCGGCGACGTGCCGGCCGCGCTTGCGGGTGCGGCGCGCCTCGCGATCGAGCTGCGCGGCGAGCAGCTGCCGGGCGCCGCCGGGCGGCTGCGCGTGGTCGGCCCAGATCAGCACGTCGAGCAGCACCGCGAGCAATGGCGTGTCCTGCAGCATCGCATGGACCCGCTCGTGGGCGGCGGCGCGGCGCTCGGCGGCGGGGGCCGCGAGCGGCGGCGGATGCCCGTTCGCCGGCAGGATGCCGGTGGCGAACACGTCCCAGTCGCGCGCCTCGCCCAGCACCTCGCCGACGGACTTGAGGCGGTCGCGCAGGCGGTCGACCACCTTGTCCTGACCGCCGAACAGGCGCAGCGCGGCACGCAGGCGGCGGATGGCGGCGCGGGCCTGGTGCACCCCCTCGGCATCGGCGTCGGGGTCCTTGTCGGCGGCGGCGGGCACGTTCTCCAGGAAGTGCGCGACCGCCTCGCCGATCACGTCATGCAACGCGGTGCGGGCGGAGATGCGGTGCGACAGCGGCGGCCGCTGGTCCTTGTGCCAGGGCGGCGGCGCGCCGAGCACGAGGCGGCGGCCGCGCTCGGACTTGCTTTCGGCGACGATCGAGAGCGGGGCGATATCGCAAAGCGCGCGGGCAAGGTGGTGCAGCGCGAGCGCGTCGCCCGACTTCAGCTCCAGCTCCGCCTCGGCCACCGGCACGCTCCGCCCGCCGGCACGGATCTCGCCGATGTCGATCACGATCTCGATGGTCGCGCCGCCGACGCTGACGGTCCGCACGGTGCGCCGGATGTCGGTCTGGAACATCGGCAGCAGCTCGGGCAGGTCCGCGACGGGGAAGTCCGGCACCTCGCGCACCAGCGACAGGTCGGGCGC
>DATEQV010000311.1:0-3870 GCA_035272265.1 Acidisphaera sp. | reverse complement strand
CGGCCCTGGGTTGCTTCGCTTCGCTCGCAATGACGACGGTGCGGCTTCAGCCCTCAGGAGACATTCATGAACCCGCTCAAGCAGCTCGAACAGTGCGGCCAGTCCCCCTGGCTCGACTTCGTCCGCCGCAGCCTGATCGAGAAGGGCGAGCTGGCGAAAATGGTCGAGAACGACGGGCTCAAGGGAGTCACGTCCAACCCGTCGATCTTCGAAAAGGCGATCGGCCACTCCAACGAGTACGACGCCGACTTCACCGCGTTCGAGCACGCGGGCGACCACGGCATCTCGGCGGCCTACGAGCACCTCGCCATCGGCGACATCCGCGCCGCCGCCGACGCGCTGCGCACCGTCTATGACGCGACCGGCGGACGCGACGGCTACATCAGCCTGGAGGTTTCGCCCTACCTCGCCAACGACACCGAGGCGACCGTCGCCGAGGCCCGGCGGCTGTGGAAGACGGTCGGCAAGCCGAACCTGATGGTCAAGGTGCCGGCGACCAAGGCCGGCGTCCCCGCCATCCAGACGCTGATCGGCGAAGGGCTGAACATCAACGTCACGCTGCTGTTCGGCATCCCCGCCTACGAAGCCGTGGCGCACGCCTATATCGCCGGGCTCGAACATCTCGCGAAGACCGGCGGCGACGTCTCGCGCAGCGCGTCGGTCGCCAGCTTCTTCGTCAGCCGCATCGACAGCCTGGTCGACAAGAAGCTCGACGCCGCCATCGCCAAGGGCGCCGACAAGGCGTCACTCGACAAGCTGCGCGGCAAGGCCGCGATCGCCAACGCCAAGATGGCCTACGAGCACTACAAGCACCTCTTCTCGGGCGCGACATGGGACGCGCTGGCCGCCAAGGGCGCGAAGGCGCAGCGCCTGCTCTGGGCCAGCACCAGCACCAAGAACCCGGCCTATCCGGACACGATGTACGTCGACACGCTGATCGGCCGCGACACCGTCAACACCATGCCGCCGGCGACGATGGACGCCTTCCGCGACCACGGAAAGGCGGTCGCCGACACCGTCGAGCAGGACCTGGACGGCGCGAAGGCAATCATCCGCGCGCTGGATGCGGCCGGCGTTTCCATCCTGCGGGTTGCCGACGAGCTGGTCGAGGACGGCGTGCAGCAGTTCGCCGATGCGTTCGACCAGCTGCTCGGCGCGGTCGCCATGCGCCGGCGCAAGCTGGTCGAGGGCGACCGCCCGCCGCTCGACCTGCGCGTCAGCGACGCCGCGCTCAAGAAGGCCATCGACGACACGATGGAGAAGTGGCGCCACGACGGCACGATCCGGCGCCTGTGGCGCTCCGACAAGACCGTCTGGAGCAACGCCGACGAGGACCACTGGACCGGCTGGCTGTCCAACGCCGACGCCGAGATGGCCGACATCGGCACGCTGGAAAGCTTCGCCCGCGACGTCGAATCCGGCGGCTACAAGCACGTGGTGCTGCTCGGCATGGGCGGCTCGAGCCTCGGCCCCGAGGTGCTGGCCGAGACGTTCGGCCATCGCGGCGGCTGGCCGGCCTTCCACATGCTCGACAGCACCGATCCCGCGCAGGTCAAGGCGGTCGCCGATGCCTGCGACCTGCCGCACACGCTGGCGATCGTGTCGTCGAAATCGGGCAGCACGCTCGAGCCCAACATCTTCCTCGCCTACTTCTTCGACCGCATGCAGCAGGCGGTCGGCGACGCCGCAGGAAAACATTTCGTCGCCGTCACAGACCCCGGCTCGTCGCTGGAAAAGCACGCGCAGGAGAAAGGCTTCGCCCATATCTTCCATGGCGTGAAGACGAGCGGCGGCCGCTACTCGGTGCTGTCGAAGTTCGGCCTCGTCCCCGCCGCCGCGATCGGCCTCGATCTGCGCGCCGCACTGGAGACGGTGCAGCGCATGGCGCGCAGCTGTGCGGAGGACGCGCCGCCCTCGCAGAACCCCGGCGTGCAGCTCGGCATCGCCATGGGCGTCGCCGCCAAGCACGGACGCGACAAGGTCACCATCATCGCCTCGCCGCACATCCACGCCATCGGCGCGTGGCTCGAACAGCTGCTCGCGGAGAGCACCGGCAAGCAGGGCAAGGGCCTGATCCCGATCGCCGACGAGCCGCTCGGCAAGCCGGAGGACTACGGCAGCGATCGCTTCTTCGCCTATCTGGAACTCGCCGACGGCGTCGATCCGCACCAGCGCGCCGCCGTCGATGCGATCGAGAAGGCGGGCCACCCGGTCGCCCGCATCGCGGTCGCGCAGCCGATGGCGATCTGGGCCGAGTTCTATCGCTGGGCGATGGCCACGGCGGTCGCCGGCAGCGTCATCGGCATCAATCCCTTCGACCAGCCGGATGTCGAGGCGAGCAAGATCGCGACGCGCAAACTCACCACGGACTACGAGAAAACCGGCAAGCTGCCGTCCGAGGAGCCGGTGTTCCGCGCCGACGGTGTGGCCGTCTATGCCGATGCCGCCAACGCGAAGGCGCTCGGCCAGCACAACGCGCTGAGCGGCTACATCAAGAGCCACCTCGCGCGCGCCGGCGCCGGCGATTACGTGGCGCTGCTCGCCTACATCCAGCGCGACGGCGCGCACACCGGGGCGCTGCAGGAGATCCGCACCCGCATCCGCGACGCCAAGCACACGGCGACCGCCGTGGGCTTCGGCCCGCGTTTCCTGCACTCGACCGGGCAGGCGTACAAGGGCGGCCCGAACTCCGGCGTGTTCATGCAGATCACGTGCGACGATCCGGCCGACGTGCCGGTGCCGGGGTCGACATACACGTTCGGCGTGGTGAAGGCCGCGCAGGCGCTCGGCGACCTGCAGGTGCTTGAGGAACGCGGCCGCCGCGCGCTGCGCCTGCACCTGCACGACGTCGATGCCGGCCTCGGCGCGCTGTCGCAGGCGGTGAAGGATGCGCTGGGTTAGCGAGGATTCCGTGGCCCCACTCCCCCGTTGAACAATCAGGCGAAACGAAGGAACGAACGATGCAGCTTGGCGTAATCGGTCTCGGCCGCATGGGCGGCAATATCGTGCGGCGGCTGCAGAAGGCCGGCCATTCGTGCGTGGTCTTCGACGCCAACAAGGAAACCGTGCAGCACCTGGCGAGCGAAGGCGCCACCGGCGCATCCGACCTCGTCGATCTGGTCGGCAAACTCACCCCGCCGCGCGCGGTCTGGGTGATGCTGCCGGCGGGCAAGATCACCGAGGAAACCATCGAGCACCTGCACGACCACCTTGAACCCGGCGACACGGTGATCGACGGCGGCAACACGTTCTACAAGGACGACATCCGCCGCGCCAAACAGCTCGAACCCGAGGGCATCCACTACATCGACGTCGGCACGTCGGGCGGCGTGTGGGGGCTGGAGCGCGGCTACTGTCTGATGATCGGCGGCCCCAAGGAAGCCGTCGACCGGCTCGATCCGATCTTCAAGACGCTCGCACCGGGCATGGGCGACATCGCGCGCACGCCCGGCCGAGAGAAGCACGACCCGCGCGCCGAACACGGCTACATCCATGCCGGACCCGTCGGCGCCGGCCACTTCGTCAAGATGGTCCACAACGGCATCGAATACGGGCTGATGCAGGCGTACGCCGAAGGCTTCGACATCCTGCGCAACAAGGCCTCCGAGGAGTTGCCCGCCGACGAGCGCTTCGACCTCAACATGGCCGACATCGCCGAGGTCTGGCGGCGCGGCAGCGTGGTCTCGTCATGGCTGCTCGACCTCGCCTCCGACGCGCTGGCCAAGGACGGGACGCTGACCGAGTTCACCGGCAGCGTCGCCGACAGCGGCGAAGGCCGCTGGACGATCGAGGCGGCGATCGAGGAAGCGGTGACCGCCGACGTTCTCGCCGCGTCCCTGTTCGCCCGCTTCCGCTCGCGCCGCGACCACA
>DATEQV010000310.1:0-19900 GCA_035272265.1 Acidisphaera sp. | reverse complement strand
GCCGCCCCCACGGCGCCCGCGATGTGCGGGCGGCGTTCGCTCCAGTCCAGGCACGGGCGGCAGAACAGGCCGCCCCGGCCGGCCCGCGCCTGCGCCGCGTCGAGATCGACGCCCAGCTCGCGCAGGAACGCGGCCCCCTCGCCGGTGACGACGCCGCCGTCCGGCGACAGATCGACATGGCCGCGCTCCACCATGCGGTCCGCCATCGCCACGGCAACCTGACCGGCGAGGTGGTCGTAGCACGTGCGGGCGAACCGCATCGCCTTGTCGCGCGGACCCACGACGATCGTCCGGCGGCTCCCGGTGTCGGCCGCGACCGACATGATGCTTTCCAGCATGTGCGCGACCGCGGGCGAGGCCAGCCGGTGATAGCGGTGGCGCCCCTGGCGCTCCACCGCCAGCCAGCCCACCGACGTCAGCTTCGCCAGATGCCCGCTCGCGGTCTGCGGCGTCACGCCCGCGGCCCGCGCCAGCTCGGCGGCGGTCAGCGCACGCCCGTCGATCAGCGCCGTCAGCATGTTGGCCCGCGCGGGATCGCCGATCAGCGACGCCGCCTCGGCCAGCCCGGAGGTGGTCAGCATGGCATTCTCAGGCCTCTGCCTTAGAAGGTCCGCCCAGAGGTCGGGGCCGGTTCCGAAGTCGTGGCGAAAGACATACGGCAGCGCGACAGGCGTGCCCATGTCGAGGATGCTGGGGGCTGATCGTGATGTGCTCGTCGCCGGCGCCCACCGCCGTGGTTGGCTGTTGCTCGATATCCATCGGTCGTCTCTCCGCTGCGAGGCGATCTGGCGATGCGGCCCGGCGCGTTGCTTCGGCCGCGGCCGAACCATGGCGGGACGCCCGCCCGGCCCTCACCGGCGGCCTCGTCGAGTGCGCCCAGGGCGCGCCAGCTCAACGTGGTGCGCCCTGTGATCATCCGGAATTTTCTCCACCCGGCCCGCATCCAGGCCGACGCCGACGACCATTTTCGCCGGTTCATGATCGACGGAGCGCGGCTGGACAGTGCCCGGGTCGTCCTGACGTCGGGCGCTTTGGAGGCGGCGACCTTCGACCGTCCGGTCGATCCGCGTAGGATGGTCGGCACCATGCCGCCCATGCCCACCCTGCCCACGGAGAAGACCCCATGAGTCTCAGTTCCCGCGTCGCCGTCGTCACCGGATCGACCAGCGGCATCGGCCTCGGCGTCGCGCGCGCGCTGGCCGCCAAGGGCGCCGGCATCGTCCTGAACGGCTTCGGCGATCCCGGCCAGATCGAGAACCAGCGCGCCGAGATCGCCGCCGAGTACCAGGTCAAGGTCACCTACGACGCCGCCGACATGTCCAAGCCGGACGCGATCGCCGCGATGATCGCCAACGCCGAGCGCGACCACGGCTCGGTCGACATCCTGGTGAACAATGCCGGCATCCAGCACACCGCGACGATCGAGGAGTTCCCGGTCGAGCGCTGGGACGCGATCATCGCGATCAACCTGTCGGCCGTCTTCCACGGCATGCGCGCGGCGATCCCCGGCATGAAGGCGCGCGGCTGGGGCCGCATCATCAACGTCGCCTCCGCGCACGGACTGGTCGCGAGCGCCAAGAAGGCGGCCTATGTCGCCGCCAAGCACGGCGTGATGGGGCTGACCAAGGTTGGCGCGATCGAGCTGGCGAACTCCGGCGTGACCTGCAACGCGATCTGCCCCGGCTGGGTGCACACGCCGCTGGTCGAGAAGCAGCTGCAGGACCGCGCGGCGGCCGAGGGCAAGTCCTACGAGGAGATCCGCCACATCCTGCTGGCCGAGAAGCAGCCGATGGTGCAGTTCACCGATCCGGCGCAGATCGGCGGCCTGGCGGTGTTCCTGTGCTCGGACGACGCGCGCACGATCACCGGCGTGCCGATCTCGATCGACTGCGGTTGGACCGCGCAGTAGTTACATACGGCAGCAAGCGGGCGCGATCACTCGCGCCCGCCTGTCCGGGGGATGGTCGGTTTCGGCCGCTCAGTTCGACGCGAGCGCGATGCCGCCGTCGGAGGTCGCCATGCCGCCGAAGTCGGCCGGGCGCTCGTTGCCGGTTTCGGTGGTCGCCACGCGCGACAGCGAGCGCGTCGCCGCCGGGCCGGGCTCCAGATACGCCTGGGTGTTCGTCTCGGTCGCGGCCGGCGCGCCGATGACCGGCATCGCGCTGCCCTGGTAGGGCTGCTCGTTGCCGGCGAAAGCAACGCCGGACATCAGGGGAAGGGCGGCGATCGCGGCGATGAGGATGTTGCGCATGGAAGGTCTCCTGTTCTGGGTTGACGGTTCGGGTCTGTCTGGCCGGGCGGTTCGTTTGTTGTCCGCCGCGTCCATGCACAGACCATAGCCACGTCATTCCCCGAACGGAGTGATTGCGTTCACACCCGCGATTTTGCGGGTCAATGAAATGCTTCGGGTGTCGCGTTGATCGTCGTCAGCCCGCGTTCCCCCGTCATCGCGAGCGAAGCGTGGCGATCCAGGGCCGCGTGACAAACACCTGCCGCGCGGCCCTGGATTGCCACGTCGCTTCGCTCCTCGCAATGACGAGATCAGTCGCTGTATCGAAGCCTTCGTATAAGCCGATCTACGGATCCTTCGGCACGGTCCGCGCCAGCGCCGGCTCGTGCATCATCGCGGCGAAGAACGCGGCGAGCTTCGGCCGCGTCGTGCGCCACTGTTCGGCCGCATAGCGCAGGTCCAGGTAGCCGAGCGCGCAGGCCACCGTGATGCTGCCGATGTCGAGCACGCGATGCGGCGGGTCGCGCTCCAGCGCGTCGAGCCCCCGCTCCACCGCCGCGCGCTGCCGCGCGATCACCGCGTCGCGGGCGTTCTCTTGCGGACGGTTCTGTTCGCCCCGCCGCAGCACCGCCGCGTCCATGATGCCGTCGGCCAGCGCCTGACGCTTCAGCGCGATCCAGCGCGCCCCGCCATGCGCCGGGAACATCGGTAGCGCGTTGCCCTCGGTGTCGAGGAACTCGCAGATCACCGGACTGTCGAACAGCGCCAACCCGTCATTGGTGATCAGGCACGGCACCTTCGACAGCGGGTTGGCCGCCAGCAGCTCCAGCGGCGATTCGTGCGGGTTGGCGGTGACCAGCTCGATCTGCTGCTCGATGCCGCGCGCGATCGCGCAGGCCAGCACCTTGCGTACGAACGGACTCGTCGGCGAGTAGAACAACTTCACGTCGTGCCCCCTTCGGCGTGCGGATCAGAACCTGTCCTTGCGCGCCCGCCGGTCGGCGAGCTCGGCGACATCGCGCGCGCGGACGAACGGGTTGGCGGCCTTTTCGCCGCCGATGGTGGACGGCACCGTCGGCTTGCCGGCGGCGCGCAGCTGCGTCACCTCGGCGGCACGCGCCTGCAGCGCGGCGTTGTCCGGCTCCACCGTCAGCGCGAACTTCGCGTTGCTCTGCGTGTACTCGTGGCCGCAGCATACCAGCGTATCGTCCGGCAACGCCGCGAGCTTGCGCAGGCTGTCAAACATCTGCGCCGCGGTGCCCTCGAGCAGCCGCCCACAGCCGAGGCTGAACAGCGTATCGCCGCACAGCAGGACGCCGCCGTCGGGGAAGTGGAACGCGATGTGCCCGATCGTGTGGCCCGGCGTGTCGATCGCCGTCGCGCGGCTTTCGCCCAGCACGACCGTCTCGCCTTCGGCGAGCGCGGCATCCAGCTTCGGCAGGCGCCGCGCATCGGCGGCGGCCCCGACGACCTTGGCGCCGAAGCGGGCGCGCACCGCGTCGGTACCGGCAATGTGGTCGGCGTGGTGGTGCGTCAGCAGGATCAGGTCGAGCCGCCCGCCCGCCCGCTGCTCGATCGCCGCGATGATGGCGTCCGCG
Organism: Acidisphaera sp.; assembly: GCA_035272265.1. GTDB lineage: Bacteria > Pseudomonadota > Alphaproteobacteria > Acetobacterales > Acetobacteraceae > Acidisphaera. The sequence goes on along the minus strand of DATEQV010000310.1, from coordinate 16,072 downwards.
TCCGCGGGATCAACGATGCCGACCGCGCCGCTGGCCGTATCGCGCAGCAGCCACGCGTAGTTGTCGGACAGAATCGGGACAGGCTCGACGGTGACCGGCACGGGCGCGTTCCCTCTTTGGCTTCGAGCCCCGTCTATATCGGGCCGGCCCGCCCCGGCGCCACCGGCCAGCGCGTGAAGTTCTCGCGCCCTGAACTCGGCGCGGCGGGGCTGCTATAGTGTCTTCGATGTCTGACACCACCACGGCGCCGGCCTTTTACACGACGGCCCGGGGCGCGGTCGCCGCCCGGCTGCTCCGCGAGCGCCTCCGCGCGCTGTGGCCGTCGCTGGCACGGCAGTCCGTGCTCGGCATCGGCTTCGCCTGCCCGTACCTGCGGTTGTGGCGGGACGATGCGTATCGCTGCATCGCGGTGACACCGGTGCAGATCGGCGCGTGGCGCTGGCCGCGCAGCCGCCCGTGCCTGACCTGCACGGCCGAGGAGGACGCGCTGCCCTTCCCCGACCTCAGCTTCGACCGCGTGCTGGTGGTGCACGGGCTGGAGACCTCGGAGAACGCGCGGCGGATGCTGCGCGAGGCGTGGCGGGTGCTGAAGGACGACGGAAGGCTGCTGCTGGTGGCGCCCAACCGCACCGGGTTGTGGGCGCATCTGGAGACCACGCCCTTCGGCCACGGCCAGCCCTACTCCGCCGGCCAGATCGAGCGGTTGCTGTCGGCCACCCTGTTCCGCGTCGAGCGGCGCGACACCGCGCTGTATGTGCCGCCGCTGCCGTGGCGGCTGGTGCTGCGCATGGCCCCGATGGCCGAGCGGATCGGGCGGCGCGTGATGCCGTCCTTCGCCGGTCTGACGCTGACCGAGGCGGTCAAGGACGTGTACGCCGGCGTTCCCACCGCGACCGCGACGGTGAAGCGGCGCGTGGTGCTGGTCGACACCGCCGGCTGACGCGTCCGCTTCCGGCGCGGCCGGGGCGCTGGTTTAAGTCGGCGGGTGAGCGCCGTCCTTCTGCTGATCCTGGCTTGCGTCGTTGCCGCGCTGGCAGCACTCGGACTGTGCGCCGCGGTGCTGCCGCGCCGGATCGCCCTGTTGCACGCCGTCGCCGCCGGCCTGTGCGGAGCGGGCGCCGCCATCACGCTCGCCGGCACGCCGGGGGCGTCGGTGGCGCTGCCGGTCGGGCTGCCGGGAATGGCGATCCATCTCGCCCTCGATCCGCTGTCGCGGCCGTTCCTGGTCCTGGTCTTCGGCGCGAGCGCCGCCGCGCTGACCGCCGCGACCGACGTCCACGGGCCGGAGGACGTGCGCGCCGCCCCGTTCCTGCCGGTGTTCGTCGCCTGCATGGCGTTCGCCCTGCTCGCCGCGGACGCATTCGGGCTGCTGCTGGGGTTCGAGGCGATGTCGGTCGCGTCATGGGCGCTGGTGCTCGCCCGCCATGCGGACGCCGAGGCCCGCGACGCCGCGGCGCTGTATCTCGGCATGGCGGCGTTCAGCGCGGCGTGCCTGGTCATCGCGGTGGCGATGCTGGCAATGCCCTCGCCAGACCTGACGTTCGCGTCCATGCGCCAGCATCCGCCGGACGGCGCCTGGGCGGCCGGCGTGCTGGGGTTGGCGACTCTCGGCGCGGGCGCCAAGGCGGGGCTGTTCCCGCTGCACGTCTGGTTGCCGCGCGCGCACCCGGTCGCGCCCGCGCCGGCCTCGGCGCTGATGTCGGGGGCGATGACGAAGGTCGCGCTGTACGTGCTCGCGCGCATCCTGTTCGACCTGTGCGGCGACGCCACGCCAGTCTGGTGGGGCGTGCCGCTGGTGGTGCTCGGGGCGGCCTCGGCGACCATCGGCGTGCTGCGCGCGGTGCTTGAGGACGACCTGAAAGCGGCGCTGGCGTGCTCGACGGTCGAGAATGTCGGGCTGATCGCCATCGGCTTCGGCCTCGCACTTGCGGCACGAGGTGCGGACCTCGCCCCGCTGGCCGCATTGGCGCTGGGGGCCGCGCTGCTGCACGTCCTGGCACACGGCACGTTCAAAACGCTGCTGTTCCTCGGCGCCGGTGCCGCCGACCACGCGGCCGGCACGCGATTGCTGTCGCGGCTCGGCGGCCTCGTGCACCACATGCCGGTCACCACCGGCTGCATGATCGCCGGCTGCGCCGCCCTCGCCGCGCTGCCGCCGTCGTCCGGTTTCGCCAGCGAGTGGATGCTGCTGCAATCGGCGCTGGCCGCCCCGCGCATCGGCGGGCTTGCATTGCAGACGCTGTTCGCCTGTGCGGCGGCCTTGATCGCGCTCGCCGCGGCGCTGGCCGCCACGGCTTGCGTGCGGATCATCGGCGTGGGTTTTCTCGGCCGGCCGCGCGTGCCGCGAACCGCGGGCGCCCAGGAACCGGCGCTGCCGGTGCGCGCCGCGCTGATCGCGCTGTCGGTGCTGACGGCGTTCATCGGCCTGTTTCCCGGCTTGGTGCTGCGGCTGATCGACCCCGCGCTCCGCCACCTCGTCGGCGGCGGGATCGCGGCGACGTCGCTGTTCATCGCCACGTCGCATGACAGCCCCGGCTACGCGCCGCTCGCGATCGGCGTGCTGCTCGCGGCTGGCGCGGCGCTGCCGTTGCTGGTCCTGCGCCGCCGGCGCATGCAGGAGCGCGACGCGCCCGCCTGGGCCTGCGGCTTCGCCGCCAGTCCGCCGTGGCTGCCGTTCGGCGACCCGGCGACGCAATACGGCGCCGCCTCGTTCGCCCAGCCGGTCCGACGCACGCTCGGCACACTGATGCTGGCGACCGAGCAGAGCACGCCGGCCGATCCGGGTTCCCCCGTCCCGGCGCGCCTCGTCGCCGGCTTCACCGATCCCGCCGAGCCCCTGCTGTTCGTCCCCGTCGGCCGCGTGCGCCTGCGACTGTCGAGTGCGTTCGACCGGCTGCAGTTCCTGACGGTGCGGCGCACGCTGTCGCTGATGTTCGCCGTGCCGCTGCTGTTCCTCACCGCCATCGCCGTGCTGGAGGCGCTGTGAGCACGGCACTCGGCTTCGTCGCGTTCGTGCTGCACACGGCGCTGATGCTCGCCGCCGCACCGGTCGCGGCCGGGCTGGTGCGGTGGCTGAAGGGGCGTCTGCTCGGCCGCGCCGGGCCGCCGCCCTGGCAGCCGTGGCTCGAGATCGTCCGGCTGTCGCGCAAGCAGCCCGTCTTCGCCGAGAACGCCTCGTTCGTCTTCCGCTGGGCGCCGGGCGTGGTGTTCGCCGCGACGCTGGCGGCGGCCGCGCTGGTGCCGTCCTTCGCGCTGCACATGACGACCGCGCCGATCGCCGACCTGATCGTGCTGGCGGGCCTGCTCAGCCTCGGACGCGCGGCGCTCGCGTTGGCGGCGATGGATGTCGGCACCGCCTTCGGCGGCATCGGCGCGTCGCGCGAGATGACCTTCGCCGCCTATGCCGAGCCGGCGCTGGTGCTGGTGCTGACGATCTTCACCTTCGCCCTGCTCGCCAGCACCACCAACCTCGATGCGCTGGCCGCACAGCTGCACGACTTCGCGTTCGGGCTGCGCGTCTCGCTGGGCCTCGCGTTGCTTTCGCTGCTCGGCGTCGCGCTCGCCGACTCGGGCCGCCTGCCGGTGGACAATCCGGCGTCGCATCTGGAGCTGGCGATGGTCCACGAGGCCATGGTGCTGGAGTATTCCGGGCCGCCGCTCGCGCTGCTGGAGCTGTCCGCCTGCCTGCGCCTGCTGCTGTGGATGACGCTGATCGGCACGCTATTCGCGCCGTTCGGCCTCGGCCCGGCGGATGCCGGCCCGGCCGGCTGGCTGGCTGGCCTGCTGGGCTGGGCATTTCGCGTCGTTGTGCTGTCGGCGGCGCTGGCCCTGCTGGAGTCGACGCTCGCGAAGATGCGGGTGTTCCGCGTCCCCGAGTTCCTCGGCGTGGCGGTGCTGCTGGCGCTGCTCGCCGTGGTGTTCCTGTTCGTCAGCCAGGGGTTCGCCTGATGCAGCACCTCGGCTACGGCGTGCTCGCCTACGACGTGGCGCACCTGCTGGGCGGGGCGGCGCTCGTTGCGTCCTTCGTGCTGCTCTACCAGCGGCGCATTCCGGCGCTGATCAACACCTACGCCGCGCAGGGCATCATCCTGGCCGCCGCCGCCGCCTGGCAGGGCCACGTCCAGCACGCCGCGCACCTCTATGTCACGGCCGCGCTGACCCTGTTCGCCAAGGGCGCGATCATCCCGGTGCTGCTGCACCGGATCGTCCGCGCGCTCGACATACGGCGAACGATCGAAACCGCGCTCGGCGTGTTTCCGTCGATGGTGCTCGGCGTGGTGCTGGTCGCACTCGCCATCGAGGTGGTGCTGCCGACCACGCTTGGCGCGGCGACGCTCGCCCGCGAGGATCTCGCGTTCGCGTTGTCAGTCGTGCTGCTCGGGCTGCTGATGATGATCACGCGGCGCACCGCGATCACCCAGGTGATCGGCTTCCTGTCGATGGAGAACGGCCTGATCCTCGCCGCCGTCGGCGTCGCCGGGATGCCGCTGGTGGTCGAGATCTCGGGCGCCTTCCTGGTGCTGGCGATCTTCTTCGTCTTCGGCGTGTTCGTCTTTCGCATCCGCGAGCGCTTCGACAGCCTCGACGTCAGCCATCTCGACCGCGTCGGCGAAGCACCGCGATGATCCACGACCTAGCGACAACAGCCGGGGCGGCGATCCTGCTGCCGCTGTTCGCGGCCCTCGTCCTCGGGCTGGTGCCGTCTTGGCGCGTCGGCGCGATCGTCAATGCCGTCGCCGCCACGCTCACCTTCGCCGTCGTGGCGTTCCTGCCGGCCAGCATCGGACAGACCGGGCCGCTTCTGCTGGTCGACCGCCTCGCCGTTCACCTGAGCCTGCTGACCGCCTTCGTCGCGATGACCGCGTCGTGGTTCAGCACCGCCTATGTGCGCGTCGAGGTGTCGCAACGGCGGCTGAACAAGGCGCGCCTGCGCCAGTATCACGCGATGTTCCAGCTGTTCTGCGGCGCGCTGCTGGCGGTGCTGCTCAGCAACAACCTCGGGATCACCTGGGTCGCGATCGAGGCCGCGACGATCGCCGCCGCGCTGGTCATCGGCCTGCCGCGCACCGCGCACGCCGTCGAGGCGTCGTGGAAGTTCTTCGTCCTTTGCGGCGCCGGCATCGCGCTCGCGCTGTTCGGCACCACCGTGCTGTATCTCGCCGCACTGCCCGCGCTCGGGCCGGGACTGAAGGCGATGAGCTGGACCGGGCTGCGGCAGGCCGCGCCGACATGCGACGGGGCGGTGCTGAATCTCGCGTTCGTGTTCCTGCTGCTCGGCTACGGCACCAAGGCCGCACTGGCGCCGCTGCACGCGTGGATGCCGGACGCGCACGCCGAGGGACCGACGCCGATGTCGGCGATCCTGTCGGGCTCGGTGCTGAATGTCGCGCTGTTCGTCATCCTGCGCCTGCGCGGCGTGATGAAGGCGAACCACGCGGCGATCGACCCGGCGTTTCCGCTCGTCGCCCTCGGGTTGCTGTCCGTGCTGCTCGCCGCGTTCAGCCTGTGGCCGCGACGCGACGTGAAGCGGTTCTTCTCGTATTCCTCCGTCGAGCACGCAGGCGTGGCCGCGTTCGCGTTCGGCATCGGCGGGCCGGCCGCGACCTTCGCGGGCCTGCTGCACATGACCGTACACACGCTGACCAAGTCGGCAACCTTCCAGTGCGTCGGCCGCGCCGCGCAGATGAAGGGCGGCCAGCGCTTCGCCGACATCACCGGCTTGATGTCCAACCACCGCGCGCTCGGCCTGTCGCTCGCCGCCTGCGTGATCGCGCTGGCGGGCCTGCCGCCGTTCGGCCTGTTCTCCAGCGAGTTCCTGGTCGCACTCGCGGCCGTACGCGCGTCGCCCTGGCTGGCCGCGGTGCTGCTGGCGGGGCTGGTGATCGCCGCCTGGGTGCAGATCGCCCGCCTGCAGTCGCTGTGCCTCGGTCCGGCCACCGCGGACCCCGGGCCGGTGCCGCCGCACGCGGCGCTGGTGCCGGTGTGGCTGCATCTGGCGCTGGTGCTGGCGCTCGGCCTGGCGATGCCGGGCGCGGTCTTCGCCTGGTTCACATCGATCGCGCAGGCGACGCCGTGACCGAGTGGCTCACCGCCGCGCGCGACGACACGCAGCGCTTCATCGGCCTGTGGGCCGACACGCAGGTCGTGTACGCGCTGTATGCGCCGCAGGCCGACCCGCCGCGCCTGCTCCGCACGGAGGTCGAGAACGGACGCTACCCCGCCCTGTCGCCGCACCGCCCCGCCGCCGCGTGGTTCGAACGCGCCGTCCATGACCTGTGGGGCCATACGGCCGACGGCGCCGTGGATCACCGCCCGTGGCTCGATCACGGACGCTGGCCGGTCACGCACCCGCTGGCCATCCGGCCGGAGCCGCGCGTCGGCGGCGCGCCGGAACCGCCCACCTTCCTGCCCGCCGAGGGCGACGATCTGCACCAGGTTCCGGTCGGCCCGATCCACGCCGGCATCATCGAGCCCGGTCATTTCCGCTTCACCGCCCAGGGCGAGACCGTCGTGCGGCTGGAGACACTGCTCGGCTACACGCACAAGGGCACGCTCGCGCTGATGCGCACCAAGTCGCCGCGCGCGGCGGCGCGCTACGCCGCGCGGCTCTCGGGAGACTCCACCGTCGCCCACTCCATCGCCTTCGCCCGTGCGGCGGAGGCCGCGTCGTCCGTCGAGGCGCCGCCACGAGCGGCGACGCTGCGCGCGGTCATGGCGGAGGTCGAACGCATCGCCAATCACCTCGGCGATATCGGCGCGGTCTGCGGCGACGTCGCCTTCGCCGCCATGCAGGCGACGTGCGGACAGCTGCGCGAGACGCTGTTGCGTGCTTGCGCGCAGGCCTTCGGTCATCGCCTGATGATGGACGCCGTCATCCCCGGCGGTCTCGCCGCGGACATCCTGCCCGAGGGGGCGGCGGCGCTGCGCGCGGCGGCGGACACGATCGCCGCGTCGATGCCCGACATCCGCCGCGTCTACGACGGGTATGCCAGCCTGACGGACCGCATGACCGGCACCGGCATCGTCCCGCCCGGACTCGCCCGCGCGTTCGGCGCCGGCGGCTATGTCGCGCGCGCGTCGGGCCAGCGAGTCGATGCGCGCGCAGAGCCCGGTTATCCGCCGTACGACTATCATCCGAGGCCGGTGACGACGCTGGACGCGGGCGACGTCGATGCCCGCCTGCGCATCCGCCTCGCCGAGATCGACGACAGCCTGTCACTGCTGCGCGACCTGCTGCACGTGCTGCAGGCTGGCCCGATTTCCGTGGGGCTGCCGCAGGCGAGCGGCGAGGGCATCGGCTGGGCCGAGGGGTTTCGCGGCGATTGCTGGTGCTGGCTGCGGCTCGACGCCGGACTGATCGCCGCCGCGTTCCTGCGCGACCCGAGCTGGATGCACTGGCCGCTGCTGGAAGCCGCCGTGCCCGGGAACATCATCGGCGACTTCCCGCTGATCAACAAAAGCATCAACGCCTCCTATTCCGGGGTGGATTTGTGATGGCGTTTCATTTGCAACTACCTTCGCCACCTCTCCTCCGTCATGGTCCGCGCAGGCGGACCATCCACGCCTGTCTTTTGCGCGGCCGGCAAAGGCGTGGATGCTCCGCCTTCGCGGAGCATGACGAGAGAAGCGGAGCAGACTGATGGTCTGGCGCCGCATCCTGACCAGCCTGCGCCACGGCCCGGCGACGGAGCCCGCGCCGGTGCCGGGCGAGGAAACCGTCGCCGCGCTGGCCGCCGCGCTGGAGGCCGCGTCGCGCCGCCGGCTCGGCCGCAGCCTCGCGATCCGCCACATGGATTCCGGCAGCTGCAACGGCTGCGAGCTGGAGATCCACGCGCTGAGCAACGTGGTCTACGACCTCGAACGTCTCGGCCTGCGCTTCGTCGCGAGCCCCCGCCACGCCGATGTGCTGCTGGTCACCGGCCCGCTCACCCGCAACCTGCGCGAAGCGCTGCTGCTGACGCGCGACGCCATGCCCGACCCCGCCTGGGTGGTGGCGATCGGCGACTGCGCGGTGGACGGCGGCGTGTTCAAAGGCAGCTACGCGGTCGAGGGCGGCCCCGGCGCGGTGCTGCCCGTCGACCTCATCATCCCCGGCTGCCCGCCCACGCCGCGCCAGATGCTCACCGGCCTGCGCGCGCTGATTGAGGCGAACGCCTGAGCCCAAGTACTGATGACCGGAGCCCATTCACTCGTCATCGCGAGCGGAGCGTGGCGATGACGAGATGAGTCGTACTCTCTCAGACTTGGTATGCGCCCTACAGCAACCCCAGACCGCGCAACTCGGCACTCAGCGCCGGCGGCAGGCCTTCGTCCTTGCCCGCCGTGAGGTCGGGCGGCGCGTCGGCCGGGTCGAGATAGCGCCAGCCCTGGAACGCCCGCACCGGCCGCGCCGCCACCCGCACCAGCCGCCGCCCGAGCACCAAGCCGGCGCAGGCCGAGCCGTCCTGCATCGTGTCGGGCACGATGCGCAGGATGCGCTGGCGGACGCACATCGCGCCCTGGATCACCCAGTAGATCGAGCCGCCGCCACACACCTCGTCGGCCCGCCTCGGCGCCGTGCGCGTCCGGTGGCGGAGCGGCGGATCGGACTTGGCACGCGCGGCCTGGAGGGCGCGCAGGTGTGCCACGTCGCGCACGCCGACGGCCAGCTTCATCAGGTGCATCACAAGAGCATCATGGGTGCCGCCCGAGTATGGCCGCAGCCGGCCGTCCGGCAACTTGCTACGCTGGTGCGTGCTCATCCTCGCCCTCGATTCGGCCACCTCGCGCTGCGCGGCCGGCGTGATCGACGACGACCGTCTGCTCGCGGCGCGGATCGGCGCGGGCGAGCGCAACGAGGCCGCCGTGCTGCCGGCGCTGGCGCAGGAGGCGCTCGCCGCCGCCGGCGTCGAGCCCGCCACGCTGGGCATGGTCGCCGTCACCGTCGGCCCCGGCAGCTTCACCGGCATCCGCGCGGCGCTCGCGCTGGCGCACGGCATCGCGCTGGGTGCCGGCATCCCGGTCGTCGGCGTCACGGTCGGCGAGGCGATCGCGCCCGCGCTCCCCGCACTCGGCAGCCGCGACCTGTGGGTCGCCACCGACAGCCGCCGCGGCCGGGTGTTCCTGGAACAGCGCCCCGGCACCGCCGAGTGGACCGTGCTGAGCTGCGCCCTGGACGATCTGCCCGCGCCATCCGGACCGGTCGCCGTCGGCGGGGATGCGGCGATCGAGGTCGCCGCCCGCCTCGCCGCCCGCGACGCCTCGGTGATGCTGACGGACGCACGACGCCCGGCGCCGCGCCACATCGCGCTCGCCGCCCTGGCCCGTCTGCGCGGCACGCTGCCGCCGCGTCCCGCCCAGCCGCTGTACGTGGACCCGCCGGAAGCCCGCCTGCCAACCGGCGCGGCCCGGCCCGCGCCCTGATGATCGAGGCGACCGCCGCCTACGCAGCGGTCCTGGCCGCGATCCACTCCGCCAGCTTCCCGCCCGGCGAGGCCTGGGACGCGGCCGCCTTCGCGGCCCAGCTCGGCCTGCCCGGCGCGTTCGCCCTGCTCGACGAGGCTGGCGGCTTCGTGCTGGCGCGCGTCGCGGCCGACGAGGCGGAGATCCTGATGCTCGCCGTCGCCCCCGGGGCGCGCCGGGCCGGGATCGGCCGGCGACTCGTGGCGGCCGCCATGCAGGCGGCGGCGGCGCGCGGAGCGGCGGCGATGTTCCTGGAAGTTTCAGCCAGCAACACACCGGCGGTCCGGCTGTACGAACGCGCCGGCTTCGCCCGCGTCGGCCTGCGCCGGGCCTACTACCAGAGCGGGTCCGACGGCCTGATTATGCGCGCAATGCTTGAAAAACCCGGCCCAGTTACGCCTTGCGGATCGTAACGGTCGTGATATCACCCTCGGTGTTGCACGCGAGGACTGTATGCCCCTGAGCTTCCGTCGTTCGCGGAACGTTGCGGCGGGGCTCCTCGCCGCGCAGGCGCACCCGCAGAATCGCGCCGGACGGCATGGAATCGAGGGCCAGCCGGGTGCGCACGAACGTCATCGGACATGTCTCCGCCGTTATATCGAGTACCTTGGCTGTTGACTCGTCCATAATTCCGTTCGACTGCTAGTAGCCGCACCATGTGTATTGCTACACGCTCCTCGGGTAACCTATATATGAATCAAACTACAATATTGGAAGGCACGCCTATGGCCGACGCGCTGACGCCGCCGAACGTTCTGGGGCTAACGGCACAGATCGTTTCTGCGCACGTGTCCAATAACCCGGTGTCGCCGGAAGTGCTGCCGACGCTGATACAGGACGTGTACCGCACGCTCGCCAGTGTCGGGCGCGAGCCAGCACAGCCGGAGCGGCCGCAGCCCGCCGTGCCGATCAAGAAGTCGGTATTCCCCGATCACATCATCTGTCTCGAGGACGGCAAGAAGCTGAAGATGCTGAAGCGCCACCTCAAGACCGCCTACAACATGACGCCCGAGCAGTATCGCGAGCGCTGGGGGCTGGCGCCGGACTATCCGATGGTCGCCCCGAATTACGCCCGTCACCGCTCCTCGCTGGCCAAGAAGATCGGCCTGGGTACCAAGCCGCGTGTCCCGGCGCCGCCGGCCACGCGAGGCGGCCGGTCGGGTTCGGCGCGCAGCTAGGCTCCGCCAGGGGCCACAGACCGCCGCCGCGCTTCCGATTGCCGCGCCTCCGCGGGCACCTTAAATTAGTCGACTGGTCTGAACGGCTGGCCGGGTCCGCGTCGGGGTGATGCCGGGCCGGATGGCCGGCGGACATACCGGGAGACACTGGGGCGCGCCCGGCATGGGGGTGGGCCGCCTCGCGTAAGGACGAAGGCTGGGACGGGCGGCCCTGGGCCATCACCGCCCCGCTTGCGCCCGTACGGTTCGGGGAACCGATGGAATCGCGCATCGAGCGGCTGTGCGTCGAACGCGGACTGAAGATGACCGGCCAGCGCCGGGTGATCGCCCGCGTCCTGTCGGAAGCCGACGACCACCCCGACGTCGAGGAACTCTATCGCCGCGCGGCGGCCTTGGACGCCCGCATCTCGATCGCCACCGTGTACCGCACCGTGCGCCTGCTCGAGGAGAAGGGGATCCTCGAACGCCGCGATTTCGGCGGCGGCCGCGCGCGCTACGAGCCGACCGAGCACGGCAAGCACTACCACCTGATCGACGTCGACACCGGGCGGGTGATCGAATTCTCCGACGCCGAGCATGAGCGGATGATGCAGGCGATCGCCGCCCGCCACGGCTTCTCGCTGGTTTCGCTGCGACTCGAGCTGTTCTGCCGCAAGGTCGAGCCGGCCAACGCCGACGCCCCGCGCGCCCAGCCGGATCAGCGCCGGGCGAGCACGGCCGGGCCGCGCGGCGGCCACGCGGACGATCCCCACCCGGCGCTCGCCGGGCGGGCCCCAAGGTGACGGAGCAGCACGTCATACGCACCGGCCCCGCCATCTCCCCGCCCGTCATCGATCCCGGCTTCGGCGAGCTGCGGGCCGGCAATCTCGGCGTGCGGATCGCCACCTCGGCAGCGGAGATCGACGCCGTCCAGGCGCTGCGCTTCCGCGTCTTCTACGGCGAGATGGGTGCGGCGCCCTCGGCCGTGGTGGCCGCGGCCGGCCGCGACTTCGACGGCTTCGACGAGGTCGCCGACCATCTGCTCGTCGTCGACCACGACATCGGCGACGGGCCCGAGGGCGTGGTCGGCACCTACCGGCTGATCCGCGAGGACGCCGCCGCGCGCGCCGGCCGGTTCTACTCGGCCGACGAGTACGACATCGGCCCGGTGGTCAGCTTCCCAGGCCGGGTGCTGGAGCTCGGTCGCTCCTGCGTGGATGCCGCCTATCGCAACCGCGCGGTGATGCAGCTGCTGTGGCGGGGGATCGCCACGTACGTCTTCCATCACGGCATCGACGTGATGTTCGGCTGCGCGAGCCTGCCCGGCACCAATCCGGACGATCTCGCCGAGGAACTGACCTACCTGTACGAGAACCACCTCGCCCCGCCCGCGCTGCGGCTGCGCGCGCTGCCGGAGCGTTACGTCGAGATGCGGCGCCTGCCGCCCGGCGCGTTCGACCCACGCCGCGTCCTCGGCAGGCTGCCGCCGCTGATCAAGGGCTACCTGCGGCTCGGCGGCTTCGTCGGCGACGGCGCGGTGGTGGACTACCAGTTCAACACCACCGATGTCGCGGTGGTGGTGCAGACGGATCTGGTCACGGACAAGTATTACCGGCACTACGAGCGCCAGCAGCAGCTGCGCGACGCGACGGACTGAGCCCTCAAGCCCGCCCCTAGCCCCGCCGGGAACCGTCATGCCGGACCTGCCGACCGAACCCGCGGCCGCGACCCGGCCGACGCCGCCCGAACCCCGCGCGCCCACGCGCGAGAAGCACCCGGGCGAGAAGCACCCGGGCGAGAAGCACTGGCGCGCCGACCTTTCGATGGTCGGGTTCGGCGCGCTGGCAGGCCTCTCCTTCCCGCCGCTCTACCTGGTGCCGGTGCTGCTGGTCTGCGCGCCCGCACTGCTGCGCGCCATCGGCCGCGCCCGCACGCCCTGGGTCGCGGCACGGCGCGGGTTCTGGTTCGGCTTTGGCCTGCACGTCGTCGGGCTGTACTGGATTACCGAGGCCATTCTGTTCGAGGCAGCGCGGCTCTGGTGGTCGGTCCCGCTCGCCGTGCCCGCGCTTTCCGCCATACTCGCCGTCTTCATCGCCGCGCCCTGCGCGGTCGCCTGGGCGACCCGGCCCGGCTGGCCGCGCGTGCTGGCGCTCGCCGGCGCCTGGACGCTGGCCGACATCGCCCGCGCCTTCGTCGGCACCGGCTTTCCGTGGAACCTTTGGGGCAGCGTCTGGGAGTTCCCCGGCCTGCCCGGCGACGTGCTGATCCAGCCGGCCGCCTGGATCGGCGTCTATGGCCTGACCTGGCTGACCGTGATGCTGGCCTGCACGCCGGCACTCCCGCGCCGTTTCTGGGCAGCCGGCGCGGGGGTGCTCGTCGTGTGGGCGGGCCTCGGCGCCTGGCGCCTGTCATGGCCGGACCCCGCCGCCCCGCTCGGCGCCGATGGAAAGCCGATCCACGTCCTGCTCCTGCAAGGCAACATCCCGGAAGGCCAGAAGTGGGCCCGGTCGTTGATGATCGACATCTTCGACACCTACCTCCGCCTCACCCGCGAAGCGGTCGCCGCCGCGGGGCCGGGACCGAAGATCGTCGTCTGGCCGGAGACCGCGAGCCCGTTCCTGCTGACGGCGGACGCCCGGGCCCGCGCAGCGATCGCCGAGGCGGCCGGCCCCGACGCCGTCATCCTCGCCGGGACGGTCCGCTTCGACGCCCAGGAGAGGCCGCGCAACAGCCTCACAGTCATCAGCTCCGACGGCGCGCTGCTCGGCGAGTACGACAAATGGCATCTCGTGCCGTTCGGCGAATTCCAGCCGAGCTGGTTCCCGCTGCCGTTCCAGGTGGTGCCCGGCGGCGGCTTCGCGGCCGGTCCCGGCCCGCGCACGCTCGCCCTGCCGAACGGCCTGCCGTCGGCCGGGCCGCTGATCTGTTACGAGGCGATCTACTCAGCCGAAATGGTCGACGAGTCCGACCGGCCGAGGTGGATGGTCAATGTCACCAACGATGCGTGGTTCGGCGATTCGTCCGGCCCGCGGCAGCACCTCGCGGCAGCGCGGCTGCGTGCTGTGGAGGAAGGGCTGCCCCTGCTGCGCGCCGCCAATACCGGCATCACGGCCGCGTTCGACGGGCGCGGACGCGAGCTTGCTCGCTTGCCGCGAGCAGAGGCCGCCTTCCTCCCGGTCCAGTTGCCCGGCGCCTTCAACTTTACCGTGTATGCGAGATTGGGGCTGGCCATCCCCGTCATGCTTGCTACGGTGTCGCTTCTTATCGCCTTCGGTAGCAGACGCTGGGTGCGACCCGCCGAAACGCGGCGATAAGCTGAGTCTTCATCTCATCCAATGAGATTTGTCGCTCCGGACGTACGAAGGGCCTTGCGTTCGCTGGCGGCTTAGCGTTAATCTACTGTTAACGGACGGTCAAAATGCGCAGCGGGAACGGAGAGCGGGGATGCTAACCACCGAGATGCGAGGGGAGCAGCGCATGTCGCGAGGCCAGCTGGCGAATGGTGATAAAGAAAGCCGGCCGAGTCCGATCGACGTGCATGTCGGTTCGCGAATTCGCCTGCGGCGCACATTGCTTGGCATGTCGCAGGAACGCTTGGGCGAGGCACTCGGCCTGACGTTCCAGCAGGTCCAGAAATACGAACGCGGGGTCAATCGTGTGGGCGCCTCGCGCCTGTTCGACCTCGCGCGTGTGCTCGATGTGCCGATCAGTTTCTTCTTCGACGATCTGTCCGATGCCAACAGCCTCGCGACATCGGGACGCCGCGCGGTCGGCTTCGAGCAGTCGCAGGACGGGTTCACCGACGAGACGCTCAACCGCCGCGAGACGCTCGAGCTGGTACGGGCGTACTACCGCATCTCCGACCCGGCGGTGCGCAAGCGCGTGTTCGACCTGATCAAGTCGATGGGGCCGGCCGCCACCACCGAAGGCTGACCAGCCGCACACGCGACGAGATAGCGATCACACCGACGGGCGGCATTCCGCTCGTCGGGTGATATCGCCGGCTAACTTCTCAGTTGCGGGTTGTCGAAGCGGGGCTCGCGCGCTCCGCGCATCGCGGCGCGCATGGCGTCGGCCAGCTCGCGCTTTTCCGCCTCGCCGAGGAACGCGCCGATTTCCAGCTGCGTGTTGCGCGCCGTCAGCAACAGGCGCGGCACCGCGCCCTGCGGCTCCTCCAGCGCCACGTTCAGCCAACCTGAGGCGACGCGGCTCTCCTGCCGGCGCCCGCGCCAGTCGGTGCGGATCACGCGCGCGCCGTCGGCGGTCAGCAGCACCAGTTCGCTCGCCCGCGCGCGCGCCGCGTTCAGGCGCAACAGCAGCACCGCCAGCGGCACCTCGACCAATGTGAACGCAATCACCGGCCACGCGCCGATGAACCAGAAGCGCAGGGCGGTGAGCGTGCTCAGCGCGAGCAGCAACGCGCTCACGCGCCGCAGCCCTTGCCTCGACAGGCTCCGGTGAGGCGTGATCAGCGCTTCGAAGTAGACGTTTTCCATCCCGTCGCCGTCTCCCGCGGCTGTTTGGCACCTAGCACCCGTCCCGGCGAGCCACACAAGCACAGGCCACAGGAGCATAAGCTGTGCGAGCACCCGCAACCCGCAAGCCGCAATCGGCCACATCGCGCCGCAAGGCGATCGCGAAGCCGGTGACCGCAAAGCCCGGGGCGCATCCGGCGCCCAAGGCGGCGCCCAAGGGAGCATCCGAGGCGACCGCGAAGCCGGGCGGCGGCGGGAAGGCGACCAAGCCGATGACGCTCGCGCAGGTGCGCGGGTTTCTCGAGGCGCTGCGCAAGGCGATGCCCAACCCGCGCAGCGAGCTGGAACACACGGACCCGTTCACCTTGCTGGTCGCCGTCGTGCTCTCGGCGCAGGCCACGGACGCCGGCGTCAACCGCGCCACCCGCACCCTGTTCGCCGAGGCGCCGGACGCCGAGCGGATGGCGGCCCTGGGCGAGGCCGGCATCGCCCGGCACATCCGCACCATCGGCTTGTGGCAGGCGAAGGCGAAGGCGGTCGCCGGCCTCTCCCGCGTCCTGGTCGAGCGGTACGGCGGCAAGGTGCCCCACGACCGCGACGCGCTGGAGGCGTTGCCGGGGGTCGGACGCAAGACGGCGAACGTGGTGCTGAACGTGGCGTTCGGCGAGCCGACGATCGCGGTGGACACGCATGTCTTCCGCGTGGCCAACCGCACCGGCATCGCGCCGGGCAAGACGCCGCGCGCGGTCGAGGACGCGCTGCTCGCGCGCGTGCCGAAGGAGTTGCTGCACAACGCGCATCACTGGCTGATCCTGCACGGCCGCTACGTGTGCAAGGCACGCACGCCAGAGTGCTGGCGGTGTGTCGCGGCGGAGTGGTGCAACTATCCGGACAAGACGCCCGCGCCACAGGCGAAGAGACGTTCGACCTGACCCTGTCAGGTGGATCCGGACGAACGTCGCCGCACGGGAGCGGCAGCCTGCGTTGGTCAGACTTTTG
>DATEQV010000309.1:0-3169 GCA_035272265.1 Acidisphaera sp. | reverse complement strand
AGCGACCTGAGCGCGGCAAGCCCGAGGAAGCCGAGGATGAACCACGGCACGAGCCGTCCGAGTTTGAGCTTCGCGGCGCCCGTCTGCTCGCCGTGCCGCCGACGCGTGGCCGCGATCGACAAGGCGAGCACCACCGGGCCGAGCATCAGCACGCGCACCAGCTTGACGAGTGTCCCGATCTGCACGGACAGCGCGCCGATCGGCGCTGTCGCCGCCAGTACCTGCGGCACCGCATACACTGTCAGCCCGGCGAGCACGCCGTACTGCAGGCCCGACAAGTGCAGCACCGGCACGAGCAACGGCAGGCACAGCACGACCACGACGCCGAGCACGGCCGTGAAAGCGATCGACGCGACGATGTCCTTCGCGGTCGCACCGATCACCGGTGCCACGGCAGCGATCGCCGAATTGCCGCAGATCGAGTTGCCGCACGCGACCAGCACCGCCATGCGGTGCTGCAACCCGAGCAGCCGAGCCATGCCGTAGCTCGCCCCGATCGCCATCACGACCACCACGGCGATGCCCACCAGCAGCGCGGGTCCCGCCGCGGCGAGCGCGCGCGTGCTCACCGAGGCGCCGAGCAGGAACACGGCGACCTCCAGCAGCGTCTTGGCGCTGAACGCCACGCCGGGTGCCCAGCGCGGGCCGAACAGCCACGCGGTCCGCACCACGGCGCCGATCAGGATCGCAAGCACCAGCGACTCAAGCCAAGCGCGACCGAACACGTAGGCCTCAGCGGTCTGCAGGCCGATCGCCGCAAGTGTCACGGCGGTCGCGAGAACCAGGCCGGGCACCAGCCGCGCGACGCCCGCCCACAGCGGGGCGCCCGCCTCCATCACTGCGTCCAGCGCATCCTGCCGGGCCGAACGAAAGGATTGGACCAGCTGCGAACTGGCCATGGCCGTCTCCAACCGGTTGTCCGGCTATTACCTGGACCGCGCGATCGATCAGTCCATTCGCATATCGTGCACACAACCATCGCCCTCCACGAACGGTCGGCAATCGTTCTGCGGCGGAAAGCCTGAACCCGCGATGCTTGCCCGACACTCACCTATCTTATACAAGATCGCTCACTGACAGGAGGACGCGGTGGAAATCCCCCAGCTACTCGTGCACGACAAGAAGGACAATGTCGGCGTGGTCGTCGTCGAAGGCCTCAAGGCGGGGACCGACATGCTCGGCGTCGTCACGGCGGACAACTCGACGTTCCGCCTCACCGCCGCCGCCGACATCCCGATCGGCTACAAGGTCGCGCTCAAGTCGCTCGAGCCCGGCGACACCGCCATCAAATACGGCGAGGACATCGGCAAGATCGTCGCGCCGATCGCCAAAGGCGCGCACGTCCATACGTATAACCTTAAGACCAAGCGCTGGTAGGAGCGGACCGATGGCGCAGAACATGAAGCTGTCCGGCTGGCGCCGGCAGAACGGCCGCATCGGCGTGCGCAACCACGTCGTGATGCTGCCGCTGGATGACCTGTCCAACGCCGTCTGCGAGGCGGTGGCGAACAACATCAAGGGCACGCTGGCGCTGCCGCACGCCTACGGCCGCCTGCAGTTTGGCGCCGACCTCGACCTGTTCTTCCGCACCCTGATCGGCACCGGATCGAATCCCAACGTTGCGGCGGTCATCGTCGTCGGCATCGAGCCGCACTGGACCGGCCGCGTCGTCGACGGCATCGCCAAGACCGGCAAGCCCGTCACCGGCTTCTGGATCGAGCAGAACGGCGACATCAACACGATCGCCGCCGCCTCGCGAAAGGCCAAGGAATACGTGCAGTGGGCGTCCGAGCTGCCGCGCGAGGCGTGCGACATCTCCGACCTGTGGATCTCGACCAAGTGCGGCGAGTCCGACACCACCACCGGCCTCGCCTCGTGCCCGACCATCGGCAACATGTACGACAAGCTGATTCCGCAGGGCATCTACGGCATCTTCGGCGAAACCTCCGAGATCACCGGCGGCGAACACATCGCGAAGGCGCGTGCGGCGACGCCCGAGGTGGCGGAGAAGTGGTACGCGATGTGGAAGGCGTACCAGGACGAGGTGATCGAGGCGCACAAGACCGACGACCTGTCCGACAGCCAGCCGACCAAGGGCAACATCGAGGGCGGCCTGACCACGATCGAGGAAAAGGCGCTCGGCAACCTCGAGAAGATCGGCCGTACGTGCCGCTACATCGACGCGCTGGAGCCGGCCGAGGCGCCGGCGAAGGGACCGGGCCTGTACTACATGGACACCTCGTCCGCGGCGGCGGAGTGCGTCACGCTGATGGCGGCGGCCGGCTACGTGGTGCACACGTTCCCGACCGGGCAGGGCAACGTGATCGGGAACCCGATTCTTCCCGTCATCAAGATCAGCGGCAATCCGCGCACGGTACGCACGATGTCCGAGCACATCGACCTCGACGTCTCCGGCATCCTGCGTCGGGAGATGACGATCGATCAGGCGGGCGATGCGCTGATCGCCATGATCGCGCGCACCGCGAACGGCCGGCTGACGGCGGCCGAGGCGCTCGGCCACCGCGAGTTCGTCATGACCAAGCTCTACCGCAGCGCCTGATCACTCGCCGCCGATGACCGGCCGCGCCGACTACCAGCCGCTGTACGCGCAGGTGAAAAGCCTGCTCATACAGCGCATCGGCAGCGGCGCCTGGAAGCCGGGCGAGATGCTGCCGAACGAGTTCGCGCTCGCCGCCGAGTACAACGTCAGCCAGGGCACGGTGCGCAAGGCGCTGCTGGCGATGGAAGCGGACCGCCTCATCGTCCGCCGCCAGGGACGCGGCACCTACGTCTCGCGCCACACGCGGCAGGAGACGCTGTTCCACTTCTTCCGCATGGTCGGGCTGGACGACCGGCGCCGCCTGCCGGCAAGCGTCGTGCTGAGCCACCGGATCCAGCCCGCGACCAGGCAGCAGGCGGCGGCGCTCGCGGTCGAACTCGGTGCCGCGCTGCACGCCGTCGTCCGGGTGCGCTCGTTCGACGGCAAGCCTTCGATCTTCGAGCGCATCTTCGTGCCCGTCGCGCTGATGCCGGCTCTGTCGGTGGAGATTGGCGTCGATATGGCGGAGGAGATGTATGTCATCTACCAGGAGCGCTACGGCATCACGATCGCCCGCGCCACCGAACGCCTCGCCGCCGTCGCGGCCAAGGCGGACGACGCGAAGCACCT
>DATEQV010000308.1:0-6895 GCA_035272265.1 Acidisphaera sp. | reverse complement strand
TGCTGCGCCGCGCCGCACGCCTCGGCTGGACCAGCGAGCACTGGCTGCACATCCCGGTCGTTGCTCTGGCCGCCCTGTGTTTCACCGCCGCGCAGGCGCTCGGCGGCAGCGGCTTCATCGCCTGCTTCACCGGCGGCCTGCTGTTCGGCGCGCTGCAAGGCGGCCGCTCCGACATCCTCAGCGGCGCGTCGAGCACCGGCGAGGTGCTCGCCATGCTCACCTGGACGGTGTTCGGCGGCCCCGTGCTCGCGCAACTCCTGCCGCGCATGACGTGGCAGGACCTGCTCTACGCCGTGCTCAGCCTGACGGTGATCCGGATGCTGCCGGTGTACCTGGCGCTCGCCGGCACTGCGATGGGCATCCGCACCAAGCTGTTCATCGGCTGGTTCGGACCGCGCGGCCTCGCCAGCATCGTCTTCGCCGTCATCGTCTTCGATGCCGGCCTGCCCGGCCGCGACACGATCGCGACGACCGCCGCCTGCACCGTGCTGCTCAGCGTGATCCTGCACGGCATGACGGCGAACCCGCTGGTCACCGCGCTCGCGCGCCGCCGCTAGCCCGTTGCGTCCGGGAATTTCTTATGTGCCCCGCCGCCGCCGTGTATCCTGACCGCATGCGGCACGGCTGGCCCCCGCAATGACCCTTCACTGGTCGACGGACGACCTGCCGGCGCGCGACCGGATCGCGTTCTGGTGCGATTTCTTCGCCCAGCAGGCGCATCGCTTCACCCCGTGCGACACCCCCGACCCCGCCACCTTCCGCGCCGAAGCGCGCGGCCAGTCCGGCGACGGCTTTGCGCTGCTCGAGATCGACAGCGGCCTGAAGCACATCCGCCGCACCGCCGCCGACATCGGCCGCGATACGTCGGACGCGTTCTTCGTCCGCCGCTACCACCGTCCGCTGGTCTGGAAAGCCGGCCCCCGCAGCACCCCGGTCGACCTGGTCTTCACGCCCGGCGATTTCTGCGTCAGCGCGACCGAGTGGGAGTTCGACGCGAAAGTCGCCGACACGGCGTCGTTCGGTCTGCTGGTCATTCCGCACGCTGCACTTTCGCCGCTGCTCGCCGGCGGCCGGATCGCGCGCCCGTTCCGCCTTCCCGCCGCCGCCGCGGTCGCCTCGCTGCTGGCAACCGCCCTCGATGCGGCCAGCGCGCAGGCGCCGCTCCTGCCGCCGCCGCTGGCGACCGCCGTCTTGCGCAACCTCGCGGGCCTCGTCGCCCTCGCGTGCGGCGCGTCCGACGAAGGCCGGGAGACCGGACGCAGCTCGGTCCAGGTCACGCGGCTCGAGGCCATCAAGCGGCACGTCGAGGCGCATCTCGCCGACCCCGCGCTCTCGCCGGCGACTGCGGCCGCCGCCATCGGCATCTCGGTGCGCCAGCTGCACCTGCTGTTCGAGCCGACGGGCACGACGTTCGCGCAATACGTCCTGCGCCAGCGGCTGCTGAAGTGCCGCGACGCCATCGCCGGCGCGACCGGGACGACGCGGAAGGTGACCGACATCGCGTTCGGCTGGGGGTTCAACAGCATGGCGACCTTCTACCGCACCTTCGCCGCCGAGTTCGGCACCGCGCCGTCGGCGCTGCGGGCCGCGCCGTGACCGCCCCCACGCGCCGGACAGACGGAGGCCTGTCATGACTCCATCCCAGCAGGAGCTTGTCCGCGCCAGCTTCGCCAGGCTCGCCGTCATGCCCGAGGTCGCGGGCGCGCTGTTCTACGAGCGCCTGTTCGCCGTCAATCCGGACTTCCGCGCGCTGTTCAAGGGCGACATGCGGGTGCAGGGCATGAAGCTGATGACGATGCTGGCCGTCATCGTCTTCCACCTGCACGAGCAGGGCGAGATCCTGCCGGCGATCCGCGACATGGGACACCGGCACGTCGCCTACGGCGTGAAGGACTCCTATTACGACGCGCTCGGCGAATGTCTGCTGTGGACGCTGGAGCAGGTGCTGGGCGAGGACTTCACCCCGGAGGTCCGCGACGCCTGGTCGGTGTGCTACGACGAACTCGCCCGCCAGATGAAGACGGCCCGCTGACCCCTCGGACGCGCGGCGCGCGAGCCACCGCAAAACACGCGGGCGTGAACCGGTTCACAGCCGCAACCTCTCGCGGCGCCAAACTCTCCCTGACGTCTTCGGCCGGTCGGGTCACCTCGCAGTCGCGGCGGGGTGACCTGTCGCGTGTACGGACCGGTACCGGCTCGTAATGCCTTCGTCCCGACGGCCGGGCGTACTGATCCGTCTCTCCGTGCAGCGCGCGTCCGTTACGGTCACTGCACGCAATGAGATATCGACCTGCGCTGCGTGAGACGACGGCGGCACCTCTGCTCCTTAGGTTCCGGCCCGCGCCCACGACCAGCACTGGGCATTCGCCATCGCAACCGGGAAGGACAAACACCATGCGTATTTCGCAACGTGGCCTGACTCTGTGCACGACGCTGGCGCTGCTCGGCGCCGCACCCGCCGTGCACGCCGACTCGCTGCGCCCGATCGACGGGATGCAGGCCGACCTCGGCGATGTCTCGGTGTACGCGTACTACGTCGACACGCCGCACGGATTCCATCTCGTCGCGACCGCGCAGACAATGGCCGCGGAGCCCACGGTGCTGCGATTCGAGGCGGTCCTGCAGCCCGGGCAGGATGCCACGATTTCGGTGCCCCGCGCCGTGGGGCAGCCGCCGGTGCGGCTCGTGTTCCATCGCCGCGGCGACGTGATCGAGTTCGACCACCCGGACGTGCAGACCGACTGAGACCAAGTCCCGAACGAAACGACCCGTCCCGTCATTGCGAGGAGTGAAGCGACGAAGCAACCCAGGGCCGCACGACAAACGTCTGCCGTGTTGCCCTGGGTTGCTTTCGCTCGCAGTGACGGTTCGTGACATCTGCCCGAAGCCACCACTTTGCAATGGAGACCGACCATGGACGACGTCCAGAAGGACCTCGTGCGCGCGACCTTTGCGCGCATCGCCCCGATATCCGATCAGGCGGGCGAGCTGTTGTACCAGCGGATGTTCACGATCGATCCCTCTCTGCGCGCGCTGTTCAGTATCGATGCCGCGCAGCAGGGCAAGAAGCTGATGGCGGTCATGGCGATGGCGGTCGCCAATCTGCACCGGCTGCATGAGATCGTGCCTGCGGTGCGCGATCTGGGGCGGCGTCACGTCGCTTACGGCGTCAAGCCGGCCGACTACGACACCGGCGGCGACGCGCTGCTCTGGACCCTGGAGCAGGCGCTCGGCGCGGATTTCACGCCCGAGATCCGCGCCGCCTGGACCGCGTGCTACGAGACCCTCACGGGCCAGATGAAGGACGCGGCGTACGGCGGCGGGGCGCAGGCGGACCCCGCCGGTCACGGCGGTTTGGCCGCAGCAGCGGACTGAGCCGCGGCGACCGCGCGCCGAGGGTGAACCGGTTCATGGCGAGCGGCTCCCAGTGGCGCTAGCGATCGCCTGCACAAACCCAGGAGACAAAACATGCGCCGCCTGATGATGATCTTCGCCCTCGTCGCCGTTGCCGCCGGAGCGGTCGCCGCAGTGCCTGCTTACGCCTACCAGACCGGGGGCAGCGGCCACGCCATTTCCTCGTATCAGACCGGAGGAAGCGGCCACGGTGCGCAGATGCACGGGTCCGGCGGCGGCGCCGGGCGCACGCACTGACGCGCTGATCCTCCGGCCGCGTCGGCGGGCGCCCGGCGTGAAGCTGGCGGCGAACGGCGCGGCATCGCAGGGATACGCGATCACCGCTGGGCGGCGTCCCCCGCCTGAGCAGCGACCGCGGTGAGCATCGGCAGCACCTCGTAGCGAAAGCCGCGCTCCGACCGGATCGCCGGATCGCCCTCGGTCAGCGCGCTTGCCTCCGCCTCGTCGGCGACACGGATCACCCCCAGTCCCCACGGGCCGTGCGGATCGGCAACCGGGCCGAACACGACCGCCTTGCCGCGCGCGAGCAGGTCGCTCCAGTAGGCGACGTGGGACTGCATGATGCTCGCCTCGTCAGGCGTCATATCGGCCGCGAATGTCGGACGCGGCGGGATCAGGCGGCAGAAGAAGAAACGGGGCTGCGCAGCCGTGCTGTCGTGCGGGTTCATGACCCAGTACCGCAGATGGGTCGGCAGAGATCAATCCGCCGAGGCACGCCTGCACGAACACGTGCGAAGGTTCGTCGCCCGTTCGCGAAAACCTCTTTCCAAGAATAAAACCCTAGGATAACTAGCCGCCGAACGGCTGGAACCCCGGGGAAAGGAGGGGGACAGATCAATGCTGCGCTGGCTCCCGACCCGACTGGTCCGCCTCTACGAGCGCCTCATGGCCGCGCGTCCGTACGCGCGCTCGACGCGCGCCCCGAAGCCGCCGCCGGACGACGAGGCACCGCGCTGCAGCGGCCAGACGCGCCACTACCGGCTGGAGATCGCCTACGACGCCTTTTGCGAGCACCGCCCGCCGCCGAAGAAGCTGTTCCGCGCCAACCCGTGGCGCCGAGACCTCACCTCGTGGTGCGACGCACCCAACAGCTGGACCGACCGCCGCAAGCCCCGCTGCCATCACTGCGAGACCGCCCGCGCCCATTACGTCGCCGCCCGCGACCAGGGCGACTGGAAGGCCGAGGTCGCGCTCTACAAGCTCGCCCGCCGCGGCGCCGTGCGCCTGCTCGCCGAGCGCCGCCAATACCGCGACAGCCGCCGGCAGTTCTGGGCCCGCCACCGCGAACACGTCGCCCGCAACGGCCCCGAACCGATGCCGCCGCAGTTCGAGCCCGAATTGTGGCCGATGATCGCCCATCGCGGCTCGCACGAATCCTGGCACCATCGCGACCGCCGCGAGGTCGAGCGCGACCTCGTGCGCGCCCACGCCCGCCATCTGCGCCATCTCGAGCAATGCCGCCGCGAACGCCTGCGCGACCTCCACGCCGCCGACTCGCGTCATCGCAAGAAACGCAGCGACGAACCGATCCAGGACACCGCGACGACCGACAGAAGCGTGGTGCCGGCGCGCCCGCCACCCCGCAGCACGTCCCCCATCCCCCGTACGCCGCGCCGTCCCGCGGCGGCAACCGGGCGAAATGCCGGCCTACAGGTCGATCCAGGCCAGGTGCCCGCCCTTGCCGGCGCCGGTGTCGAGGAACACCGCCGTGCCGCCCGACCGCCCGGTCACCCGGTACGGCCGCCCGTCGGTGCTGCGGCGGTCGTGGCCGCAATAGACCGTCAGCCCGGCGGGGATGCGGTCCACCCAGGCGAGGCTGCGCTCGGGGTAGCCGTCCGGCTGCGTCCGTCCGGTGGGCTCCCCGTACAGCGCGCGGGCGACGGCGCCTTCGGGCCGGGCGAGCCCGTGTGGGGCGGGATGCAGCATCATCTCGGTGTGGAACCCGCCATGGACGAACAGCGCGTCGCCCTGCCGCAGCCAGAGCGGCGCGCGCTCGATCTCGCGCAACGTCCGCTCGCGCAGCGCGCCGTCGAGCTGCCCGATCGTCGCCTGCAGTTCGGGATTGAACCGCACCTGCCGGCCGAGCAGCGCGCGCCCGAGCTTGTGGTCGTGGTTGCCGAGCAGGAACAGTCCCCGTCCGGCATCGATCAGCTCGAACATCAGCCGCAGGGCGCCCGCGCTGTCGGGGCCGTAGTCGGTCAGATCGCCGAGCTGCACGATGAACCGGTCGGTCGCGGCGGCGAAGGCGAACGCCCCGGCGTCGCCGTGCACGTCGCCGACGACCCGGATCGGACGATCGGGGATCATCGCCGCACCGTCACGCCGGACGTCCCACCCGACACCGAAACGAATCCGGCATGACGCGCACGCGCACCGTCGCCGAAACGCCGAATCGCGTCGCATCGTGCAACGCCGCCCCGCGCGGCGGCACACGTCGCGGCCGACGAGACGCCACTACGCCGCCGATTCGCGCGAGACGGTGCGGAACGCGTCCAGCGCACGCTGCCGTCCCTCGGCCAGATCGACGATCGGCAGCGGATAATTCTGCCCGAGCGTCACCCCGGCAGACTGCAGCAGCATCGCCGGCGCGTCCCACGGCGCATGGATGTGCCTCGCGTCCAGCTCTGCCAGTTCGGGGACGAAACGGCGTACATAGGTCCCATGCGGATCGAATTTCTGCCCTTGCAGGACCGGGTTGAACACGCGGAAGAACGGTGCCGCGTCGGCGCCGCAGCCGGCGATCCACTGCCAGCTCGCGGCATTGGACGCGAGGTCGGCGTCGCACAGCGTGTCCCAGAACCAGGCCTCGCCGTCCTGCCAGCGCACCAGCAGGTGCTTGACCAGGAACGAGCCGACGATCATGCGCACGCGGTTGTGCATCCAGCCGGTGTGCCAGAGCTGGCGCATCCCGGCATCGACGATCGGCACGCCCGTCCGCCCGCGCTGCCAGGCGGCCAGCGCCGCCTTGTCGTGCCGCCACGGCATGTGGGCGAACTCCGGCCGCAGCGGCCGCTCCGGCAGCGTCCTGTGATGCCACAGCAGGTAGGCGGAGAATTCGCGCCACAGCACCTCGTTGAGGAACGCGTCGCGTCCCGCCGGTCCGGTCTCGCCGCCGTGGCGATCCGCGACGTGCCACACCTGCACGGGCGAGATCTCGCCCCAGTGCAGATGCGGCGACAGCATCGACGTGCCCGCTTGTCCCGGCAGGTTCCGCTGCCGGTCGTAGTGCTGCAGATGCTCGAGGAAGCGCGTCACCCTCGCGGCCGCTCCGGCCTCGCCGGGCCGCCATGTCTTGCGCAGTCCGCCGGCCCAGTCGGGCCGCGTCGGCAGCAGGCCCCACTCCTCCAGCCGGTCGCCGCGCGGCGCGTCGGGCGTGGCGAACCGGCGGGGCAGGGGCAGCGCGTCGGGCAGGGGCTGCGCGCGGCAGGCGCGGGCGAACGGCGTGAACACGCCATAGACGCCGCCGCTCTGCGTGCGGATG
>DATEQV010000307.1:0-6041 GCA_035272265.1 Acidisphaera sp. | reverse complement strand
TCGGCAGGCTGGCATGCCGTGCGCGCCGGATCCTCGGGATGGCGCGGTCGAGCCCGCTCGGAGCAACACCGCGCCAAGCCAGGAACCGCAAGAAGGAGCGCGTGGCACTCGCAGGGGCTGCGCGGCCGTGCCCCGACCTAGCCCGTCTTTCGCTACTGGCAGCGCAAAATTGGCCAAGCGGTTGATTTTTCGTGGGTGCGGCGGCCCGCCGGGATCGTCGTCGAGGTGACGCGCCGCTCCAAGCGGCGGCTGTTCGGGTTGGCGGATCTGGCGCCGCTACGCGACGAAGTCGTACCGCCGCGTCGGCCGGAGCCCGGGCGGGGCCGTGGCCGGCCGCCGTTGATCCAGCCGGAAGAGGTGCTGCCAACCCTGCCGCTTCCCGAGCGCCCGTTGACGCAAGTCGAGCGCAGGGCGATCGACTACAGCGATCTGGAGCACTGGATAGCCCATGCCGACCGGGTGACCCGTGACACGCGGCGATCGCTCGAGGCGCTGGCGACGAAGTGAGATTTCCGGTGACACATCTGATCGCGGGTGATTTTCAGCGGTCAGAACGCCAAGGAGCGAGCGCCGACAGAACCGCCGCGCCTGGCTAATGGCGTCGGTCCAATCCCCGTCGCAGCGTGAAGACCACACGACTGTTGATACCATCGAGCTGTAGCTCGTCACGCGCGAGCGGCCGACAGCTCGATCGTGCCGGCGCCGCCAGGAGAACGGGCGCGTTCCGCCGATGTGACCCGGTGCGCCCTCAGTGTCGAGGCGCGGCGGTTCGGCTGGGAGCAGTCGGAAACCGCTTGCCGACTGGAACGATCCTGGCCTCCTCACGTTGGCAAACACGGCCGGCCGCCCGCCGGTCAGCATCGCCGAAAGGGGCCGATGAATGGAGCTTGGCGAACGACCGTCGCCGCTAGGCCGGCGCGATCTCGTCGCGCTGGCGGCGGGATTTTCGCTGCTGGGGGCTGGCACTCTGCCGTCCGCGGCGCAAGGCGCTGATGCGCCGCCTGCCGCCTCGCCGGAGGGACCGTTCGACGCCGCGCTGGTGCGTCGCATGGCCCGGGAGTTGTCGACCAAGCCGTTCAGTCCGCCGACGGTGCAGCTCCCGCCCGGCGTCGCCAATCTCGACTACGACCAGTACCGCTCCATCCGCTTCAAGCCGGACAAAGCGCTTTGGGCTGACGACAAGGGCTGCTTCTTCAAGGCCGAGTTTTTCCATCTCGGCTTCCTCTACAAGCAGCCGGTGCAGATCTTCGCGGTCGAGAACGGGATGTCTCGGCGCGTCCGCTACAGCGCCGACATGTTCACGTTCGAGGGCGGCGTCGCGCCGCCGCCGGCCGACGCCGACCTCGGTTTTGCCGGCTTCCGGCTGCACGCGCCGTTCGTCAAACCGGACTATGTCGACGAGGTCTGCGCCTTCGTCGGTGCGAGCTATTTCCGCGCGGTGGCGAAAGGGCAGGGCTACGGCATGTCGGCCCGCGGGCTGGCGATCGACACGGCGGAGCCGCAAGGCGAGGAGTTCCCGCTGTTCCGCGCCTTCTGGCTGGAAAAGCCGGCGCCCGGCGCGCGCTCGATGGTGGTCGACGCGCTGCTCGACAGCGCCAGCGTCGCCAGCGCCTTCCGCTTCACCATAAGGCCCGGTGAGGAGACCGTCTTCGACGTCGAGTGCGTGCATTACCCGCGCAAGGACATCGCGGTGACCGGCATCGCGCCGCTGACCAGCATGTACATGTTCGACGCGGTGAATCGTGCGAAAGTCGATGACTACCGCCCCGCCGTGCATGACAGCGAGGGCTATGCGATGCTCACCAGCCGGGGCGAGCAGATCTGGCGGCCGCTGAACAACCCGGCCGAGCTGCAGATCAGCCTGTTCGGCGACACCAACGTGCGCGGCTTCGGCCTGTCGCAGCGCAACCGGTCGTTCTTCGACTACGAGGACCTTGAGGCGCGCTACGGGCAGCGTCCGAGTTGCTGGGTCGAACCGATCGGGGACTGGGGCGAGGGCGGCGTGGAGCTCGTCGAGATCCCGTCGCCGCGCGAGGTGCACGACAACATCGTCGCCTTCTGGCGTCCCCAAACCCCGCTCAAGGCGCACAGCGAATACGGCTACGTCTACCGGCTGCACTGGTGCTGGTCGCCGCCGGCGCTGCCGGCCGTGGCCAAGGTCGCCAGTTGCCGCTCCGGCATCGCCTGGGACCAGAAGGGTCGCCAGTTCGTGATCGATTTCGAGAGCGACAAGAGCCTGCCGCCAGAGGCGAAGCCTAGCATCGACGTCGGAACCAGCAAGGGGAAACTGCAGAACGCGGTCGCCCAGTTCAACCCGGAGACGAAAGGCTGGCGGCTGAGTTTCGAGCTGCTGCCCGACGGCAACCTGGCGGAGATGCACGCGCGCCTCGTCGATCCGACCGGGCCACTGACCGAGACATGGATCTACCGATGGACGGCGTAGTCGACGCGCTCGCGCATCCGGCGTTGCCGCAAGAGGCGAAGCTGCCGATGCCGACGCAGTCATTGAACGCGCCGGCGCGAAAACGGCGGCTGCCGAGCGCGCCGCGGTCGACCGCGCTCCGGCGCATTGTCGTCATCGGCGGCGCGGTCGCGATGACCGGCGTGGCCGGATACGAGATGTATCGCGTGCTGGATGTCGGCGGCCTGACGCCGCTGGAGATCGCGCTGCTGGTGCTGTTCGTGGCGCTGTTCGCCTGGATCGCCCTGGCCTTCACCAGCGCGCTGTGCGGTTTCGCCGCGATGCTGGCGGGCGCCGGATGGCGGCTGGGGATTGACCCGGCGGCGCCGTTGCCGGAGCTGGCCGGGCGGACCGCGCTGCTGATGCCGTGCTACAACGAGTCACCGGCGCGCGTCTTCGCCGGGCTGCAGGCGATCGAGGAGTCGCTCGCCGCGTCCGGGCGCATCGCGCATTTCGACCTGTTTCTACTCAGCGACACCACAAACCCCGACGTGTGGATCGCCGAGGAGGCGGCGTTCCGCGCTTTGCGCGAGCGCACCGGCGGCCACCGCCGCATCTTCTATCGCCGGCGCACGGAGAACACCGAGCGCAAGGCGGGCAACATCGCCGACTGGGTGCGGCGCTGGGGCGGCGGCTACGACCAGTTCCTGATCCTCGATGCCGACAGCGTCATGACGGCGGACGCCATCGTGCGGCTGGCTGCGGCGATGGAGGCGCATGACGATGTCGGGCTGATCCAGACGCTGCCGGTCGTCGTCAATGCGAGCACGTTGTTCGCCCGCATGCAGCAATTCGCCGGCCGCGTATACGGCCCGGTGATCGCGCACGGCATCGCGTGGTGGCACGGCGCGGAAGGCAATTACTGGGGCCATAACGCGATCATCCGCACGCGCGCGTTTGCGGAATGCGCGGGGCTGCCGACGCTGAAAGGACGCAAGCCGTTCGGCGGCCACATCCTCAGCCACGATTTCGTCGAGGCGGCGCTGATGCGGCGCGGCGGTTGGGCGATCCACATGATTCCGGGGCTTGAGGGGTCCTACGAGGAAGGTCCGCCGTCGCTGACCGATCTCGCGATCCGCGACCGCCGCTGGTGCCAGGGCAATCTGCAACATGCCGCGGTGCTGCCCGCGCGCGGCCTGCATCCGATCAGCCGCCTGCACCTGCTGATGGGCATCGGCTCGTATGTCACGGCGCCGCTCTGGCTGTGGTATCTGCTGGTCGGTATCCTGATCGCGTTGCAGGCGCGCTTCGTGCGGCCGGAGTATTTCTCGGCCGATCCGAGCCTGTTTCCCCGCTGGCCACGGATGAACCCGGTGCTCGCCATGTGGGTGTTCGTCGGCACCATGGCGGTGCTGCTGGCGCCCAAGCTGCTCGGCTGGCTGGCGCTGCTGTTCGATGCGCGGACGCGGCGCGGCTGCGGCGGCGCCGCGCGCTCGCTGCTCGGCATGCTGATCGAGACGGTGATCGGCGGCCTGATCGCGCCGGTGGCGATGATGATCCAGGCGGCCGGCGTCACCTCGATCCTGTTCGGCCGCGATTCTGGCTGGACCACGCAGCGGCGCGACGACGGGCGCGTGCCGGTGCGGCAGATCGCCCGCGCCTATACGTGGCACACGCTGTTCGGGGTGGTCCTTGCCGGCATCGCGTTTGCGGTCGATCCGCATCTGTTGGCGTGGATGTCGCCCGTGGTGCTCGGCCTCGCACTGGCGATCCCGCTCGCGGCGGGGACGGCGAGTGTTGGCGCGGGGCGCGCGCTGGCGCGCGTGGGCCTGCTGCGAACGCCCGAGGAGGTCTCGCCGCCGGACGTGCTGCGGCGCGCGGTGGCGTTGCAAGCCGCCATCGCGAGCGAGACCGAAGCGGGTGCCGACGCGATCAGCCGCTTGTTCTCCGACCGGGTGCTTCTGGAGGCGCACCGGGCGATGCTTCAGATCGCGAGGCCGCGCAGCCCGGCGTCGGATCAGGTGCTCGCCGTTGCGTTGGCAAAGCTCAACGAGGAGCGCGGCCCGCAGTCGCTGACGCCGACTGAGACGGCGGCGGTGCTGGCGAGCTCAGCCGGCCTGGACCTGCTGGAATCCTACTTCCAAAAAGGGGAGTAGAGGACCCCTGAACTTCGCGAGAGCGGACACGACGCGCGCTTCCCCCTGCCGGCGGTGCAAAGCGAACGGCTCGAGTTCGCGCATCGCAACGCGCTGTGCCTGCTCAAGCTCGTCAACACGCTGCTCGATTTCCCGCCGATCGAGGCCGGTCGCGCTCAGGCAAGCTACTACGAGCGCAGCGGCGAGCGAGCGACCTGGCGCAACGGCTACCGCGATCGGGCCCTCGACACGCGGTTGGGGTCGCTGCAGCTGCGCATCCCGAAGTTGCGCCAAGGCAGCTACTTTCCGCCATTCCTGGAGGCGCGGAAGGTCTCGGAGCGGGCGCTGGTCGGGGTGATCCAGGAGGCCTGGATCGGCGGTGTTTCCATCCGGCGGGTCGACGAGCTGGTGCAGGCGATGGGGCTGAGCGGGATCAGCAAGTCGCAGGTCTCCAAGCTGTGCAAGGACATCGACGAACGGGTGCATGCGTTCCTTGATCGCCCGCTCGCCGGCGAGTGGCCGTATCTGTGGCTGGACGCGACGTATCTGAAGCAGCGCGAGGGCGGCCGCATCGTATCGGTGGCGGCGATAATCGCTGTGGCTGTCGCGCTGCACGAAATTCTGAGATTTACCAATTGTCTCAGCTCGGACTGCACGAAACTTGAGAATTCGAGGTGACGTGTTCTCAGAATTGCAGCAAATTGGAGACAGGATTCGACATCTTCCGTGGCGGAATATGGGCGATTTGCTGTGTCTGAAGGGGAGCTGTCGTCGGGTAGGTCTGGGATCTCGTCCGTCATCCTTGTAGCAACGTTGCATGACTCGTCGTCTCACGTTTTGCGCAGTTATATAGCAACTATATGGTAACGAATCTCACTATTAGCTGCAGTCCCGTCTCAAATTCCGTGGCCGTAACCCATTGTAGAATAACCAAACCTGAGTCGCAGGTTTCGTGCAGCGCGACACTCGCGGTCTGGGCCGTGATGGTGCCCGAGGGCATGGCGTTCTTTCTTCTTTTCGGCATTCTGTGACCGAGACGCCGGTCACGCTGCTGTCCGCCAGCCCCGAACGCGACGCAACGACGTCATCCTGGTGCGCGACCCCTTTGCGAATTGAAGCGGTGGTCGGCCCAAGGGTCGTTCCCGCGGCCGGCGACGGTGTTTCGTTCAGTCCTCGAGGACGAACGTCACTTCCATCGTGACGCGGAATTCCGAGATCTTGCCGTTGGAGACAGCTGCCTTCATGTCCTCTACGCGCAAGCCAGTGATGCCGCGCAGCGTCTTGCTGGCGCGCGTCAGCCCCTCGCGAACCGCGACGGCGAAGCCGTCGGGGGACGAGGCGGTGATCTTGCTCACAGTCGCGAGTGCCATCTGTTCCTCCTGCGTTGGTCGGGCCGGGTTTGTGGCCGGCGGCCTAACCGGCGGAGTGTAGAGCAGTTTCCTCTCGGCCCAACTGGTTCGTTTGGGTCGCAGGATGACGGGCTATAATACGATCCCGGCGCAGCA
>DATEQV010000306.1:0-10072 GCA_035272265.1 Acidisphaera sp. | reverse complement strand
CAATCCGGCGTATCGCGAGTCGCTGGCGGCCGCTGAGGAGATGAACGGCGATCCGGAGGCGGCGATTGCGACGCTGGAGGCCGGGACCGCCCTGATGCCCCGCGCCGTGTCGCTGCGCCGGGCGCTGATGCGGATCTGGCTTCGTCTGGGCAATGCCGAGTCGGCTGCCGCCGTCGCGGCCGCAGCGCGGCGCGAGGGCGTGGTCGATTCCGGGCTGCTGGCGCTTACCGGCCAGGCGCTCATCATGCTCGATCTCGAGGACGCCGCGATGGAGGCGTTCGCCGAGGCGGCGAAACTCGCTCCCGAGGATCCGACGCTGCGGCGGATCGCCCAGGCGCGCCTGCTCGCCGAAAGCCGTCCGGCGGACGATCCGGTCCGCATCCGGGCAGAGGCCGAGGCGAGCGCGTCATGGGACGAGCGCCAGGCGCTCTCTCGCGGCTACCGTGTTCCCGGGCTGATGCGTGCGGCGCTGATCCGTCATGTGCCGGTGTTGACCCCTGCCGGATCGTCAGCCGAAGCCGCGCGCATCGGGCCGGCGCTGGACCTGGGCTGCGGCAGCGGCCTGCTGGCCGTCGCCCTGTCGGACTTGCCGATCGGGCGGCTGGTCGGTGTCGACCTGTCGCCCGCGATGCTCGCCGCGGCGGACGCCAAGTCGCTGTACGCCGAACTGCACGAGAGCGAGATGCTGGCCTTCCTGGCCGCCGAGCAACGCGGCTTCGCCGTCATCCTGGCGGCCGGCGTGCTGCAGTACATGGCCGACCCGGCGCCGCTCTTCGCTCGCGTGGCGCAGCGTCTGCTTCGCGGCGGCCTGTTCATCGTCTCGGCCGAAGCGCGGCCGGCGAGCGGCGCCGCGGCCGATGGCAGGTTCGGGCATTCCGCCGACGCGATCCGCCGGGCGGCGGAGGCGGCGATGCTGCGCGTCGTCGCGCTCGATGACGCGACGATCCGCAACGAGCGCGGCGCGCCGGTGGACGGCGCGCTGGCGGTGCTGACGCGCGACGAGGCGTGCGGATGACGGCTTCGCCGCTTCACGCGGTCGGTCGCGCGCAGCCGTTCGCCGTGCAGCCGGGCACGCCGTCCGAGGAGGCGCTGCTGCGCCAGGTCCTCGACGCCGATCCCGCCGATCTCGCCGCGCTGCTGGCCCTGGCCGAACTGCGGCAGGGACGCGGCGACGCGGCTGGCGCCGTGACGCTGCTGCTGCGGGCGGCCGCGCTCGTACCGGACGACGCGCAGGTCTGGCAGGCGCTCGGGGGCGCGCTGGTGCGCGCGGGAGAGATCGCCGCCGTCCGTCCCGTCCTGCGCCGGGCGCTGGACTGCGCGCCGTCACGCCTGTACCTCGCGCAGCAATGGGCGGAAGTCGCCGCCAGGAGCGGGGCCGCGCCTGCGGCTGACGCGGAACTCGCGGCGCGCATCGCGGCCGACCCGCTGGACGCCGTGGCGCTG
Source organism: Acidisphaera sp. (assembly GCA_035272265.1). Taxonomy (GTDB): domain Bacteria; phylum Pseudomonadota; class Alphaproteobacteria; order Acetobacterales; family Acetobacteraceae; genus Acidisphaera. The sequence continues at coordinate 8,629 of DATEQV010000306.1, read as the reverse complement.
CATGCGACCGCGACGCTGCGCTGGCAGGAGGGCCGCACCGCCGACGCGCTCGACCTGATCGACGTGGTGCTGGCGCTGCGTCCCGACGACCCCGCGCCCGCCATCCTGCGGGCGGTGCTGCTGACGCGCACGCTGCAGCTCACCGAGGCCGAGGCGGCGATGGCCCATGCCGTCGCCCTCGCGCCGGACGACCTGCAGCTCGCCAACGACCACGCCGTCCTGCTCAACCGGCTGTGCCGCTACGAGGAGGCGCGCGCGGCACTCGAGGCGCACATCGCCCGCTTCGGGCCGACATCCCGCGCCATGTGCAACCTGGCCAACGCGCTGCTGCTGATGGGCGACCAGCAAGCCGCGGAGGCGGTCGGCCTGCGCGCGATGTCAGTGTGGCCCGATGATTTTCCCGTGCGGCGGGCGCTCTGCGCCGCGATGGCCTACACGCCGTGCGTCACCGGCACGTCGCTGTCGGACCAGCTGCGCGCGGCGAGCCCGCTGGCGCCGCGCGTGCTGCCGCCCGCGTCATGGACGGCGGACCGCGACCCGGATCGCCGGCTGCGCATCGGCCTGCTGTCCGGCACGCTGCGGGTGCATCCGGTCGGCTGGCTGACCGTCGCGGGCTTCGAGGCGCTCGATCGCGACGCGTTCGAGCTCGTCGTCTTCGCCCACCACACGGCGGACGACTTCATCGCGCGGCGGTTCCGGGCGATCGCCGCCGAGTGGCACGACGTGCAGCCGCTGACCAATCCGGCGCTCGCGGAGCTGGCGCGCCAGCGCGGCATCGACATCCTGATCGACCTTGGCGGCTACGGCGAGCACGGGCGCATGCCGGCCTGTGCCGAGCGCCTGGCGCCGGTGCAGGTCAAGTGGGTCGGCTCGCAGTACCACACCACCGGGCTGGCCGAGATGGACTGGATGCTGACCGACCGGTGGGAGACACCGGACGGTTTCGAACGGTTCTATTCCGAACGGCTGCTGCGTCTGCCCGACGGCTACGTCTGCTACGCGCCCTCGCCCGACACGCCGGACGTCGCGAAGCTGCCGGCGCGCGCGGCCGGGGCGGTGACCTTCGGCTGCTTCAACAACATCGCCAAGGTCACGCCGCAGGTGCTGGCCGCCTGGGCCGAAATCCTGCGCCGCGCGCTGCGCCCGCGCGGGCATCGATCTCGCCCGGCTGACGGTGCAGGGCCGCTCGCCGCACCGCGCGTTCCTGCAGGCCTACAACGCGGTCGACCTCGTGCTCGACCCGTTCCCGTATTCCGGCGGGCTGACGACGTGCGAGGCGCTGTTCATGGGCGTGCCCGTGCTGACCTTGCCCGGCGAGACCTTCGCCAGCCGCCACTCGCTCAGCCACGTCTCCAATGTCGGGCTGCAGGGCTGGGTCGCGTCGGACGTCGCCGACTACATCGCGCGCGCGGTCGCCTGGGCGGCCGACCTCGACGCCCTGGAAGCGTTGCGCGCCGGCCTGCGCGACAGGATGCGCCGCAGTCCGCTCTGCGACGCGCCGCGCTTCGGCCGCAGCCTCGGCGCAGCGCTGCGTTACGCATGGCGGGACTGGTGCCGCGAAGGTGGGGAGAAGGCCCAGGAGATCGCCGCCTGAGATCGCCGCCTGGCGGCGGCTCACGGGCGGTCCGACGGCGTCAGAGAGGGCCGGCCTGCGTCAGCGGATTCGGTCCGTCACCTTCATCGAGCCAGCGCCGGTAGGCGTCGAGCTGCCCCGCACTCGGGATCGAGCGCGTGACCGCCCCGGCGTCGTTGTAGAACTCCAGCACGACCAGTCCGAGCGACTGGTCGAGGTGCAGCGACGGATTGGGGTTGCTCGCAACGCTGGAGCCGGGCGCCGAGGAGGAAGACGAGGCCGAGCCGCCGGTGTGCGAGACGCTGCCGCCCTGCGCGGCAGGTGACGGCGCCGGGTCGTTCTGCGGCGGCGGTATCGCCGCGACGGAGATGTCGTTCGGCATGGACTGTGTCCCAGTTGTCGCCCGCGATTGTCGCGCTCAGGACATTGCACCGTTTTGGAGCTTGGCAGTGTCGACCCTACGGTGAGAGCCGTTAACGGTCGGTTCGCGCGGCCGGCCTTTTGCCTCTCAGGCCGGCGGATAATGCCAGCGGTCGGCGAGCCACGTGCGCAGATCGAGCAGCGCGTCCGGGCTGGCCGCGAGTGCGGCGGCGACCGCAGCGGCGGGAAGCGGCGCGAGCGTGCGCAGGCTGGCCTGGCTGGCCGCCGACTGCAGCGCCGGCGTCTCCACCGCCTGCGCCGCCGCCCGCCGCCACAGCGCCACCGTGGCGGCGGGTGTGAGCTGCGGCAGCACGAGGCCGAACGTCATCTGCGCGGCAAGCGCGGTCGCCCACCACGCGTCGTACAGCGGCCCGGCGGGGGCGGCGCCGCGCAGCGTGGCGTGCAGTTGGGTGAAGTGCGGCACGCCCGGGAACAGCGGGTCGGGCCCCGGCGCGCCGCTCGCGTCGATGCTGCCGAGCGCGAACAGCGGGCGGGCGCCGTCGGCGGCGAGGGCTTCGGCCTGCTCGGGCACGTTGGCCCCGGCCAGCAGCACGACCTGCGCGCGCCCGGACGCCAGCGCCGTGCGGGCATCCGACGAGGTGAACCCGAAGACCGGCGTGAAGGACACGCCGAGCAGCTCCAGGCCCAGCATCATCGCCAGCGCGAGGCCGGCCGGCCCGGCTCCTGCGACGCGCAGGTTGTGCGTGCGGGTCCAGCTCGCCGGGTCGACCCGTCCGACCACCAGCCCGCCGCCGGTGCCGGCGAGCACGGCGACCCAGCGTGCGGCGTCGAACTGCACGCGGGGATCGCCCGCGAGCCAGGCGATCGCGGCCTCGCCGGGCACCAGCAGCGCGGTCTCCCCGTCGGGGGCGACGCGGGCCTCGAACTGGTTGGCGCCCGTCACCCCGTCCACGCCGCCGAGGCTGACGATCCGCAGCTGGGCGCGCGGCGCCAGCCCGCGGGCGAGCGCCGGCGCCAGCGCCGCCGCCCAGCCGTCGAGCGGGCAGCCGTCCGGCCCGGCCACCATCAGCCGGGGCGGCGCGGCGGTGTCGGCTGCGGCCGCACGCGGCAGCAGGCCGGCGCCGGCAGCCGAGGCGAGCAGGCGGCGCCGCGTGACGCCCAACGGGCTCATCGGCAGGCGCTCATCGGCGGGCGGTCATTCGTTGTAGGCCACGAGGCTTTCGAACGGCACGTCCAGCTTGCTGCGGCCGTTGAGGAACGACAGCTCGATCAGCGTGGCGCCGGCCGGGACCATCGCGCCGACCTCGCGCAGCAGCGAGATCCCCGCCGCCATCGTGCCGCCGGTCGCCAGCAGGTCGTCGAGCACGACGACGCGCTGGCCCTTGCGCACCGCGTCGGCCTGGATCTCCAGCCGGTCGGTCCCGTATTCGAGGTCGTAGTCCAGCCCCACCGTGGCGCCGGGCAGCTTGCCGCGCTTGCGCAGCATCACGAACCCGCAGCCGAGCTTCAGCGCCAGCGGGGCGGCGACCAGGAAGCCGCGGCTTTCCAGCCCGGCCAGCAGGTCGGGGTGGTAGGCGCGCACCGCGCGCGCCATCCGGCTCATCGCCACCTGCCAAGCGTCCGCGTGCCGCAGCAGCGTGGAGACGTCGTAGAAATTGATGCCCGGCTTGGGGAAGTCCGGGATGCTCCGGATGTGGTCCTTGAGGTCCATCGTGCTGTGCCGCCGTGGCTGGAGAGGGGCGGTGGGCCCGGGCCTGCCCGGTTACACGGCGTGGCGTTGCGCCGCAACCAACCGCGACCTAGACCCTCGGCCATGCGGACGCTGATCGCAACCGTCGCCGGACTGCTCGGCTTCGCGCTCTACGTCATGGCGGCGGTGGCGCTGGCCGACCGCGTGCCGGCCTACTGGCCGGTCCAGGCGCTGTATTTCGTGGCCGCCGGCACGCTCTGGGTGATCCCGGCGCGCTGGCTGATGCTGTGGGCCGCCGGCATGACCGGCCGCCGGAGGGAGGCCGCATGAGTATCGCCCTGCACAATGCGAGCGTGGACGCCGTCCTGGCCGAAGCCCGCGAGGCCTTCGTCACCGCCAACCCGCGCAGCCTTGCGCGCCATGTCGAGGCCACCGCCGTCATGCCCGGCGGCAACACCCGCACCATCCTGCACTTCGCGCCGTTCCCGATGGCGATCGAGCGCGCCGAGGGCTGCCGGCTGTGGTCGGCCGACGGCGGCGCGTATGTCGACTTCCTCGGCGAGTACACCGCCGGCCTCTATGGCCACGCGCATCCGGTGATCCGTGCGGCGATCGACGCGGCGCTCGATCGCGGCATCGGCTACGGCGGCGTCAACATGACCGAGGCGCGCTTCGCCGCCGCGGTCGCCGGCCGCTTCCCGGCGATGGAGCGGCTGCGCTTCACCAACTCCGGCACCGAGGCGAACGTGATGGCGATCGCCACCGCCTGCGCGGCTACCCGCCGCCGCCGCGTGATGGTGTTCGACGGCGGCTATCACGGCGGCGTGCTCGGCTTCGCCGGCGGCGGCAGCGCGATCAACGTGCCGTACGACTGGGTCGCCGCCCCGTACAACGACGAAGCGGCCGCGACGGCGCTGATCGAGCAGCACGCCACCGACCTCGCCGCGGTGATCGTCGAGCCGATGATGGGCAGCGCCGGCTGCATCCCGGCGACCGCCGCGTTCCTGACGGCCCTGCGCGCGGCAACCGAGCGCGTCGGCGCCCTGCTGATCTGCGACGAGGTGATGACCTCGCGGCTGTCGCTGCACGGCCTCGCGGCGACGCTGGATGTGCGGCCCGACCTGATGTCGCTCGGCAAGTATGTCGGCGGCGGCATGAGTTTCGGCGCCTTCGGCGGCCGGGCCGACATCATGTCGCTGTTCGACCCGCGGCGGCCGGACGCGTTGCGCCACGCGGGCACGTTCAACAACAACGTGCTGACGATGTCGGCGGGTCTCGCCGGCCTGACGCAGGTGCTGACCCCGCAGGCGCTGGAGGCGCTGAACGCGCGCGGCGAGGCGCTGCGCTTGAGGCTGAACGCGCTGTGCGAGCGCGCCGGTGCGGCCCTGCAGTTCACCGGGTGCGGCTCGATGCTGGCGCCGCATTTCGTGCGCGGCCCGGTCCGCTGTGCTGCGGATGCGGCGCGCAGCGACCCCAAGCTGATCGAGCTGCTGTTCTTCGACCTGCTGGCGCGCGGCATCTGGATCGCGCGGCGCGGCATGATGGCGCTGTCGCTGCCGATCGGCGACGCGGAGTGCGACGCGCTGGCCGACGCGGTGGCGGCGTTCCTGGAGGCCCGCGGCCCGCTGCTCGCGCGCACCGAGGCCGGCGCCTAGAGCAGCCTTGGTTTTGCGCGCGACCGGCGGATGCCTAGTCGGACCGCGCTCCGGTGCCATACATGAAAGTCGCAAAATGGGCCGGTTCCAGCCTGACTGAAATCGCGTAGGCGTTTCGCTATCGTAATGACCTGTCTCGGAATCGATGCCTGGAATCCGGTCGCTCGGTCTCTGCGGCCGCGAGCCCGTCACCGTCACGGTGAACTGACCGGCCGCGATGTCGGTGCAACATAAACGACACAATACGGAGAACGATTTTTGCGGCTGTCCCGGTGACAACACGATGCGGGTCGAGTATAGTCACGGTCCAGATACGTATGCTCGGCAAGGCGCTCTAGGAGAGCGAGGGTGCCTGGGTGTGTATATGACCTAGGCGGCCATCATTTCACGAGTTTAGAACGGAGATAATGCCATGGCCACAAGTCCACACGCTACCACGCCGCGGTTTCGGCCCGGTGCGGTCAGATCCAGGCCGAAGCCCAAGCAGTCCCAAGCCCCCCCGGTGTGTCTCCACTGGACGTGGTGGCGCATCGCAACACGAGCTTTCAGCCCCTCCCCCGCCCGCTAGGCCTGGCGCCCTATCATTACGACCTTACCGAGCATTTCCCGGACATCGCGCAGTCCATCACCGCCGCAAAGAAGATGGTGTTTCACGTTGTAGGGGATTCCGGCGGGGTCAAGGACGCCGAATTCCAGGGCAATGTTGCAGAACAGATGGTGGAGCAGCTGCACGCCGGAGGCGCCGGAACGCCGCGATTCTGCTACCATGTCGGGGACGTGGTCTACTTCACCGGTGCGAAGGACGAATATTACGGGCAGTTCTACGAGCCCTACGGGCATTACGACGTGCCCATTTTTTCCATTCCGGGCAACCATGACGGCGAGGTCGACGATCCATCCGCGCAGACCTCGTTGGACGGTTGGGTACAGTATTTCATGCAGGCCCATCCGGATGTCGATCCAATTTCCAAGGACGCGCCACGTGTCCAGCTAAACCAACCGAACGTCTATTGGACGCTGATCGCGGCGGAGGGATTCTCGAAATCAAGCACCGCCGCGACGGCCGCGATGCGTGGGTCGAAGGGCCGGATGATGTCCGCGACCCGAGCCATCGTTCCGCCGCTGTTGATCAGGTCGTCGACGATGACGATCCGAGCCCCCGGCCACGGCCGCACCCCCTCGATTTGCCTTTGTCTGCCGTAGGATTTCGGGGTGCGTCTGACCGAGAAGCCGCTCAGCTCACGTCCCTCGGCCCATGCGGCTTGCAGGATGCCACAGACCAGTTGCTCCGCGGACATGGTCATGCCACCGATGCACTGCGGATCGAACCGCTTCAACCGTGCCCATAGCAGATCGGCCGCAACCTTCAGGTGCTCGGGGCGGTAAAGGACCTCCCTCAGGTCCGTAACCCAGGCCAACGGCCTGCGCGATTGGCTCGTTCCGTCGCAGAATTGCACGCCATCGCGCAGGATGGCGGTGCGAAGCGAACCCAGCCTGGTCTTGCTCGCATCGCTTTGTGCCGGCTCGTCCCGAAGGAAGCAGACGTCGCTCGCGGACGCGCTCATCTCAGCTACGGTAGTCCAGCAGGCTTACCCACTGCGATTTCCAGTCCGTTTCGATATGATCGCGGACGCGTTCCATCGGCGTGCCGAGGCCGAAGATCCGGTCGTCCTCGATCCAGAGCAGTCGCCTCTCATCCAGCGCGTCGAGCTCGCGCCGCAGCTCCGCGCGCTCGTCGCCGCTTCGGGCGCCGAGGCGATCGGCGAGCGCCCCGAAGGTGATGGCGACCTCGTCGCAGGAGGCATAGACGTCCGCCGAGCGTCCCGTGAGCGAGAAACGTTCCGGCGCCCCGTACCGCGCGTCCTCGAAGACGAAGTTCGGCCCGCTCCGCTCATAGGCCAGATAGACGTCGCGCGCACGGTGCTGAGCCTTCCAGTGCCGCGCCTAGATAGAAATCTGCCGGTGTATCTCGCACAATTCCGGACCATTGACGAACCAGCGATCGAAATAGTAGCAATAATCACTAAGATCCATGTCGCTGTCGGCAAGAAATGCATCCGAGAACAGGATGTCATAGCACCGGTGATGTCTTGGCTTGCCGGCGTGGCCGAAGCGCTCGGGGGCGGCTTGCAGCGGAGCGAAACGAGTCACGACGACCCGGCCGTGGGAGACCGGCGGCGCAAGATGGTATAGACGTGGCATCCGCTCCAGCACCGGCGCGTAGTCGGCCTCCTCATCGTCGGGGAACCCAAACAGCAGATTGTAGAGTATGTCGATGCCGTCGAGATATCCCCACTTCAGCAATTGCACATTCTGGATGGCGGTCACGCCCTTCTTCATCTTCCGCAGGGTCGTGGACGCGAAGGATTCGATACCGGGCTGCAGCGTAATGAAGCCCGCATCGGCGAAGGCACGAACGTTGGCGCGCGTCTGGTTGGCCTTGATCTCGGCTGCTAGGTAGAGGGGCGGATCGAAGTCGGCGAGCCTTGGCAGCAACTCGCCGTAGAATTCGTGTGGCCAGATGTAATCGGCGAATCGGAACGAGATGCCATCGCCATGGCGGGTGCGCAACGCCGTGATCTCGGCAAGCATCTGCTCGGACGATTTGGACCGGTATTTCAGCGAGTCCTCGTCAATGCCGCAGAACGTGCAATGGTGCTTCTGTCCCCACCAGCAGCCGCGGGAGCTCTCGATCGGGAGATTTCGCGCATCGACGAAGACACGATGGTCGCTGGCGATGCGGCGAACGTCGGCAAACCAGTCGTCGAAATTCGGCGCGATCGATTGTGCCATGTTCCATTTCGGCCCGCTTCCGACGTGAGCGGCGTTCACGGTCTGCCTTGTCAGCACGCCGCCGATTTCCTGTAGCGATCCGACCCCTACCGATGCCCACTCAAGCTTGGAGATCACCGGCTCGCCGTCGCCCCTGGCGATGCAATCGACGCTCGGAAACGCTCTCAGGGCCTGGACCCCGGCATCATGCCGGACGGCGTATCCGCCCAGCACGGTCACAAGCTCCGGCATCGCCGTCTTCAGGAGGGTCGCGAGTGCCGCGGAGGCGATGGTCTGGTCGAACAGGCACGTGAAGCCGACGATCGTCGGCTCCATCGCTAGGATCCGGTCGGCGCAATTTGCAAGATAGGTCGGGATGACGTGATTGCGCAGCGAGATGACCAGACGGATGAGGTCCTCCGCCGTCGTGTAGCCGATGCATCGTCGCCGCGCGGCATAGAAGGCGCACTGTACCTCAAGCGCGGCCATCTGCTTGTCGTCGAGCGTGGGATCGAACACGCCAGTGAAGACGAACTCGTTCATCGCCCAGCATTCGCC
>DATEQV010000305.1:0-2709 GCA_035272265.1 Acidisphaera sp. | reverse complement strand
TGTCGGAGTTAGCAGTTTTGCGGATGAATATGTCGCCAACGGCCACCGGCGGATTCTCTTGTTGTGCAGAACCGCGAAGTATCGAAAGAAATCTCCGATTTGTTCGTGGTTTGTGCTTAACTCCGACAGGCTGCTAGCCCGACATCAAAGCTGGGATGGGCGGCAGGCCCATCGCGGCTTGCTCCAGGAACGCCCACAGGTAGGCCGCAAAGGAACGCGCCGTTTCGACGTGGAATCGGTCGATGGCTCGGCGCCATACCACGATCTCGGCCTTGCCGCACACCGTGCGCGTGCACGCGCCAGGCGGGAACGCGCTCGCATGCAGGTCGAGCGGGCAGCCGGCGTTGAGCAGCGTCCCCGCGAACGGGCCAGTAACGGAAAGCGCGAGCTGGCGATGGCTGACATCGACGGCGCAGCCCGGTGCTTCGCCCTCGCACAGCGCAGCGAACGCGGGATCCTCGAGCGGGGCTACCGCGAGCCACTCGTCCGGCCCGAGGCACATCACGGCGCGACTGTCGGACTCCGCCACGCGCCCGACCGCTGTCGGCAGGGTCAGGCCGAGCGCGGCTCCGAACGCCGCCCTCGCGTCGTCGCCACCGCGCAGCACGGCCCGGGCGCACGGGGAAAGAATGGTAACGAGGGTTGGCCCAGGCGCGGAGATCGGGCCCGTGACGCCATCGAGCGCACCTCGGCGCTCGGCTGCGCCCTTTGCGCTGGGGTTGTCCTGGACGAGATCAGGCATTCAGACGCTCCCCTTCGGGATCGACCAGAACCGTGTCGCTGACCGTCGCCGCCGCAGCGCCTCCCGGCATCCGCACGTAAACCGTGTTGCCCATGCGGGCGCGTCCGTCCTCGACCAGCGCCAGGACGACAGGGCGGCTCGTCGAGCCACGCGCGTAGGCGGACGTGACATGGCCGATCGGCGTACGGTCGCCAGCCGTCGCGGTGATCTGCATCCCCTCGTCGGGTATGCGGGCAGGATCGGCCGGTGTCAGGCCGACCAGTTGCGGGCGCCCCGAGGCGGCGAGAGCGGGACGGCTGAGCGAGCGCTTGCCCACGAAGTCCGGCTTCCTGCGGCCGATCGCCCAATCCAGGCCGACGTCGTTGATGGTAACCGTGCCGTCGGTTTCCTGGCCAACGATGATGTAGCCCTTCTCGGCGCGCAACACGTGCATCGCCTCCGTGCCGTAGGCGACGCCGCCGAGTTCGGCCACCCGCTTCGACACAAGCTGCCAGACGTGCAGGCCGTAATCCGCGGGGACGTTGATCTCGAAGCCGGGTTCGCCGGTGAAGCTGACGGCGAACAACCGCGCGGGCACGTCGCACACGCGGCACGAGCGCGCGCTCATGTGCGGCATCGCTGCGCGGCTGATATCGGCGCCCTCGACGAATGGCGCGACGGCTTGCCGCGCCAGCGGACCTTGCACGGCGATCACCGCCCACTGCTCGGTGGTCGAGGTAAGCCAGACGCGCAGCTTGGGCCACTCGGTCTGCAGGTAGTCTTCCATCAGCGTCAGCACGCGCGCGGCGTTGCCGGTGCCGGTGGTCACGTGGAAGCGGTCGCGAGACAGACGGGCGATGATGCCGTCGTCGACCACGAAGCCGCTCTCGCCAAGCAGAACGCCGTATCGGCAGCGGCCCGGCGCGAGCGACTTGACGTTGTTGACATACATCCGGTCCAGGAACTCGGCGGCGTCCGGCCCGACGACCTCGATCTTGCCGAGGGTCGAGGCATCGAACATGCCGACGGACGCGCGCACCGTGCGGCACTCACGGGCGACGGCATCGTCCATCGTTTCGCCCGGGCGGGGGAAGAAGCGCGCGCGCTTCCAGGTGCCCACGTCCTCGAACACCGCGCCCTGGGCCTCCGCCCATGCGTGGACCGGCGTCGTGCGCACGGGATCGAACAGCGCGCAGCGCGCCGCACCTGCCAGGGCGCCGAACGTCACGGGCGTGTAGGGTGGCCGGAACGTGGTCAGGCCGACGGCACCGGGCGCCGCGTCGAGTGCTTGCGCGACGATCCCGAGCGCGTTGACGTTCGACGTCTTGCCCTGATCGGTCGCCATGCCGGTCGTCGTGTAGCGCTTGACGTGCTCGATGGAGCGGAAGCCTTCACGGGTCGCGAGGCGCAGATCCTTGGCGGTCACGTCGTTCTGGAAATCCACGAACGCGTGGCCGGAGATGGCAGCGCGTTCGTTCGCACGAGATGCCTCCATCGCCGGCGCGTCCTCGACGGCGTAGGTTTCGGCAGTCGTGCGGAACCCGGCTCTCGTGGCCGCTTCGGCACCGGCGCGCGCGCCATCGGCGAGCACGTCGGCAAGCGCGAACACCCCGCGGCAGGCGCCGGCAGAAAGCTGGTCCGGCACCGGATCGCCCGGCACGAATGCACCGATCGCGGCGTCGTAGCGCGGTCGCCCGCGGGCCTGCGAATAGAGGTGGATCGATGGCGTCCAGCCGCCGCCCATGCACAACAGGTCCGCGGCAATCCGCTCGCGCGTCCCGCCGGACAGCCCGATCGCGACGTTGCGCACGCGCAGCCGGCCTTGCGTGCCGAGGACGGTCGCGCCGGTCACGACACGCAGCCCGGCGCCGCGCGCAGCACGAGCCAGCTCGCCCTCTGCGACGCTGCGCAGGTCCACGATGAGCGCAATCTCGACGCCGGCGTCGCGCAGATCGAGGGCAGCGCGATAGGCCGTGTCGCCGCAGGCC
>DATEQV010000304.1:0-5490 GCA_035272265.1 Acidisphaera sp. | reverse complement strand
GTCGGGCGCGGCGAAGGCGATGCTGGGCAACGTCAAGGGCGCGATGTTCCAGGACTACGCCTTCCTCGGCGCGCCGTTGCTGCTGCATTCGATGATGTCGCTGTACGGCCAGTCGGGGCTGGCGAACTGGATGACCTTTCCGGCCAACGTGGTCATCTCCAACGTCCCCGGCCCGGTCGTGCCGCTGTACGCGGGCGAGGCGAAGGTCAGCGGGCTGTATCCGGTGTCGATCCCGACGCACGGGGCGGCGCTGAACATCACGGTGCAGAGCTATCTCGACGAACTCGACTTCGGCATCACCGCCGACCGCCGCGCCGTGCCCGACGCGGCCCGCCTGCTGGCGCTGATCGCCGAGGACTTCGCCGAGCTGGCCGCGCTCGTCCGGCCCGCGGCGCCCGCGCCCGCGCCTCAGCCGGCTGCGGCGGCGGCCTGAGCCGTCCGGCTCAGTCGCGGTAGCCGCGGTCGGTCCGATCGAGCTTGCGCAGCAGCGCCGGCCAGACGAGGTGATCGGCCATCTGCTCGATTCCGCCGGAACGGGCGAGCGCGATGTTCTTCTCGATCACGGAATCGGCGGTCGGGATGTCGTCGTGCCCCAGCATCCGCGTGCGCACCTGCATCGTGCAGGCGCGTTCCAGCATATACATCCGCATGAACGCCTGCGCGCAGGTGCGCCCGACGGTCAGCGTGCCGTGGTTGTGCAGCAGCATGATGTTGTGGCTGCCCAGGTCGCGCTGCAGCCGCGGGCGCTCGTCGTGATCGAGCGCGACGCCCTCGTAGTCGTGATAGGCCAGGTCGCCGATCACCAGCTGCGCGGTCTGATTGAGCGGCAGCAGCCGCTCCGACGACGTCGCCACCGCGGTGCCGTCCGGCGTGTGCAGGTGCATCACGCAGCCCGCGTCCTCGCGCACCTCGTGCACCGCCGAGTGGATCGTGAACCCGGCCGGGTTGACGGAGTAGGGGCTGTGGCCGATCGGATTGCCGTCCATGCCGACCTTCACCAGCGACGACGCGGTGATCTCCTCGAACATCATGCCGTACGGGTTGATCAGGAACTGGTGCTCGGGGCCGGGAATGCGCGCCGAGATGTGCGTGAAGATCAGGTCGTCCCAGCCGTACAGCGCCACCAGCCGGTAGGTCGCGGCGAGGTTGACTCGCAGCTGCCACTCGGCATCCGACATGTTGTCCTGCTTGAACGCGGCTTGCGACATCGTGCTCTCCCCTGGTGAGTGCGTTGGTGACGTCCGGTCAGAAGGCCTGCGTCAGCCCGTAGGCGCCCATCCGCGCCATCACCTTCGCCACGTCGTGACTGAGGATGACGATGTCGTGCTTCTTGCCGTCGCGGTCCTGCACGTGGTCGCGCAGCAGCGCCTCGCTGCGGAAGCCGAGGCTCTCGAACACCGCGATCGCACCCTGCTGGTCGAGCGTCATCTGGGCGATGATCTTCTCGACGCCCTCGGCGACCAGGATGGCGAAGCACTCCTGCGACATCGTGCGGCCCACGCCCTTGCCGCGCAGCTCCGGCGCGATCACCACCCGCACCTCGGCGACGTGCGGCGACCAGGATTGCGGATCGCGCACCATCGAGCCGCAGCCCACCACGCGGCCGTCCTTGACGGCGAGCAGGGTCGGGAGCGTGCCGCGCTCGACCTCCCGCACCCAGGCGGCGAGCACCTTCGGCTGCGCGATGTCGCGCGGCAGGAACAGCATGTCGTGCACCGGCAGGCTGCGCGCGAATTCGAGCAATGCCGGTTCGTCCGACGGCGCCATGAAACGCACCTCGACCGCGCCGGCGTCGGTCTCGAACGTGCGCGGCAGCTGGCGTGTGCCCTTCATGTCGAGCGCCTCGACAGCCAGGCGTCCAGCGCCGGCCACATCCGCTTCGCCGCATTTGGTCCGGCGACCAGGCTCACATGCCCGCCTTTCAGCACGATCTCCTCCTTCTCCTGCGAGCCGACCATCTTCAGCAGCGGTTCGGACGCCTCGCGCGGCACGATGTGGTCGTGCTCGGCCGAGACGTGCAGGAACGGCGCGGTGATCCGGCCCGGATCCACCTTGCGTCCTGCCAGCACCAGCTCGCCCTTGAGGAAGCTGTTGTTCCAGAACAGCTCCTTGACCGTCTGGCGGAAATACTCGCCGGCGAGCGGCAGGCTGTCCGTCGCCCAGCGGTCGAACATGCGGTACGATTGCACGAAGTCGTCGTTCCACATGTTGTCCCACAGCTTGACCTGACCGGCGACGCGCGTCGCCGGGCGCAGCATGTCGAACGACAGCGTGATCAGCTCCGGCGGGATGTTGCCGAGCGTGTCCACCAGCCCGTCCACGTCGAAGCTCTTCTGGTCCGTCATCCGATGGAACAGCGAGAGGTGGCGGAAATCGACGGGCGTGGTGAAGCACACGAGGTTCTTCAGCGGCGCCTCGGGATGCGAGCCGGCGAACATCACCGACAGCATCCCGCCCGCGCAGTAGCCGAGCAGGCTCACGTCCGGCTCGCCGCTGTCGGCCAGCACGCGGCGCATCGCATCGGGGATGAAGTCGGCCACGTAGTCGTCCATCCGCAGCCCGCGCTCGTGCGGCGCCGGCGCCTCCCAGTCGAGCAGATAGAGGTCGAACCCGCACTTGAGCATGAACTCGACGAAGCTCTGGCCGGGTGCCAGATCGAGGATGTAGCCGCGATTGGTCGTCGCCATCACCAGCAGCACCGGCACGCGATAGATCTCCGGCGCGAGCGGGCGGTAGTGATACAGCCGCATCGGCCCGCGCGCGGCCAGCAAGTCCTTCGGCGTGCGCCCCATCGTCGGCGCGGGCGAGGCCATGTAGCTCAGCCCCTTCGCAGCCCGCTGGATGGTGCGCTGCACCTCCTCCTGAAGGCGCTCCGTCATGGCGACCGGATCGAGGCCCAGTCCGGTCTCGCTCATGACGTCTTGTCCGAGGTCTTGTCCGGGGCTGGCTTCTTCGTGCGCGGCGGGCGCGGCTCGGTGGCCGGCGGGGCGGGCGGCTTGTCGTAGGAGATCGAGAGCGTCTGGATCTGGTCCTCCATGGCCTTCAGCCGCTCGCCGATCGACAGCACGTCCGCCCGGGTCGGCAGGCCGAGGGCGTGCAGGTAGCGCGCCATCATCTCCGTCATGCCCTGCTGGAAGCGCAGCGACAACGCCATGGCCTGATTCATCAGGCGCGCCGATTCGGTGGTCTGCATCGTGTCGGTCGACAGCCGATTCAGCCCTTGCTCCCACTGATTGAGCATGTCGCGCCACATCCCGAGCGGATCGAGCGGCGGCTGTGCCATGATGCCCCCCTTGTCTTGGTTCCCCGCAATATCACGCGGTTTTGCCCCCGGCGAACCCTGCGTTCGCACCCGGCACCCGGACCGGCGGCGGTCAGCCGAGCATGACGGTACGGTTGCATTGCACACGAACCCGACCCATTTTTGAGCGTTCGGGAGGCTTCGTCGCCACAGGAATTACGTTGCAATGCAACATCAGCCTGCTTTTCTAGAAGCGCGTCCGCCATCTAAGCTGCTTCTCTTCGCGGAAGCTCGCGCGTTTGCCGAGATGGCCTTTGGGGTGGCCTCGGCACCTCTGCTGCTGACGGCGCCGCGCGGCGACGGCCATCCGGTCCTCGTGCTGCCCGGGTTTTTGGTCTCCGATCGCTCGACCGAGATTCTTCGGCGGTTTTTGGGCGCGGTCGGGCACGACGCAAGGGGCTGGAAGCTGGGCCGCAACCTCGGCGGCCTGAACCGGATGAGCGGCGTGCTGCAGGATCGGGTGCGGGAGGTGCATCGCGAGACCGGGCGCACCGTGTCGCTGGTCGGCTGGAGCCTCGGCGGCGTGTATGCCCGGTACCTGGGGCTATCGATGCCGGACAGCGTGCGCAGCGTCATCTCGCTCGGCAGTCCGGTGAACGAGCACGTGCGGGCGAACAACGTCGGGCGCTTGTACGACCGGGTTTCCGGCGAATCGGTCGACCATCACGACGTGGGCGAGCTGGCGGCGCTCGCCGGCGAGTTGCCGGTGCCATCCACGTCGATCTACTCGCGCACCGACGGCGTCGTGAGCTGGCAGGCCTCGATCATTCGCGAGAGCGCGCGGGCGGAGAACGTCGAGGTGTTCGGCGCCAGTCATATGGGCCTGGGCGCCAATCCCGCGGTGCTGTGGGCGATCGCCGACCGGCTGGCCCTGCCGGAGGCAACCTTCGCGCCGTTCAACCGCAGGGGGCCGTTCGGGCTCACCTACGCGGCTCCCGGCGCACACAACGCCTGATCGTTTTATCTTGCAGAGGCGGCGCGCAGGACGAAGCGCTGCGTCTGCTCGAACGCCGTGTCGATGGCGGTGGCGCCGGTTTCGTCCGTCAGCTCGGCAAAGCGCGCGGCGATCGTTTCCGGACGAAGCTCGTCGCCGCGCAGCACGATCCCGTCCGTCTCGCGTATCCGCACGACCGCAAAGCAGCCCGCACCGGCGGCGAGGATGAGCTTCGACGGCGCGTCGTCGCTGACCAGGAACAGCACCGCCGGCGTCACCGACTCGGGCGTCAGGAGGCTTGCGGCTTCCCCGGGCAGCAGGCCTTCGGTCATGCGCGTGTAGGCCGTCGGCGTCAGCGTGTTGACGCGGATGTCGTACTTGCTGCCTTCGTGATGCAGCACGTTCATCAGCCCGATCATGCCGGCCTTCGCCGCGCCGTAATTGGCCTGGCCGAAATTGCCGTACAGGCCCGACGACGACGAGGTCAGCACGATGCGGCCGTAGGCCTGCGCGCGCATCGTCTCCCACACGGCCTTGGTGACGTTGGCGGTGCCGATCAGGTGTACGTCCACGACGCGCCGGAACTCCGCCATGTCCATCTTCGCGAAGCTGCGGTCGAGCAGGATGCCGGCGTTGTTGACGAGGATGTCGATCCGCCCCCAGTGACGCAGCGCGCGCTCCGCCATGGCGCTGACGGCGGCGAAATCGGTCACGTCGGCGTGGTCCGTGATCGCCTGTCCGCCGGCTTGCACGATCTCCGCCACCACCGCGTCGGCGCCGTCGCCGAGGTCGTTGACCACCACGCGGGCGCCGCGCGCGGCAAGACCGAGCGCATGGCAACGGCCGAGGCCGCCGCCGGCGCCGGTCACGATCGCCACACGGTCGTCGAAGCGGATGGTCATGGGTTCCTCGCTGCTGAAAAGGCGGCGCACCCTACCGATGGCGGCGGTCGGCGCAACCGCCTGCAAATCCCCGGAGAGTGTGAGTAACCCGTCATCGCGAGGCGCACAGCGCCGTGGCGATCCAGGGCCGCGCCGCCGGCTTCTGTCACGCGGCCCTGGATCGCCACGCTTCGCTCGCGATGACGAGGATATGGGGTTCTGTTTAGCAGATTGGTCCTAGCAGCCTGTCGGAGTTAAGCACAAACCACGAACAAATCGGAGATTTCTTTCGATACTTCGCGGTTCTGCACAACAAGAGAATCCGCCGGTGGCCGTTGGCGACATATTCATCCGCAAAACTGCTAACTCCGACA
>DATEQV010000303.1:0-3932 GCA_035272265.1 Acidisphaera sp. | reverse complement strand
ACCACGGAGCGTGCCGAGGCGCTGGCGCAGGCGCTGGGCGTACGGACGCTGCCGTGGGACGCCGCTGCGCCGGCGCTGGGCGACTACGCGCTATTGGTCAACACCACATCGCTCGGCATGGCCGGGCACGAGAAGCTGGTGTTCGACCTGTCGGCGGCCCCCGGGCGGCTGACCGTCGCCGACCTTGTCTATGTGTCGCTGGAGACGCCGTTGCTGGCGGCGGCACGAGCGCGCGGGCTGCGCGCGGTCGACGGGCTGGGCATGCTGCTGCACCAGGCCCGTGCAGGGTTCCATGCGTGGTTCGGGGTGATGCCGGAGGTGGACGCGGCGCTGTACGAGGCGGCGTCGGCCGGACTGCGGTGATCGTGCGCCGATGATCGTCTTGGGCCTGACCGGCGGGATCGGCATGGGCAAGAGCACGGCGGCGAACGCGTTCCGCCGTGCCGGGCTGCCGGTGTTCGACGCCGACGCCGAGGTGCACCGGCTGCAGGCACCGCACGGCCGCGCGGTGCCGGCCATCGCCGCGGCTTTCCCGGGCACCGTGCGCGACGGGGTGGTCGATCGTGCCGCGCTGCGCGAGACGGTGGTGCACGACTCCGCCGCGCTGCGCCGGCTCGAGCGCATCGTGCATCCGCTGGTGCGGCAGGCCGAGCGTGCTTTTGTCGCCCATGCCCGCCGGGCCGGCGCGAGGGCGGTGGTGCTCGACATCCCGCTGCTGTTCGAAACCGGCGGGGACCGCCGCGTCGACTACGCCGTCGTCGTGTCCGCGCCGCGCGCGGTGCAGGCGGCACGGCTCCGCCGGCGCCGGCGCATGACCTCGGCGCAGATCGCGTCGATCATCGCGCAGCAGATGCCCGACGCCGAGAAACGCCGCCGCGCCGACGTCGTGATCAACACCGGCCTGTCGCGCTTCCATGCGCAGCGGGCGCTGCGGCGGCTGCTCGCGCGGCTGCCTGCGCTTCCCCCGACTCGCAGCGCGCGGCACCTTCGCCGCCGATGAGCCGCATCCGCTCCGTCCTGTTCGACACCGAGACCACGGGGCTCGATCCGCTGACCGGCCATCGCGTGCTGGAGGTGGCCGCGCTCGAGCTGGTCGGCGATCTGCCGACGGGCCGCCACTTCCACGCGCTGATCGATCCCTGCCGCGACGTCCCGGAGGACGTGACGCGCATCCACGGCTTCACCGCGGCGCATCTGGCGGGCAAGCCGACATTCGCCGACATCGCCGAGGAGCTGGTGGCGTTCCTGGGCGACGGCCCGCTGATCGCGCACAACGCGCCGTTCGACTTCGCCTTCCTGGATGCCGAGTTCGCGCGCCTGCGGCTGCCCGCGCTCGATCCGTCGCGGATGGTGGACACGCTGGCGCTGGCCAAGGCGCGCTATCCGGGCCTGCCGAACAGCCTGGACGCGCTGTGCCGACGGTTCGAGATCGACCTGTCGGCGCGCACGACGCACAACGCGCTGCTGGATTGCCGCCTGCTCGCCGAGGTGTATGTCGAGCTGACCGGCGGGCGTCAGCGCGGGCTGGAGCTGGTGGCCTCGCAGATCGTGGTGCCGTCGGTGGCCTATGCGGCGACACATGTCCGCGAGCCCCGCCTGATTGAGGTGTCGGCCGAGGCGCGCGCGGCGCACGCTGCGTTCGTCGCGCGGCTGAAGGACCCCGTCTGGTCGGCGGATGGGGAGGCGCAGGGGTTACGCTGATGGCCCTGATGGTACGCCCCTGGGGGCTCGCCGCGATGCTCGTCTGCGTCGTTGTGATCTCCATCGGCGCGCGGGCACAGGACAGCCCTGCCCTGTATCAGGCCACCGCGATCGTCACCGGCACCGACATGCGCCAGCGGCCGCTCGGCTTCGCCGAGACCTTCAAGGAGGTCCTGGTGAAAGTCTCGGGCGCGCCGCGCCTTGCGGACGATCCCAAGGTCGCCGACCTTGCCGAACACGCCGACACGTACGTGTCGTCGTTCACCTATGTCGATCCGCGTGCCTGGATCCTGCATCACGACGACCAGGGTACCTACGACCGCTCGCACGAACTCACCGTGCATTTCGATCCTGCCAAGATCGACGCGGTCCTCACCTCGCTGGGTGCCCCGCCGTGGCACGGCCCGCGCCCCCTGCTGACGCCCATCGTTATCGTCCGCCGAAACGAGATCCCGTTCCTGCTCTCCGCCAGCGCGCCGCGCGGCGCGGAGATGCGCGACACGATCGTCCGTCTCGCCAGCCAGTACGGTTTCGGCGTCCACTTCCCGACCGAGGACGACCTCGCCGCCTGGGGCATCACTCTGTTCGGCTTTCCCGCGCCGCTGGGTGCGCCGGATCCGACTCAGCTTTGGATCGCGGGGTCGTTGAACTGGGACGTCCATGCGCCCGGCTGGGTCGGCACCTGGGAGGTCCGGACGGGCGGCACGGAACACGACTGGAAGATCAGCGGCGTCGGCTTCGACCAGGCGTTTGAGACCATGATCCGCGGCGCGGTGCTGCTCGCGCACGGCACCGGCACGCCGTAAGGACGCGATCAGCCGGCCCGGGTCGGCAGGCGGTCGCGGGAGGATCAAGATGCGTGCAGCCACGTTTGCAGTTCTGCTTGGGATCGTCGCGACAGGGCCGGCCAACGCGGCCGACCGGTTCGTGGCGTGGAACCTGACGGCGACGACGGCCTTCTCCGGCGTCTATCTCGCTCCCGCCGGCAGCACGGCGTGGGGGCCGAACCAGGCGCTCAACGACAAGGACCACACGCTGGACCCGTCGGAGCGGCTGATCCTGAAAGGGATCGCGCACGGGCGCTTCGACGTGCGGCTGGTGGATCAGGCGGGGCACACCTGCATCAAGCACGACGTGGATCTGACCAGCGCCTCGTCGTTCGACATCCGCGACGCGGATCTGCAGGCCTGCCGTTGACTCAGGAGCCCGAGTCCGAGGCGGGTCCCGCCAGTGCAGACGGTCTCGGTTCCAGCGTTTCCGGCCAGTCCAGCGCCGCGTCGGGCGCGAAGACGGCGCGCTCGTTGTCCCAGCCCGGCAGCTCCGGTTCGGCCGCCGCGATCGGGTCGGCACTCTCGGGACGATCAGGATCTGTCGGACCGACCATTGGCCACACTCCGGAACAGCTGCGGTATCCGACCTCTACCGCGGCGCGGCAGACAAAGTTCCGCGCCGGCTGCCGTTTAGCCGGACGAGGCGCTCAGGCGTGGCCGACGGGCGGCGTCGGCGCCTGGCCGCCGGCCTGCTGCCGGCGGGCCTGCCACAAGGCCACGAAGTCGATCGGCTGCAGCAGCACGGGCGGGAAGCCGCCGTCGCGCGTGACGTCGGCCAGGATGTTGCGCGCGAACGGGAACAGGATCCGCGGGCATTCCACCAGCAGCACCGGCTCGATCGCGTTCTCCGGCAGATTGTTCAGCGTGAACACCCCGGCATAGGCGAGCTCGGCCACGAACAGGGTGGTCTGCGTCCCCCCTGCCGGGACGCCGCCCTGGCCGGGGACGAGCGTCGCCTCGGCGCGCACCACCAGCACGACCTCGTACTGGTTCTGGCCTTCCTCCAGCCGGCGGGCCTGGACGTCGAGGTTGATGTTCACGTTCGGCTGGCTGCGCAGCTGGGTGAACACGTGCGGCGCGCCCGGCACCTCGAACGACATGTCCTTGACGTACTGGATGTTGACGACCAGCGGCATCGTCTGGGCGCCGGCCGGTCCCGGCGGAAGCGGGGCCGGTGCGGTCTGGGACATTCGCTCTCTCCAATCGGTCAGCCCGCCGAGGGATCGGCGCGCGGCACGCGGTTAGCACGCGAGGGTTAAGCAGCCTAGCAGCCTGTCGGAGTTAAGCACAAACCACGAACAAATCGGAGATTTCTTTCGATACTTCGCGGTTCTGCACAACAAGAGAATCCGCCGGTGGCCGTTGGCGACATATTCATCCGCAAAACTGCTAACTCCGACA
>DATEQV010000302.1:0-16385 GCA_035272265.1 Acidisphaera sp. | reverse complement strand
CGGTGATGCGGCCGGGCGAGGGACCGACCGCCTTCCACGCGCTGGCGCAAGCGCTGTGCGTCACCGAGGAGCGCGACACCGGCGGTTTCGGACCGGCGCTGCCGGAACTGATGTCATCGACCGGCCAGGACCCGTCGGATCTGGCCGAGACGCTCAGTCACGCGGGCCCATCCTCGGTGGAACCGATCATTGCGGTGCTGGACGGCATCGGCGCCTCGGTGCGCCAGGCGGAAGGCTACGAACGCACGGTCCGCGTCGACCTGCTGCTGCTGGTCGATCAGCTGGAGGAGATCTTCGCCACCAGCGTGACGGATGCCGAGCGCAGCGCGTTCGGCCGGCTGCTGACCCTGCTCGTGGACACCAGACGGATCTGGATCATCGCGACGCTGCGCGCGGACCTCTATCCGCAGATCCTCGACCAGAGACTGCCGTTCCTGGCATTGAAGGATCGCGGCGGCAGCTACGACCTCGCCTCGCCCGGCGAGTCCGAGCTACGCGAGATCCTCGAGCGGTCGGCCGCGGCGGCCGACCTCGTCTACGACCAGGACCCGGCAACGGGCGAGTCGCTCGACGAACTCCTGCTGCACGACGCCTCGGGCGCGGATGCACTGCCGCTGTTGCAGTTCTCGCTCAAGGAACTGTTCGATCGGCGCGGGCCCGTGCAGACGCCGCAGGGCGAACGGGTCGGGCTGACCCTGGCCGCGTACCGTGAACTCGGCGGGCTGGACGGCGCGATCGATCAGGTCGCCGAGGCTGCCATCCGCGACCCGGTAACCGGCGCTGCGCGGCGTGATTTCGAGTCGGCGCTGCCGCGGCTGCTGCGCGGCGTGTCCGAACGCGTCCGTGCCGGCGGCAGTACGACGACGGCGCAAGCGGCGCTGACGGCGCGCCCCGTCGCGGTCGATGCGCTGGCGCGCGACGCCGCCGCGCACGCGCTGATCGACAGGCTGGTCGAGACCCGGCTGCTCGTGTCGGATCGCACCGTGTCCGGCCAGCCGTCGGTGCGCCTCGCGCATGAACGCGTGCTGACCAGCTGGAAGCGCGCCCAGCGCATCATCGACGCGCACCGCGCCTATTTCGACGTGATGTCGGACCTGAAGAACCAATGCCAGCGCTGGGTCGATGGCGGGCGCACCCAGGACTTCCTGCTGGCCGGCGTCCCGCTCGCCAGGGCCGACGATATGGTGCGGGAGTACGGCGACGAGGTGCCGCAAGACCTGCGGCAATTCGTCGTCGCCTCGGGACGGCGGGCGCGGCGGCGGCAGCGAGTGCGCACGCTGGTCGGGGCGGGCGTCGCGGCGGTGCTGGCGATCGCGGCCATCTTCGGCGCGCTGACCTGGAGCGCCGAGCAGAGGGCCGCCGGCAACTTCAACGCCGCCAAGAGCGCCGCGGACTCGCTGATCACCGACGTCGCCGATTCGCTCGAGACGCAGACGACGGTAAGTTCAGACACGCTGAACGTCATCTACAAGGTCACCGACGGCATGCTGGACGGCCTGGAGGCGACGGGGCGGCAGCATGATAACCCGCTGATCCAGCGCGTGCAGGGCGCCTGGAACGCACTTCGCGCCGCCATCGTCGGCACCAAGGAAGCGCAACCCAACGAGGAAACGGCCATCCGCGGCAGCCGGGCGACGTTGCTGTACCGTTTCGCGGATATCTATCACCGGCTCGCGACGGACGAGGACCGCGCGGAGGAGAAGGCGAAGCAGAGCCTTCGGATACGCCAGGAGCTTGTTGCCGCGGGCGACACCTCGACGCGGGCACTGGCGGACGTGGGGCTGTCGCAAATCGTGCTGAGCGATATCGAACGTGCCAAGATCCAGAATGCGTCGACGCTTGCCGACCGCTCCGGCCGCGCCGATTTCTCCCCGGCCCGCGCACTGCTGGAACCGGCGCTGAAAACATTCACCGATCTGAACGCAGCGCAGCCGAATACGTCCGAGTGGGAACGCTCGCTGTCACAGGTTCTGACGCGCCTTGGGGATCTCGACCTGAGAGCCGGCAGAGACACGGCTGCGGCGGAACGGTTCGAGCGGGCGAGAGTCATCAGCCTGCGCGCTTTCAAAGGTGTCGAGAGCATCAAGACGCCGCGCGACGTGCACCAGCAGCTGGACGACGCGAAGGCGACGAACGAGCTGGCATGGACCTACCGAAAGCTCGGCGATTTGCGGGTGCTGCAAAAGAGATTTGCCGATGCAGCGGCGGCCTATCGCGACGACGTATGCGTCCGACGCAAGCTCGCCGTCGCGGACCCGAGCAACATCAACTGGACCAGCAACCTCGGTTGGAGCCTGATCAAGCTCGGGAGTGCCGATGTGAACATGCAGCCGTCGAACACGGCGGAGGCGCACGACGCCTTCTTCGAAGCTCTCACGGTGCGGATCGGCCTCGTGAACGACGATAACTCGAAGAAGGCGTCCTTCGACGATTTCGCCCAGTCGCTGACCCTGATCGGCGACATGTATAGAGGCACCGGAAACTCGACACTGGCTGACATCTACAGCGGGGCGGCACAGGATGTTCGCAAGCAGATCGCGGCGGCGTTCCCCGACCTCAGCAAGATCCCGGACGAAACACAGCGGACAATGACAACGACCAGCGCGGCGACGATCAGGAACCGGGGCCCGATGGCAATGATTCTCGATCCCGAGCGACGGTCAGCGATCGAGGCGGCCGTTCAGGCGTTCAGTGTTGCACGGCCCGCAGGCCTTCGCGATGCGACCGGATGCTGGGACGCGTTGATGCGGGCCGTATCGGCGGAAACCTCGGTGGCGGTCCGTACCGAATGACGCGCATCGGTGGAGTGGCCGGATGAGCCTCGCGCGCCTGTCCCGGCGCAGCGCAATCATCGGCGCCGGCTGCCTGCTGGGCTGCACCGGCGCCGCCCATGGACAGTTGGCGCCGCACCAGGCGTCGTCTCCGCGCTGCCCCGATGCCGCGCCGGCCGTCACGCTGTCGGCCGAGGAGCGGGAGCGGCACGCCATCTTCATGCTCCTCGCGATGGCGCTGACACATGATGGCTGGGGAGTCGACCGCAGCCGGCCCGACCTCGTCGCCGCCTATGCGGCTGTCGAGCCGAAGCGCTCGTTCAGCGACTACCTCGGCCACAACATCGGAGCGGTCCTGGTCGGCCGGGACTCGCAGATCGTCTGCTTTGCGCTCAATCGCAGCGTCGAGCTGAACAGCACCCTCGAACGCGCCGAGGCGCGCTGTATCCGTGCGGCATTCGCGATCGCCAATGCCGGCCTGGTGCCGGGCGCACTGCCGCCGTGGACGTTCGGCCGCCTGCTGCAGCCAGACCGGCTCTACACGACCTTGGAGCCGTGCGCCCAATGCGCCGGCATCATGGACCTTGCCAACGTGCAGGCGGTCGTCTTCGCGCAGGACGACCCTGGCCAGCATCACATCGTCGACATCCTCTACAACCTCCCCCGCGAGCGCGGAGAGCCTGCAGCGCCGTTGCCCCTCGCGGCCGATTTCCTGCCGGTCTGGAAGGATCTCGCCGCGTCCTACAACCGATTCCTCGCCACTGCCCTGCCCGACGGCCGCACGGGAGTGACGTCGTTTCTGCAATCCGTGGACGCTTATCTGATCTACCGCGACGCGGCGGCGCGCTTCGCCGATATGCGCGTGCAGCATCGCGCCAACGAGGACCCTCTGCGAGACGCGCGCGCCTTCCGTGCCGAGTGGGGCGCGAAGGTGCAGAGCGGACTTGTGCCGAGCTGAACCCGAACTGGCGCCCGAACGTCAGGGCCGCCGGCGGTCCTTCTTCGCGCGCAGAAAATCGGCAAGCACCCGGCCGACATTGCGGATGTGCTGCGCCAGCAGCACGGATGCCTCGCCGAACTTGCCGCGGCGGCAGAGGGACGCGAGTTGCGCGTGTTCCCGCTCGGCCCGCTTGCGGCCATCGGTGAAGCTGAGCTGGATTCGCGTGTAGCGGTCCGACGCTTGCAGCAGCGTGGCCACGATCGCCATCGACCGCCGCTGGTTCGCACGGCTGTAGAGCAGCATGTGGAATTCGGTGTTCAGCTCCCCCCAGCGGCGCGGATCGCCGGTCCGCATCGCCTCGCTGTACTCGGCGAGCAGCCTCTGCAGCGCGTCGTGATCGGCGACCGTCAGGCGCGGGGCGGAGCGGCGAAGCAGGCGGGGCTCCATCCAGGCGCGCAACGCGAACAGGTCCTCGATGTCGTCGACCGACAGGTCGGAAACGACGGCGCCCCGATGCGGCACGATGCGCACAAGGCCCTCGGCCTCGAGCTGGGTCAGCGCCTCGCGCACCGGGATGCGGCTGACGCCGAGGTCGGCGGCAAGCGCGTCCTGCCGCAGCTGAAAGCCTTCCGGGTAGAACCCGTCCAGGATGCGCTGTCGCAACGCGGCGGCGGTCGCGGCCGCCATCGTGCGGTGTTCAAGTGTCGCCGGCGCTCCACGCACGGCGACCGCGGCGGCGTGGGTCAGGCCGCACCCCGCGTCGGCGCGCCCCGCAGCCCCACATCGGGCAGCCCGACATCCGGCAGCTCAGGCCGGTGCGCCAGCGCCGTTCGCATCAGCGCCTCGACCTCGGTGCGCTCCGCACCCTCCAGCGGCAGCCGCGGCGGGCGCGTGCGGTCGGACCCGCGGCCCATGATGCGTTCGCACAGCTTGATGCACTGAACCAGGTCCGGCCGCGCATCCAGGTGCAGCAGCGGCATGAACCAGTCGTACAGCGGCCTCGCTTCCTCGAACCGTCCGGCGCGGGCGAGGCGGAACAGCGTTTCGCCTTCGCGCGGGAAGGCGTTCGACATGCCGGACACCCAGCCGACCGCACCGAGCATCACGCTCTCGACCACCACGTCGTCCAGCCCGGCGAACAGCACGAACCTGTCGCCGACGAGGTTGCGCACGTCGGTGAACCGCCGCGTGTCGCCGGACGATTCCTTGAACGCGACGACCGTTTCGCAATCGGCGAGCGTCGCCAGGACCGCAGGTGTCACGTCGTTCTTGTAGATCGGCGGGTTGTTGTACACCATCATCTGCAGGTCGCACGCGCGCGCCACGGTGCGGAAATGCGCCGCCGTCTCGTGCGGCTTGGACGAGTACACCAGCGCGGGCATCAGCATGATGCCGTCCACCTTGCAGCGCGCCGCCTCCCGCGCCGTCTCGATCGCGAACGGCGTGGTGAACTCGGCGATCCCCGCGATCACCGGCACGCGCCCGGCCGCCGCGTCGACCGCCGCCTCCATCACCGCGCATTTCTCGGCGCGCGTCAGCGAGGTGTTCTCGCCGACCGTGCCGCAGACGATCAGGCCGGACACGCCGTCGCGGATCAGCCCGTCGATCACCCGCCGCGTCGCCGCGACGTCCAGGCTGAAGTCCTCGCGGAACTGCGTGGTGACGGCCGGGAATACGCCCGACCAGCTCGGCTTTCGGTCCATGAAACTGCGCCCGTGTCCGCGCCGGGTGTCCTTCCGGCTGTCCTTCCCGGCCCGAACCATATATTTTATCCAAAATCCGTCAATCCTGGCCTCGGGCTTATTGCGCCGTGCGGGCGGATGGCTGACAGTCGTGCGCCCCACCCACCGAAGGAGATCGAGGATGCCTTGCTCTTCCTTGCCGCGGCTTCTCGCCATCGTCGCCCTCGCCGCAGTGTCCGTGCTCGCGACCGGCAGCGCGAAGGCGGACCGGCGCGACGAGATCATCAACTCCGGCAAGCTGCGTTGCGCGGTCACGCTGGACTTCCCGCCGATGGGCTTCCGCGACGACAAGAACAACCCGGTCGGCTTCGACGTTGACACCTGCAACGACCTCGCCAAGGCGCTCGGCGTGAAGGCCGAGGTCGTCGAAACCCCATTCCCCGACCGCATCCCGGCGATCCTGTCCGGCCGCGCCGATGTCGGCGTCGCATCGACCTCCAACACGCTCGAACGCGCCAAGACCATCGGCTTCTCCAACCCGTATTTCGCCTTCAAGTTCGTCGTGCTCGCGCGCGACGGCGCCAGCGTTACCGACTACCAGTCGCTGAAGGGCCATCGCGTCGGCAACGTTGCCGGCACCTACGAGGCGATCGCGATGAAGAAGGACGTCAAGACGTGGAACGACCCGAAAGGCGCGTTCCGCCCGTACCAGACGGAAGCCGACGTCTTCTTGGCACTCTCGCAGGGCCAGATCGACGCGACCGCGGTCACGTCCACCGTTGCCGCCGCGATCGTCAAGTCGGGCAAATACCCCAACCTGAAGATCACCGGCGACGCGCCCTACGCCACCGACTACGTGTGCCTCATCGGCCCGCGGCTCGAGCAGGGACTGCTCAACTACCTCAACCTGTTCATCAGCCATCAGGTGCGCGAAGGCCGCTACCAGGAACTGTACCAGAAGTGGATCGGCATCGGCAGTCCGGTCGACCTGACCATCCCCGGCGTCTACGAGTAGCCGCCGCCGTTGCACTACAGCTTCCACTGGCGGGCGGCCTTCCTCGCCCTGCCGGACATGCTGGAAGGCTCGCTGGTGACGATCGAGATCGCGGTGCTCTCGATCGTCATCGGCGTCGCCTTTGGCATCCTCCTCGCCCTCGCCCGCCTGTCGCAGGCGCGCATCCCGAAGGCCGTCGCGCTTACCTGGATCGAGACCGCGCGCAACACCCCGGCGCTGCTGCAGATCTATATGTGCTATTTCGGCCTGGGCTCGCTCGGTATCTATCTCGACAGCTTCCCGGCCCTGCTCGCCGGCATCGCGTTCAACAACGCGGGCTATCTCGCCGAAACCTTTCGCGGCGGCCTGAATGCCGTGCCGCCGACCCAGATGCGCGCGGCGCGCTCGCTCGGGATGTCGGCGCCGCAGGCGTTCCGGATGGTGGTGCTGCCGCAGCTGTTCCGCATCGTCTTCTACCCGATCACGAACCAGATGATCTGGGCCATCCTGATGACCGCACTCGGCCTGACCGTGGGTCTCGCCACCGACCTTTCGGGTGTCACGCAGGAGCTGAACGTGCGCACCTTCCGCACGTTCGAGTTCTTCTCCATCGCCGCCGTGCTGTATTACCTGATCGCCAAATTCGTCACGCTCGGCGCGCGCCTGCTCGCCTGGCGCCTGTTCCGCTACTGACGCCGGGACCGCCGCGTGTTCACCGCCACCCTCAGCTGGAACGACATGCTGTTCCTGATCGAGGGCGCCGGCACCACGCTCGTCATCACCCTGCTCTCGCTGGCAGGCGGCACGCTGCTCGGCCTCGTCTTCGGGCTTGTCCGCGCGGGCGCCCCGTGGTGGCTGAACGCTCCGCTCGGCGCGGTGCTAGATGCCTTCCGCTCGGTGCCGCTGCTGATCCAGCTCATTCTCGCCAACGCCTTCAAGCCGATCATCGGCCTGCCCTGGTCCAACTTCACCGTCGCCTGCGTCGTGCTCGCGGTCTACGGCGCTGCCTATTGCACGGAAATCGTGCGCGCGGGCGTGCTCGCCGTGCCGGTCACCACCCGCCGCGCCGCCCGCTCGCTCGGCCTGACATGGCGGCAGGACCTGACCTCGATCGTCTTCCCCATGGCGTTGCGCGTCGCGTTGCCGAGCTGGATCGGATTGGCGCTGGGCCTGATGAAGGACTCCGCACTCGTCCTCTGGCTTGGTATCATCGAGCTCTTGCGGTCGGCCCAGATCATCATCACGCGCACGCAGGAGCCGTTGCTGATCCTCTCGATAGCCGGCGCGATCTATTTTGCGCTGAGCTTCCCGATCGCACGCATCGGCGCCAGGCTGGAGCGGAGCTGGAACGACCGTGATTGAGATCGACGATGTCCGAAAGTGCTACGGCCCGCTGGAAGTGCTGCGCGGCGTCACCATGACCGTCGAAAAGGGCGAGGTCGTATCCGTGATCGGCGGCTCGGGGTCAGGCAAGTCCACGCTGCTGATGTGCGTCAACGGACTCGAGCCGATCCAGGGCGGCCGCATCGCAGTCGACGGTATCGACGTTCATGCGCGCGGCACCAACGTCGACCGGCTGCGCCAGCGGATCGGCATCGTCTTCCAGCAGTGGAACGCCTTTCCGCACCTGACGGTGCTGGAGAACGTCATGCTGGCGCCGCGCAAGGTGCTGCGGCTGCCGCGCCGCGAGGCGGAGGCGCGTGCGGTCGCCCAGCTGCGCCATGTCGGCCTTGGCGACAAGCTGAATGTCTATCCCTCGCGCCTGTCGGGCGGCCAGCAGCAGCGCATGGCAATCGCCCGCGCGCTCGCGATGCAGCCGGCCTACATGCTGTTCGACGAGGTCACCTCGGCGCTCGATCCGCTGCTCGTCGGCGAAGTGCTCGACACGCTGCGGATGTTGTCCTCGGAAGGCATGACCATGATCGTCGTGACGCACGAGATCGCGTTCGCGCGCGAAGTCTCCGACCGCGTCGCATTCTTTCACGCCGGGCAGATCCACGAAATCGGCCCACCGGAGCAGGTGATCGGCAATCCGACCAGGCCCGAAACCGTCGCCTTCCTGGAGTCCGTCCTCTGACGCCGCGCGAAGGGAGCCCCCTATGAAGATTACGGCCATCAAGGCCTGGCAGGTCGATCTGCCCTTGCGCGAAGGCCATTACAACTGGTCGAACAACAACTCGGTCGCGGTGTTCGACGCCACCGTCGTCGCGGTCGAAACCGATGCCGGCGTCACAGGCTACGCCGAATGCACGCCGCTCGGCTCGGCCTATCTGGCGGCCTACGCACGTGGCGTGCGTACGGGGCTGCTCGAGCTTGCACCCTCGCTCATCGGCCGCGATCCGACCGACCTCACGGCGATCAACCGGCACATGGACGGCGCCCTGCGCGGCCACCCATACGTGAAGGCGCCGCTCGACATCGCCTGCTGGGACATCCTGGGCAAGGTTTCGGGCCTGTCCGTGTGCAAGCTGCTGGGTGGCGCGGCGCAGCCCGATATCGCCCTCTACCGCGCCATCTCGCAGGACACGCCGGAGCGCATGGCCGACAGCATCCGCCGCTACCGGTCCGAGGGCTACCGCAAGTTCCAGCTCAAAGTCGGCGGCGATGCCGACGACGACATCGCCCGCATCACCGCGTGCTCCGCAGTGCTCCCGCCGGGCGACATCCTCGACGCCGACGCCAACACCGGCTGGACCATGCACGAAGCCGCGCGGGTGGTCGCCGCCGTCGCCTCGGTCGACGTCTATATCGAGCAGCCCTGCCCAACCTACCGCGAATGCCGCTCCATCCGCCGCCGCACGTCGCGTCCGTTCGTGCTCGATGAGGTTATCACCGACCCCGGCATCCTGGTGCAGGCGATCGCCGACGACGCGATGGACGTCATCAACCTGAAGATCTCCAAGGTCGGCGGCGTCACCAAGTCTCGGCTGATGCGCGACATCTGCGTCGACGCCGGAATCCCAATGATCATCGAGGACACCTGGGGTGGCGACATCGTCACCGCGTCGATCGCGCATCTGGCGCAATCCACGCCCGCCGAGTTCTGCTTCGCCGCCACCGACTTCAACAGCTACGGCACCCGCCGTATCGCCGACGGCGCGCCGCAGCGCGTCGACGGCCGCATGACCGCGCCGACCGGACCGGGCCTCGGCATCACGCCGATCCTCGCCGAACTGGGAGAGCCGATCATGGACGTCCGGGCCTGATCTCGGCTCGCCTCAGTCGACGTGCACGGCGGCGCCGACGCGCGGCTGGTGCTCCACGTCGTACAGCAGGCCGCCCCGGCGCGCGTAGACCCACCATGTGAGCGCGATGCAGCTGACGTAGAACGCCAGGAAGGCATACAGCGCCGCCTGAGCGCCGCCCGTCATGGTGATCGACGTGCCGAAGCTCTTGGGGATGAAGAACGCGCCATAAGCGGCAATCGCTGAGGTGAAGCCGATGATGGCCGCGGCTTCCTTGTCGGACTGCTTGACCAGCTCCGCACCGCCCAGACCGGGCTCCAGGCGCGCCACCTCCTTGCGCATGATCGCGGGGATCATCTGGAACGTCGATGCGTTGCCCACGCCGGTTGCGGCGAAGAGGAACAGGAAGCTCGCGAAGAACACCGGGAACGATGTCGGGTCGCCCTTCATCCCGATCGCGTAGAGGATGCCGACGGTCCCGAGGCTCATCGCCACGAACACAAACAGCGTGATTCGCGCGCCGCCGAAGCGGTCGGACGGCTTGCCGGCGGCCGCGCGCGCGAGCGCACCGACCAGCGGGCCAAGGAAGGCGTACTGCAGCGCGCCGACGTTCGGATAAAGGATCTTGGTCAGCAGCGGGAACGCGGCGGAGAAGCCGATGAACGAGCCGAAAGTGCCGGTGTAGAGCCAGCACATGATCCAGGTGTGCGCGCGGCGGAAGATCACCGCCTGGTCGGCGAACGACGCCTTCATCGTCGTGATGTCGTCCATGCCGAACCACGCGGCGAAGGCGCTCGCGGCGATGAACGGCACGAACACGAAACCGGCGTTCTGCAGCCACAGGCTGGTCTTGACGCCGTTCTGCACCGCCGTCTGCGGCGCGCCGCCGAGCCAGCCGAACACGCCGGCGGTGATCGCCAGCGGCACGACGAACTGCACCACGCTGACGCCCAGATTGCCGAGGCCGGCATTGAGCGCCAGCGCGTTGCCCTTCTCCGCCTTGGGGAAGAAGAACGAGATGTTGGCCATCGACGAGGCGAAGTTGCCGCCGCCCAGGCCACACAGCAGCGCGAGTGCCAGGAAGATCCAGTACGCGGTGCCGGGCGTCTGCACGGCGAAGCCGATGCTGAGGGCGGGTACGAGCAGCGACCACGTCGTCAGCGTGGTCCACAGCCGGCCGCCGAAGATCGCCGGCATGAACGAGTAGAAGACGCGCAACGTCGCCCCCGACAGGCCGGGGAGGGCGGCGAGCCAGAACAGCTGGTCGTTGGTGAACGCGAAGCCGATCGACGGCAGCTTCGCCACCACCACCGACCAGACCATCCAGACCGCGAAGGACAGCAGCAGGCAGGGCACCGAGATCCACAGGTTGCGCCGCGCGATCGCGCGTCCGCGCTGCTGCCAGAACACCGGGTCCTCCGGCCGCCAGTCCCGGATCGCGCCGCGGGCTGCCAGCGCACCAATCTGCGCAGGGCCGTGCACCAGCTCCATCTCGGGCAGCTCGGGCAGCGTCCGCACCGGCACGCCGGCCGCCTGCGCGCGGCGCTCCATCTGCCGGATCGCGACGTGCATCCAGACCAGCGAGGTGACCACGACGACGAACATCAGCCAGAAGCAGCTCTGCCAGATGCCCGTCAGGTCATCGAGCGCGCCGAAGGCGATCGGCAGCACGAAGCCGCCGAGGCCGCCGACCATCCCGACCACGCCGCCCACGGCGCCGACGCGGTCGGGATAGTAGACCGGGATGTGCTTGAAGACCGCCGCCGTGCCGAGGCTCATGAAGAAGCCGAGCACGAAGGCGACGGCCACGAAGCCGAAGATACCGAGTTGCGCGCTGAACGCCACCGGCCCGTGGATGCCCTGCATTACGTACTGGGTCGGCGGATAAGACAGGACGAACGTGCCCGTCGCCGCGACGCCGAACGACCAGTACATGACCCGGCGCGCGCCGAACTTGTCGGCTAGGTGGCCGCCATAGGCGCGGAAGACCGACGCGGGAATCGAGAACAGCGCGCCGAGCATCCCCGCGGTCTTGATGTCGACGCCGTAGACGCCGATCAGGTAGCGCGGCAGCCACAACGACAGCGCGACGAACCCGCCGAAGACGAAGAAGTAATACAGCGAGAACCGCCACACCTGCACATTGGCCAGCGGCGTCAGCATCGCCCGGATCGACTCCGGCCTGGCACCCGCCGCGCGGCGGCGCGCGAGATCCGGATCGTCCTTCGTCAGCAGGAAGAAGACGACGCCGGTTGCCGCCAGAACGCCCGCCCAGATGAGGGCGACGGTCTGCCAGCCATACGCGACCATCACCGTGGGCGCGATGAAGATGGTGATCGCCGCGCCGACATTACCCGCGCCGAAGATGCCCAGCGCCGTGCCCTGCCGTTCCTTGGGAAACCACGTCGCCACGTAGGAGACGCCGATCGCGAACGATGCGCCGGCGATGCCGACGCCGAGGGCGGCGAGCAGGAAGGTCGGATAGTCGTAGGCATAGGTCAGCAGCGCCGTCATCGCCGCGGCCGACAGCATCGTCAGCGTGAACACCAGCCGCCCGCCGTACTGGTCCGACCAGATCCCGAGGATCAGCCGGAGGAGCGAACCGGTCAGGATCGGCGTGGCCACCAGCAGGCCGAACTGAGTCTCGCTCAGTCCCAGGTTCGCTTTGATCTGGATGCCGATGATGGCGAAGATCGCCCAGACGGCGAAGCAGATCGTGAAGGAGAAGGTGGACAGCCACAACGCCCGGCTTTGGTCGGCCGGGGTGATCGGCTGGGTCGTCATGTCGGTCTCCGTGGGTTCTCGCGTGATGCCTGAAGCGGAAGCGGGGCGACGGGCTCGGCCCCGTCGATCAACGGGTCGAGGGGGAAGCGCGCCCGCGCGGCGTCGATGTCGTCGGCCAGCACCGTCTCGCCGTCGACGCGCAGCCCGTGCCGCGCGACGACGCCGAGGGAGCGCGAAAACGTCTCCCGCGTCATGCCGAGCTGCGAGGCGATCAGTCGCTTCTCCATCGGCAGCCGCACCGGCTCGCCGGCGGGCGCGCTGGTGACCAGCAGCAGCAGGTAGCAGCCGACGCGCTCCTCGGCGGAGCGCAGCCGGACGTTCTTCGCCTGCTTGACTTGGCGGCGGAACTGCGCCGCCTGGCAGGCGAGCACGGCGAGGCACAGCGCATGATCCGCGCCGACCGCGCGCCGGAAGACGTCCACCTGCACCAGCAGCAGCTGCGCCTCGCCCAGCACGCGGGCGCGCAGCAGGTAGGGCTGCTGGTTCGGCACGGCGGCCACCAGGATGAGGTCCACGGGCTCGACGCGCTCGACCAGCATCTCGTCGCCGCCGCGCACGGCGAGCAGCTCGACCGAGCCGCCGATCACGAACTGCGCGAAGGCGGGCGTCTCCGCCCGTTCGAACAGCAGGCTGCCGGCCGGGACGCGATGCAGCACCGCGTGCGCTGCGAGATGCTCCAGCGTCGGCGCCGGAACCGCGCTGAGCCAGGGCGTCCGCTGCAAGGCGTCCAGCGATGTCGCGGCAGGCGCGGCCGGTGCCGCCGGGGCGGGGGTTAGCTCAGCTTCCATCGGCTCCGCTTTGTTGGCGTGATCTTAGTCACGCCCTCAAAGCAGATTCGTCACGGAACAGCGTTGATCAGAATCAATGCCCGCCGAGCCCGCGTCCCGGACAAATCCACCGCACCCTGCGGCTGTCTCTCGCCGTGGAGGCCGTCCTTGCGGGAGCCCGGGCATGAGTCATTTCCTCGATCGGCTGACCTTCTTCCGCAAACAGGTCGGCACCTTCGCGGACGGCCACGGCATCGTCACCGACGAGCCGCGCGACTGGGAGGACGGCTACCGCAAGCGCTGGCAGCACGACAAAATCGTCCGCTCCACGCACGGCGTGAACTGCACCGGCTCGTGCTCGTGGAGGATCTACGTCAAGGGCGGGATCGTCACGTGGGAGACGCAGCAGACCGACTATCCGCGCACGCGTCCCGACCTGCCGAACCACGAGCCGCGCGGCTGTTCGCGCGGCGCCAGCTATTCCTGGTATCTGTATTCGGCGAACCGGGTGAAATACCCGATGGTGCGCGGGCGGTTGCTGAAGCTGTGGCGTGCGGCGCGGGCGACGCGCACGCCCGTGGCCGCGTGGGCGTCGATCGTCGAGGACGCCGACAAGCGCGCGAGCTACGTCGGCAAGCGCGGGCTGGGCGGGTTCGTGCGCGCGACGTGGGACGAGGTCAACGAGATCATCGCCGCCGCCAACGCCTACACGGTGAAGACGTACGGGCCGGACCGGGTAATCGGCTTTTCGCCTATCCCCGCCATGTCGATGGTCAGCTACGCCGCCGGCGCGCGCTATCTGTCGTTGCTCGGCGGCGTGTGCATGTCGTTCTACGACTGGTACTGCGACCTGCCGCCGGCCAGCCCGATGACATGGGGTGAGCAGACCGACGTGCCGGAAAGTGCCGACTGGTACAATGCCGGCTTCCTGATACTGTGGGGCTCGAACGTCCCGCAGACCCGCACGCCCGACGCGCACTTCTACACCGAGGTCCGCTACAAGGGGACGAAGAGCGTCGTCGTCTCGCCCGACTATGCGGAGGCGACCAAGTTCGCCGATCTGTGGCTGCACCCGAAGCAAGGCACGGACGCGGCGCTGGCGCTGGCGATGGGCCACGTGATCCTGCGCGAGTTCCACCTGCAACGCAGCGTGCCGTATTTCGCCGACTACGTGCGGCGCTACACGGACCTGCCGATGCTGGTGCGGCTGGTGCGGCAGGGCGACCGCCTTATTCCCGAACGTCTGCTGCGCGCGGCCGACTTCGCCGATGCGCTCGGCGAGACCAACAACCCCGACTGGAAGACGGTCGCGTTGGACGCCAACGGCAAGCCGGTGGCGCCACTCGGTTCGGTGGGCTTCCGCTGGGGCGAGCAGGGCAAGTGGAACCTGACTGAGAAGGAGAGCGGCGGGGCCGATGTGTCGCTCGCGTTGACGCTCGCCGGCGGTGAGACGGCACCTGTGGCGTTTCCGTATTTCGGCGGCACGGCGCCGCACGACTTCGCCGCCACCGACCACCCCGACGTGCTGACGCGCAACGTGCCCGTGCGGTCGCTGGCGCTGAAAGACGGCAGCGTGCTGGTCACGACCGTCTTCGACCTGCTGTGCGCCAATTACGGCGTCGATCGCGGCCTGGGCGGTGAGCACATTCCGGCGAGCTATGACGACAACGAGCCGTTCTCGCCCGCCTGGGCGGAAGGCGTCACCGGCGTGCCCCGCGCGCAGATCATCCACGTCGCCCGCGAGTTCGCGTCCAACGCCGAGAAGACCAGCGGCCGCTCGATGGTGATCCTCGGCGCCGGGCTGAACCACTGGTACCACATGGACATGGCGTACCGCGGGATCATCAACCTGCTGGTGCTGTGCGGCTGCGTCGGCCAGTCCGGCGGCGGCTGGTCGCACTATGTCGGGCAGGAGAAGCTGCGGCCACAGACCGGATGGACGCCGGTCGCGTTCGCGCTGGACTGGAGCCGCCCGCCGCGCCAGCAGAACTCCACGTCGTTCTTCTACGCGCACACCGATCAGTGGCGGTACGAGACGCTGCGCATCGACGAAATCCTCTCGCCCACCGCACCCGAAGGCGACTGGACCGGGTCGATGATCGATTACAACGTGCGCGCCGAGCGGATGGGCTGGCTGCCGTCGGCGCCGCAACTGAAGCAGAACCCGCTGACCATCGCCGCGCGGGCGAAGGCGGCCGGGCTGGAGCCGAAGCCGTACGTCGCGCACGCGCTGCAATCGGGCGAGCTGGATCTGTCCTGCCACGACCCCGACGATCCGGCCAACTGGCCGCGCAACCTGTTCGTCTGGCGCTCCAACCTGCTCGGCTCGTCCGGCAAGGGCCACGAGTATTTCCTCAAGCACCTGCTCGGCGCCAGCAACGGCGTGCTGGGCAAGGACCTGGGCGCGGAAGGGCGCGAGAAGCCGCACGAGGTCGCGTGGCACGATCGCGCGCCGGAAGGGAAGCTCGATCTGCTGGTCACGCTCGACTTCCGCATGAGCACGACCTGCGTCTATTCCGACATCGTGCTGCCGACGGCGACGTGGTACGAGAAGAACGACCTCAACACGTCCGACATGCACCCGTTCATCCACCCGCTGTCCTCAGCGGTCGATCCGGTGTGGGAGTCGCGGTCGGACTGGGAGATCTACAAGGGCATCGCGCAGGCGTTCTCCGCCGTGGCACCGGAGGTGCTCGGCCGCGAGACCGACGTGGTGCTGACGCCGATCATGCACGACACCGCCGGCGAGCTGGCGCAGCCCTATGACGTGCGCGACTGGAAGCGCGGCCAAGCGGCACCGGAGCCGGGTCGCACGATGCCTGCCGTGACCGTGGTCGAGCGCGACTACCCGGACGTGTATGCGCGCTTCTGCTCGATCGGCCCGCTGATGGAAAAGCTCGGCAACGGCGGCAAGGGGATCGGCTGGAACACGCAGCACGAGATCGACTTTCTGCGCGAGCTGAACGGTGTCGCGCCGAACGGCCAGCCGCGCATGGACTCCGACATTGACGCGATCGAGGTGATCCTCAGCCTCGCGCCGGAGACCAACGGC
Source organism: Acidisphaera sp. (assembly GCA_035272265.1). GTDB lineage: Bacteria > Pseudomonadota > Alphaproteobacteria > Acetobacterales > Acetobacteraceae > Acidisphaera. The sequence goes on along the minus strand of DATEQV010000302.1, from coordinate 210 downwards.
GAGGTCGCGGTGAAGGCGTGGGAGGCGCTGAGCCGCGCGACGGGACGCGAGCATGCGCATCTGGCGGCAGCGAAGGAGGACGAGAAGATCCGCTTCCGCGACGTCGTGGCGCAGCCGCGCAAGATCATCTCCTCGCCTACCTGGTCGGGTATCGAGAGCGAAAAGGTCTGCTACAGCGCCGGCTACACGAACGTGCACGAGCTGATCCCG
>DATEQV010000301.1:0-8544 GCA_035272265.1 Acidisphaera sp. | reverse complement strand
GCCGTCCGCCATGCGGCGACGGCCAGGGCTGGCGCCGGATCTCGCCCGGCTCGGCGAGATCGAAGGCCCACAGCCGCGCCGGCTCGGTCTCTGCGACGTAGAGCGTCGCACCATCGGGCGACAGGCCGACGCCGTTCGGCGTGAACATCGGGAACGCCACTTCGCGGATCAGGCTGCCGTCGGCGCGCGCGTAGCAGACCGCGCCGCGATCGAGGTCGCGGTGCCGCGCCTTGCCGAGATCAGTGAAGTAGAACCCGCCGTGACGGTCGAACACGAGGTCGTTGGGACCGCGCAGTTGCGCCTGGTCGCTTGCGGTGTAGAGCGTCTCCACCGCGCCGGTGCCGAGGTCGACGCGCTCGATCCGGCCGCCGCTGTAGTCGTCCGCCTGCAGGATCGGGCGCAGACCGGTCTCGTCGTCGGTCCACTTGAAGCCGCCGTTGTTGCAGACGTAGCACTTTCCGTCGGGACCGATGGCCGCACTGTTCGGCCCGCCGCCGAGGCGGGCGATGACGTGCTTGCTGCCATCCGGCTGCACGCGGAGCAGCGTCCCCCGTTCGATCTCGACCAGCAGCACCGATCCGTCGCGCATCGCGACCGGCCCCTCGGGGAAGCGCAGGCCCGAGGCGATCTCCCGCAGGTTCACCGCAGGCTCCCTTCGTCGAGGCGGGGGATCATGCGCATGCGCTGCATCTGTTCGAACTGCCGGTCGAACATCTTGCAGGTGTCTTCGAACCCGTCGAACCCGTGCGCGCGCAGCTTGGTCGTGTCGAGCACGTGGTCGAAGTCGCGCTGCAGGACGAACTCGCCGAACGGCCAGCCGACGACGTCGCGGAACGGCGTCGGCTGCAATCCGTAGCACGCGACCATGGCGGTCCACAGCGCCTCCTTGTCGGCCATGAACTCGGCCAGCGGGAAGCGTTGCGGCTCGGCGGTGTCCATGCCGAAGCGGCGCGCGATGTGCGGCCACATGCGCGACCAGCGGAACAGGTCGCCGTTGGTGATGTTGTAGATCTGGTTGCGCGCCCGCTCGCTCTCGCCGGCCCAAAGGATGGCGCGCGCGATCAGCCCCGCGTCGACGCCCTGGTTGAGCACCGTGTAGGCCGTCTGGCTGCCGGGGAAGCGCATCGGCAAACCGAGCTCGCGCGAGATCGCCGCATATGCGCCGATCACGGTCGTGACGTTCATCGGATTGCCCACGGCGATGCCATAGACGACGGTCGGGCGGAACACCGTCCAGGACCATGCGGTGTGAGGCTGGATGGCGCGCAGGTAGTCTTCCTGGTCGTAATAGAAGTTCGGCGGCATGTGGCGCGGGTCGGTTTCCAACGCCGGCGTCATGAAGCCGCCGAGATGGCTGCCGTAGGCCTTGGCGCCTTCCATCAGCGTGACATGGCGCAGTCCCTTCGCCGCCGGCGCGACCGCGTCCAGCAGGTTGCGCAGAATCGCGAGGTTGGGCGCCACTTCGGCCGCGCGCGTCTCGGTGGCGTCCAGGCGGCGAAGACGATGTGCGTGACCGCGGTCAGGCGGCCGAGCTTGTCCATCGCGTCAGTGCGGTCGAGCAGATCGACCGGGACGATGCGCGCCCGTTCGCCGACGGCGCCGCCGCGCCGGCCAAGCCCGATGACGTCGCTGTCCGGCGCGCTGTCGAGAAGCTCGATCAGCGCGCGCCCGATCAGCCCGTGCGCGCCCGCGACCAGGACCGTCTTGCGTGCCATGCGTCAGTCCTTCCGTGCGCTGACGATGACGGCGTCGATGGCGACGCACCCTTCGCCGGCGCTGCCCAGCAGCATCGGGTTGATGTCCAACGTGAGGATGTCCGGCGCGTCCAGCATCAGCCGTCCGACCGCGATCGCCGCGGCGGTGAACGCCGCGATGTCCATCGGCCGTTCTCCCCGGACGCCGCGCAGCACCGGTGCGATGCGCAAGCCAGCCAGGGCCGCCTGCACGTCCTCGGCATCGAACGGCGGCAGCAGCAGCGCGGTGTCGGGCATCGCCTCGATGTATTTCCCGCCGTCCCCCAGCAGCACCACCGGTCCGAAGGTCGGATCGCGATGCGCGCCGATCACCATCTCGCGCCGCCCGCGCGACATGGCGGCGACCAGCACGCCGTCGAAGGCGAACCCGCCGTCTTGCAGGATGCGACGGCACTCCGCGAAGGCAGCGCGCACTGCCTGTGCATCGGTGAGTCCGAGCCGCACGAGGTTCAGTTCCGACTTGTGCGCGACGTCGCGCGAGCAGCCCTTCACCACCACGCGTCCGCCAAGCGCCTGCAACGCCGCCTCGGCCTCGTCTTCCGTGCGGCAGAGCCGGTGCGCGACGACCGGCACGCCGGCGGACGCCAGACGCGCGAGGCTCTCCGCCTCGTTCAGCAGCCTGCCCTTGCCTGTCGCGACAGCGGCGGGCGCTGTGGCGCGCGGATGGCGTCGCGCGCGGTCGATCAGCTCGTGATGGCGGATGAAACCGTCCAGCGCCCGGATCGCCCGCGTCTCGTACATATAGACCGGCAGACCGGCGGCCTTGAACGGTGACGCGACCAGCTTCTGTGTCGCGACGACCGCCATCGGCTTGCTGGTGCTCGCGGCGAACGAAGCGGAATCGCGGGCGAACGTCGCGATGTCGTACGCAGCCCCCGCGACCGGGATGCTGATCAGGCATGCGTCCACCCCGGGATCGCGGGCGATCACCGGCAGGATCTGGCTGAACAGACCGCTGTTGGTCAGCAGGGCCGCCGTGATGTCGACGGGATTGCCGGTCGCGGCGAAGGTCGGCAGCACGGCGCGCAAGCCGGCCTGCGTCTCGTCGGACAACGTCGCCATCGGCATCCCGGTCTCCGACGCTGCATCCGCCGCCATCACGCCGGCCGCGCCCGAGTTGCTGATCGTCACCAGCCGCCGGCCGCTCGGCTTCCAGCCCTTCAGGTACAGCTCGACGGCGTCGACCATCTCCTCGGTGTCGCGCACGCGGCGGATGCCGTGCTGGCGCAGGAACGCGTCCACCACCCGGTCCTCGTTGGCGAGCGCGCCAGTGTGCGATTGTGCCGCCGCCTGGCCGGCCGCCGTGCGGCCCGATTTCAGCACCAGGATCGGCAGATCGCGCGCATGCGCGACGCGCGCTGCTTCGGCGAGGTGATGCGGGTCGGCGATGCCCTCCAGATACAGCAGCAGCACGCGCAGCTCCGGGTCCTGCGCCACCGCGATTGCCAGTTCGGACGCCGTCACCTCGCAGTCGTTGCCGGTCGCGTGCGAGTGCCGGATGCCGATGCCGCGGCCGCGCAGCATGCCGTACGGCACCACGCTCATCGCGCCGCTCTGGCTGATGATGCCGACCGGCCCGTCCTGCGGCGGCGCCTCGAGATACATCGACGAGAAGCTGACGACCGCGCCGGTGGCGAAGTTCGCGAGACCCTGCGAGTTCGGCCCGACCACGCGCATCCCGCGCGCGCGTGCGCGCGCCGCCATCTCGCGTTCCTGGGCCTTGCCGCCTTCGGTCTCGCCGAAGCCGGATGCCATCATGATCGCGATCTTCACGCCCGCCTCGGCGCACGCGTCCACCGCGGCGACGGCGTCCTCGCCGGGCACTGCGATGATCGCCACGTCGGGCGGCGCTGGCAACGCGGCCAGGCTTGGATAGCTCGGCAGCCCTTGGATTTCCCGCCGCTTCGGGTTGATCGGAAAAATCTGGCCGCGGAAGCCGAAGCGCCGCAGGTAATCGACCGGGCGTCCGCCGATCTTGTTGGGATTCCCCGACGCGCCGATGATCGCGACCGACGCCGGATCGAGCACCAGCCGCAGATCCGCGCTCATGCGGCGATCTCGCGGCGTTCGCAGAACGGGATCGTGAGCGTACCGAACGGCACGAACCGCGTCTGCACCGGATCGTCGATCGCGACGTCATCGGCCGCATGCGTCATGGCGCGGAACCCCTCCTCCATGTCGACCAGCGCGATCCGATACGGCGCCAGCTCGCGCAGTTCGGGCGAGGGGGCGCGGGTGACGGTGGTGATCGCGTACACACGCCCGCGCCCGGATGCGACGCGGCACTGCGGGTCGGGCGCGCCGCACTCGGGGCAGAACTCGCGGGCGAAATACCACGTGGCGCCGCATGCACCGCAGTGCTGGAACACGATCGCGGGCGCGCCTTCGGTCCAATCGGTCATCGTGCTTGCTCCAGCAGAAGGCTGACATGCGACGACAGCACGCCGCCGTCGCCATGCAGCAGCGCTAGCGACGGGCCGGCGACCTGCCGCGCGCCCGCTCGGGACGTCATCTGCAGATACGTCTCGACCAGATGCGCCATCGCGCCGCCCACACCGCAATGGCCGTAGCTGAGCAACCCGCCATGCGTGTTCAGCGGCAGGCGGCCGGTGATGCCGAAAGACCCGTCGCGCGCGACCGCCCCGGCGGCGCCGCGCGGCGCCAGGCCGAGTTCCTCCAGCAGGATCGCGAGCGTGATCGTGAAGCTGTCGTAGATCGCCGCATAACGCAGGTCGGCGAACGACACGCGCGCGCCCAGCCCGGCGCGCCGCGCCGCGTCCGCCGATCCGAACCGGGCGAGGCTGGGTGCGGCCGAGACGTGCTGATGCGTGTGCGCCTGGCCGCAACCGATGATCCCCACGCCGGGCGCGCCGGTCCGCTCGCGGCTGACGATCACCGCGGCACCGCCGTCGGAGACCGGGCAGCAGTCGAGGATGCGCAGCGGCTCGGCGATCGGCTTGGATGCGAGCACGTCGGCGACGGTGATCGGATCGCGGAACTGCGCGCCCGGATGCAGGCACGCGTGGCGGCGCATCAGCACCGCAAGCTCGGCCAGGTCCTCTGGTGTGCTACCGGTCTCGTGCATGTAGCGCGACGCGACGAGGCCATAATAGGCGGGGATGGTGGGGCCGAGCGGCACCTCGTAGCGCGGGTGGCCGACCTGCGCGAGCGTCTGGATCGCCGCGTCGCGCGTCTGTCCCGTCAGCCGATTCTCGCCCGCGGCCACCAGCACGTGGCGCGCCACGCCGGCTTCCACCAGCTCGTGCGCCAGCATCACCAGCGCGAAGCCGGTCGCGCCGCCGAGCTGAATCCCGTGCGAATAGTGCGGCAATAGGCCGAAATGCTCGGCGAACACCGTCGACAGCATAATATGCGGCATGGTCGTCGAGTAGCCGGTCAGCAGGCCGTCGATGTCGCCGCGCCGCAGTCCGGCGTCGGCCAGCGCCGCCGTCGCCGCCGCGCTCATCAGGTCCAGCGTGTTGCGGCCCTCGATGCGGCCGAAGCGCGTCAGACCGGCGCCTGTGATCCAGCTCAAGTCCCGTTTCCCCGCTGCCGGGCTGCTCTTGCCCGTGCGGTGTCATGGCACGCGTTTTCCGCCGCAGGGTCAAGCGTCATTCCGTGTGGAAAAACGCGAAGACACCACAATCCAGCCTTGCAGATCGCAAATCCGGTCTGGCGTTCCGGGACACAGAACGTCTTGACAGGCGCCCCGAGCCCCCGCAAGCATCGCGCCGACGGTGCGGAAGTCACCTAGCAGGGGGAACGTTCATGGCCGGGCTGCTGCGGGCTTTCGTCGTCGTGTCGGTGCTGCTCGCCAGCCTGCAGGCACGTGCGCAGGACACCGTCAGGATCGGCTGGCTGTCGTCGCTGACCGGGCCTTTGTCCTCCGCCGCCATCGCCGAGAACCAGGGCGTCCTGTACGCCGTCGACGAGATCAACAAAGCGGGCGGCATCCTCGGCCACAAGGTCGAGCTGCTGACGCGCGACACCGCCGGCGATCCGGTCAAGGCGCTCAACCTCGCCCAGCAGCTCGTCTTCGCCGACAAGGTGCAGTTCGTCATCGGTCCGGTGAATTCCGGCGAGGCGCTCGCGGTCGTGCCGGCGCTCGCCAAGGCCGGCATCCCGGACATCGTCATCGGTTCGCTCGACCAGCTGACCGACCCGGCGAAATACCCGCTCGCGTTCCGCACCATCAACACCAACACGCAGTGGATCGCGACGGCCAACACCTACGCCCTCGATGTGCTCAAGCGCCGCAAGGTGGCGGTGATCGGCGACACCTCGGGCTACGGCACGTCGAGTGCGAAGACGGCGACCGCGCTGCTGGAGAAGGCCGGGATCACGCCAGTCTATTCGGTGCTGATCGACCCCAACAAGACCGACCTGACCGACGAGATGAACAAGGCGCGCGCCGCCGGTGCGGACGTCGTCATGCCGTGGTCGGCGGCGACGGGAATGCTGGCGCGGCTGCTGAACACGCGCGGCGACATGGGCTGGGACGTGCCGGTGGTGGGGCATCCGGCGCTGATGGCGCTGCCGATCAAGGCGCTGCTCAACAAACCGTCGTACTGGGACAACGTGTTCGCCGCGGGCTACGCCAGCACCACCTATGTCGACGGCAAGCTGCCCGAACGCACCGTGGCGCTGATGGACGCGATCAAGCCGATGATGGGCGGCAAGATCGACTTCACCTTCTGGTGGGTCGCGCTGGGCTACGATTCGATGAAGGTCGTCGCCTATGCGGCGACCAAGGCGAACTCGCTCGATCCGGACAAGATCAAGGATGTGCTCGAGCACACGACCGACTATCCAGGCGTGTACGGCACGTACACGTGGACGCCGACGAACCACAACGGGTTTCCCGACAGCGGCCTGGTCATGAACATCGGCGGCACGTTCAAGGAGGGCAGCTACCAGGCGGCTCCGCGCTGAGCGCGCGCGCGTGCTGCCCGCCATCGTCTCGGGCCTGGCTACGGGCGCGATCTACGCGACGGCGGCGCTGATCTACAACCTGATGTACGCCACGTCGCGCGTGCTGAGCGTGACGACGGGGCACATCACCATGCTCGGCGCCGTGGCCGGGGCGTGGATGATCTTCGTCCTCGGCTTGCCGGTGCCGGTCGCGTTGCTCGGGTCGCTCGCGGTCGGCACGCTGTTCGGCGTGCTGACGGAACTCGTCGCGGTGCGCCGCGTGCTGGCCCGCTCGGACGAGCATTTGTGGCTGCTGAGCACGCTCGCGCTGGCGACGATGGCGCAGCAGTCGGTGGCCTTGTGGTGGGGCACCGAGCCGCGGCCGTTCCCGCGCATCTTTCCGCAGGACTTCGCCGATGGGGTCGCCGACCAGAAGTTCTGGCTGCCGATCGGTGTGATGGTGCTGGCGGTGTGCGGCCTGGAGCTGCTGTATCGTCGCACCATGTGGGGCAGGCTGTTCCACGCGACATCGGAGGACGCGTTCGCCGCACGGGCGCGCGGCATATCGACCGACCGCGTGCGGATGGTGTCGTATGCGATGTCCGGCGCGCTCGGCGGCCTATCGGGTTTCGCCGCCGGCCAGCTCACCTTCGCCTATTTCGCGCTGGCCTTTCGCTGACGCTCAACGGCTTCATCGCCATCGCGGTCGGCGGCCTGGGCAGCAGCCTGGGCGCCGTGGTCGGCGGTCTGGCACTCGGCCTGCTCGGCGCCTTCGCCACGTTCTACTTCGGCGGGCAGTTCCAGCAGACGATCGCGGTCGGCCTGCTGATGCTCGTGCTGCTGGTGCGGCCCGAGGGCTTGTTCGGCGCGCGCGGGATGCGCGCGGTCTGATGCGTCCGGCCATCGCCGTCGTCGTGCTCGCAGCACTTGCGGCGCTGCCGGAATGGGCGACGAACCAGTACGACATCCATCTCGCCACCTTGATCGGCGTCTACTGGGTGCTGATCGCGGGACTCAACCTCGTCGTCGGCTATTCCGGCCAGTTGTCGATCGGCCATGTCGGGCTGCTGGCGATCGGTGCCTATGCCTATGCGATCCTGGCCGGCACGTACGACTGGCCGCCGTACGTGGCCATGCTCGCCGCCGGCGGAGTCGGCGGCGTGTGCGGACTGCTGCTCGGCCTGACGTCGCTGCGCCTGCCGGGCTTCTACTTCGCGATGGCGACACTCGCGTTCTCGCTGATCGTCTCCGAACTGTCGCTCGCCCTCGGCGACCTCACCGGCGGCGGCATCGGCCTGCCGGTGCCGGGCTTTCCGCCGCCTGCCGCGTCGCCGGCGGGCTTCTACTGGCTGGTGCTGATCGTCGCGTCGCTCATCACGCTGCTGACCTGGAACGTCGCGCGCGGCATGTGGGGCAGGGCACTGCTCGCCGTGCGCGACAGTCCCGTCGCCGCCGCCGGCGCCGGCATCTCGATCTTCCGCAGCAAGCTCACCGTGTTCGTCTTCAGCAGCATCACCGCCGGGATCGGCGGCGCGTTGTTCGCGGCGCTGCAAAGCTACATCACGCCCGAAACCTTCGCATTCGACATCGGCCTGTTCTTCTTCGTCTGCATCATCATCGGCGGCCGCGGCAGCATCGTCGGCCCGCTGCTCGGCACCGTGGTCCTGACCGCCCTGCCGGAAGCGGTGGCACCCCTCGCGCGGCTGGGCAATTTCTTCTACGGGCTGCTGCTGCTGGTCGTCGTGCTGCTGCTGCCCGAGGGCATCGGGCCTCTGATCGCGGGCCTGCTCGCCCGGTTCACGCGGCGCTCCAAGCCGCTCAGCCACGTCGTGCAGCCGGACCTGGACCGCCTGCGGGCGGCATTGGCGCAGGCCAGGCC
>DATEQV010000300.1:0-3927 GCA_035272265.1 Acidisphaera sp. | reverse complement strand
ACCACCGCCGAGGAGATCTGGGCCGACACCGAGGGCCGGGTCGACATGGTGGTCGGCGGCCTCGGCACCGGCGGCACGCTGACCGGAATCGCCCGCACGCTGAAGCCGCGGCGCGAGGGGCTGCGCGTGATCGGCCTGGAGCCCGCCGAGAGCGCGGTGCTGAACGGCGACGAGGCCGGCCCGCACGGCATTCAGGGCATCGGCGCCGGCTTCTGCCCGGCGGTGCTGGACCTCAGCGTGATCGACGAGGTGCGCACGGTGACCGAGCGCGAGGCGATCGCGGCGGCCCGCCTGTGCGCCCGCTGCGAGGGCATCCCGGTCGGCATCTCCTCGGGCGCTGCCCTGCACGTGGCGATGGACGTCGCGCGGCAACCCGAGAACGAGGGACGCATGATGGTCGTCATCATCCCCTCGTTCGCCGAGCGCTACCTCTCGACCGCGCTGTTCACGGGGTTGACGTGAGCACGCCGTTGCCCCCCGAGAACGTCTGGAACTACCCCCGCCCGCCCCGCCTGGAGCGTGTGCCGCAGCGCCTTTGCGTGGTCCTCGGCGGCGAAACGATCGCCGACACCGCCGATGGCTGGCGCGTACTGGAGACCAGCCATCCGCCGGCCTACTACCTGCCGCCTGACGCGTTCGTTCGTGGCGCGCTGGTCGCGAGCGCCCGCCGCAGTTTCTGCGAATGGAAGGGCGCCGCCGTCTATTGGACGCTCGCCGGCGGCGGCCGCACCGAGCACGACGCCGGCTGGAGCTACCCCGACCCCACGCCGGACTTCGCGCCGATCCGCGACCACGTCGCCGTCTATGCCGGCCGCATGGACGCCTGCTTCGTCGGCGACGAGCAAGTCACGCCGCAGCCCGGCGGCTTCTACGGCGGCTGGATCACCAGCAACCTCACCGGCCCGTTCAAAGGCGCCCCGGGAAGCGCGGGTTGGTAGCCGATGATTTCACCCGTCATGACCGACCTTGTTCTCCCGTCATGACCGGCCTTGTGCCGGTCATCCACGATTTTCTTGCCTTCCAGCGCGGCGAAGTCGTGGATGGCCGGGCCAAGCCCAGCCATGACGGTAATGGAACGGCTGCGCGACAACGGTTCAAATCATACGATACTACCGAAAGTCCCGCGTCGGCACCTTGATGCCGGGTCCGGACTCCGGCGGGCAGATGTCCCGCGGCTTGCGGCGCAGCGCCGCCGTCTCCCGCTGATCCGGACTGCCGCCATGTTTCGCCTCGTCGCCCCGCCCCTGCACCAGCGGAAACGGCGCCTCGCGCGCGCCGACGCTGCGCAGCAGGTCGGACAGATCCTCCAGCGTCTCCGCGACGACATGGATCACCAGACCCTCGCGCTGCACCTTGCCGGTGCAGGCGAGCATGCCGGCCGACAGCACGATGCGGCGATACCGTTCGAAAACACTGGGCCAGACGATCAGGTTCGCGTGTCCCGTCTCGTCCTCCAGTGTCACGAACATCACGCCCTTCGCCGAGCCGGGCCGCTGCCGCACCAGCACGATGCCCGGCACGGTGACGCGCCGTCCCTGCGTGATGTCGGCCAGCGCCGAGCAGGTGATCATGCGCCGCCGGGCCAGCTCCTCGCGCAGGAACGCCACCGGGTGCCGGCGCAGCGACAGGCCGACGCTGCCGTAATCCTCGACCACCTCCTTGCCCGCCGTCATCGGCGCGAGCGCGACCGCCGGTTCGGCGCCCTCGTCCACCCCGGCGAACAACGGCAGCGGCTTCTCGCCGAGTGCGCGCACCTCCCACAGCGCCGCGCGCCGATCCAGCCCGAGCGAGGCGAACGCGTCCGCCTCCGCCAGCCGCTCCAGCGCCCCGGCGCCGACACGAGCGCGCCGCCACACGTCGCGCACGTTCGCGAACGCACGGGACGCGCGGGCATCGACAATCGCAGCACCATCGACCGACGACAGACCCTTCGCCATGCGCATCCCGAGGCGCACCGCCAGACGCGCGCCGTCGGCATGCTCCAGCGTGCAGTCCCAGTCGCTGCGATTGATATCGACCGGGCGTATCTCGACGCCGTGCTCGCGCGCGTCGCGCACGACCTGAGCGGGCGCGTAGAAGCCCATCGGCTGCGCGTTCAGCAGCGCGCAGCAGAACACGTCCGGATGATGGCACTTCAGCCAGCTGCTGGCATAGGCGATGAGCGCGAAGCTGGCGGCGTGGCTTTCCGGGAACCCGTAGCTGCCGAAGCCTTCGATCTGCTTGAACGTGCGCGCGGCGAATTCCGGCGTGTAGCCGCGCGCGATCATGCCCTGGATCAGCTTGTCGTGGAAATGGCTGACGCCGCCGGTGAACTTGAACGTCGCCATCGAGCGGCGCAGCTGGTCGGCCTCGCTCGGCGTGAAGCCGGCGCACACCATCGCCACCTTCATCGCCTGCTCCTGGAACAGCGGCACGCCCAGCGTCTTGCGCAGCACCGCCTCGAGTTCCGGAGTCGGGTATTCCACCGCCTCGCGGTTCTCGCGCCGGCGCAGATACGGATGCACCATGTCGCCCTGGATCGGGCCGGGGCGGACGATCGCCACCTCGATCACCAGGTCGTAGAACGTCCGCGGCTTCAGCCGCGGCAGCATCGACATCTGCGCGCGGCTCTCGATCTGAAACGTCCCCAGCGTATCGGCGCGCTGGATCATCGCGTAGGTCGCCGGATCCTCGGCGGGGATCGTGGCGATCGACAGCTCGATGTCGCGATGCGTGCGCAGCAGATCGAAGGCGCGCCGCATGCAGCCGAGCATGCCGAGGCCGAGCACGTCGACCTTCATGAAGCGCAGCGCGGCGATGTCGTCCTTGTCCCACTCGATGACCTGCCGGTCTTCCATGCTGGCCGGTTCGATCGGCACGAGGTCGGACAGCTTGTCGCGCGTCAGCACGAACCCGCCCGGATGCTGGCCGAGCTGGCGCGGAAACCCGATCAGCTCGCGCGCAAGCTGCAGCGCCAGCGACAGCCGCCGGTCATCGAGATTCAGGTTCAACTCGCGCGCATTGTCCGGCGCGACACCTTCCTCGCTCCAGCCCCAAACCTGCCCCGCGAGTGCGGCGGTCACGTCATCCGTCAGGCCGAGCACCTTGCCCACGTCGCGCATGGCACCGCGGGCGCGGAAGCGCATCACCGTGGCGCACAGCGCGGCGCGGTCGCGGCCGTAATGGTCGTAGACCCACTGGATGACTTCCTCGCGCCGCTCGTGCTCGAAATCGACGTCGATGTCGGGCGGCTCGCGGCGCTCGGCGGAAACGAAGCGCTCGAACAGCAGCGAGGATCGCACCGGATCGACGGCGGTGACGCCGAGCACGAAGCACACCGCACTGTTGGCCGCGCTACCGCGTCCCTGGCACAGGATGCCTTGCCCCTTCGCATAGCGGACGATGTTGTGGACGGTGAGGAAATACGGCGCGTAGGCGAGTTCCGCGATTAGCCGCAGCTCGTGTTCCAGCTGCGCGCGCACGTCGTCGGGAATCGCGCCGTCATAGACTTGCGCCGCGCCCTCCCAGGTGAGCTTTTCGAGGGTCTGTTGCGGCGTGAGCGCGGGATCTTCGATCTCGTCCGGATACTGGTAGCGCAGGTCCGACAGGTCGAAGGTGCAGCGCGCGGCGATCTCCTGCGTACGCGCGACGGCATCCGGGTGGCGGCGGAACAGCCGCGCCATCTCGTCCGGTGCCTTCAGATAGCGATCGGCAAAGCGCTCGCGGCGGAAGCCGGCATCGTCCAGCCGGCACTTCTCGCGAATGCAGGTCACCACGTCCTGCAGCGGCCGCCGCTCCGGCTCGTGATACAGCACGTCGTTGGTGGCGGCCGTGGGCACGCCGACCGCTTGCGCCATATCGGCGAGGCGCTGCAGCCGCGCCGCCTCGTCCGGCCGCCGCCGCAGCGTCAGCGCGAGATAGCCGCGGTTGCCGAAGTCGCGCCGCAGG
>DATEQV010000299.1:0-24503 GCA_035272265.1 Acidisphaera sp. | reverse complement strand
ACGCTGGCGGCGCACAGCACCTCGGTGAAGCCCGCGCGCACGAGGCAGGAGCCCTCGGCATGGCGGGCGAAGCCGGGTTCGATCGAAAGCGTACGCAGGGCGTCGGCGGCGCGGCCGGATGGGCGCATGATGGGCCTCGGGTGGACGCGAGGCGGGCATAGCCCGGCGGGGGCGCGCTGGCGAGGCGCAGGCGTTGACCGTTCCTCGCGCCGCCCATAGCTGAGGTGGCCAGAGGGGAGACGATGGACGCGTTCGATCCGCTCACCGGCCGCCCGACCGGCCTGCCGCCGTCGCTGGACGCGCGCTCGGCGGCGATCCTGCGCGAGATCGTCGAGCAGTATGTCGAGACCGGCGAGCCGGTGGGCAGCCGCACGCTGTCGCGCCGGCTGCCGCTGACGCTGTCGCCGGCGACGATCCGCAACGTGATGGCAGACCTGACCGAGGCGGGGCTGCTGTTCGCCCCGCATACGTCGGCCGGGCGGCTGCCGACCGAACGCGGGCTGCGGCTGTTCGTCGACGGGCTGCTGCAGTTCGGCGAGATCAGCGAGGAGGAGCGGGCGACGATCGCGCGCGCGCTGGAGGCCTCGGGACGCAGCCTGCAGGACATGCTGGCCGAGGCGTCGAGCGCGCTGTCGGGGCTGAGTGCCGCGGCCGGGCTGGTGCTGGCGCCGAAGAGCGAGGGGCCGCTGCGCCACATCGAGTTCGTGCCCCTGGGCTCGGGGCGGGCGCTGGTGATCCTGGTGGGCGCGGACGGACAGGTGGAGAACCGGGTGATCGACCTGCCGCCCGGCGTGCCGCCGAGCGCGCTGCAGCAGGCGGGCAACTACCTGAACGCGCACCTGACCGGGCGGGGCCTGAGCGAGCTGCGCCGGATCGTGGCCGAGGAGATCGCCGCCGACCGCACCGCGCTGGACGGGCTGTCACAGCAGGTGGTGGAGGCGGGGCTGGCGACGTGGACCGGCGAGGGCCGCGGCGGCAGCCTGATCGTGCGCGGCCAGGCCAAGCTGCTGGCCGACGTGACGCAGGTCGAGCGGCTGGCGGCGATCCAGGGCCTGTTCGAGCGGCTGGAGGCGCAGGAGACGATGCTGCGCCTGCTGGAGCTCGCCGAGACGTCGGAGGGCGTGCGGATCTTCATCGGCGCCGAGAGCGGGCTGTTCGCGACGACGGGGATTTCGATGGTGGTGGCGCCGGCGCGCTCGGAGAGCGGGCGGATCGTGGGCGCGATCGGCGTGATCGGCCCGACGCGCATCAACTACGGGCGGATCATCCCGGTGGTGGACTATACGGCGCGGGTCGTGGGGCGGCTCCTCGGTTAGGCATCTGAGGGAGGCGACGATGGTTGGCGGCGGACAGCGACGGGTTGCCGACACGGCGTGGGTCGTCGAGGTCGCGGCCGACGGCACGATGAAGCTGCCGGCGCAGGCGATCGGAGCCCTGCACCTCGAGGGCGAGAGGGAGGTGCTCGTGATCGTCGGCGAGGGCCGGGTCATACTGACGAGCGGCAGGACGGACGACCCGATCGCCGAGTTCGAGGAATGGGAAGGCGACGCGGACGGCGACGCTTACGCCAAGTTCTGATATCCACCCCGTAGTCTGGTGAGGGTCTGAGCGCCGCGCTGCAAGTGCAGCCGCTTGTTCCGCCCCCGCGTCTGCCCTACCTGACGCGCCATGAGCGATTTCCCCCCTGTCCCGGCCGAACCGATCGAGCCGGACCCGCCGGCCACGCCCGAGGAGCTGGCCGAGGCGGCCAAGCGCATCGCCACCCTCGAGACCGAACTGGCCGAGATGAAAGACCGCTGGATGCGGGCCGAGGCGGAGGTGCAGAACGTCCGCGCCCGCGCCCGCCGCGAGGTCGACGAGACACGGCAGTTCGCGGTGCAGAAATTCGCCCGCGACGTCGTCGAGGCGGCCGAGAACATCAAGCGCGGCCTCGACAGCCTGCCGCCCTCCGCGCCCGACGAGCCGGAACTGCTGGCGCGGGTGCGCGAGGGGTTCGAGGGCGTCTACCGCAGCTTCATCGGCCTGCTGGAGCGCAACGGCGTGCAGCAGCAGGACCCCACGGGCCAGCCCTTCGACCCCAACCTGCACCAGGCGATGAGCGAGCAGCACAGCGCCGACGCCACGCCCGGCAGCGTGCTGCAGGCCTGGACGCCGGCCTGGACGCTGAACGGCCGGCTGCTGCGCCCGGCCATGGTCGTGGTGGCGCGCTCCCCGGCGGGCGCCGAGCCGGCGCGGGCCGACCAGTAGGCCCTTGAACTTGGCTGGTGTCCTGCCCCAGAAGTTCGCTGGCGAACTTCTGGGATAAGCAGGCCACTAAGACATTGATTTCCAGGGTCCCACTCTGATTCCGAAGTTCCGCGAACTTCGGAATCGGGACCCTAGGCAGTAACCGCCCTTTCGCACCTCTCGTGTGATCTCGCGGGCCGCATGAATGGGTTGTCAGCCCTTGCTAGGCGGGGGCCCGGTCCATACATCGGCTAGGTGAAAATTCCCCGGGGGTGGCGTGCGGTGCTCCGGGCCGCAGGCACCCGCTGCAAAAGGAGAGACGGACTTGAGTAAAGTCATCGGCATCGACCTCGGCACCACGAACTCCTGCGTTGCCATCATGGAAGGCAAGGACGTTCGGGTCATCGAGAACAGCGAGGGCGCGCGCACCACGCCCAGCATGGTCGCCTTCGCCGACAACGGCGAGCGCCTGGTCGGCCAGTCGGCCAAGCGGCAGGCGGTGACCAACCCGACGAACACGCTGTTCGCCGTCAAGCGCCTGATCGGCCGCCGCTACGACGACCCCATCGTGGCCAAGGACAAGGGCATGGTGCCCTACACCATCGTGCGCGGCGACAACGGCGACGCCTGGGTGGAAGCCCGGGGCCAGAAGTATTCGCCGAGCCAGATCTCGGCCTTCGTGCTGGGCAAGATGAAGGAGACCGCCGAGGCCTATCTCGGCCAGACCGTCACGCAGGCGGTCATCACCGTCCCGGCCTACTTCAACGACAGCCAGCGCCAGGCGACCAAGGACGCCGGCCGCATCGCCGGCCTGGAAGTCCTGCGCATCATCAACGAGCCGACGGCGGCAGCGCTCGCCTACGGCATGGACAAGAAGACCGGCGGCACGATCGCCGTGTATGACCTCGGCGGCGGCACGTTCGACATCTCGGTGCTCGAGATCGGCGACGGCGTTTTCGAGGTGAAGAGCACCAACGGCGACACGTTCCTCGGCGGCGAGGACTTCGACGTTCGCGTGATCGACTACCTCGCCAGCGAGTTCAAGCGCGAGCAGGGCATCGACCTGCGCACCGACAAGCTGGCCCTGCAGCGGCTGAAGGAAGCCGCCGAGAAGGCGAAGATCGAGCTGTCGTCGTCCAAGGAGACCGAGGTCAACCTGCCGTTCATCACCGCCGACGCCACCGGGCCGAAGCATCTGGTGATGAAGCTGACGCGGGCGAAGCTGGAGAGCCTGGTCGCCGACCTGATCGAGCGCACGCTCGAGCCGTGCCGGGCGGCGCTGAAGGATGCCGGCGTGACCGCGGGCGAGATCGGCGAGGTGATCCTGGTCGGCGGCATGACGCGCATGCCGAAGGTCATCGAGACGGTGAAGCAGTTCTTCGGCAAGGACCCCGCGAGAAACGTGAACCCTGACGAAGTGGTGGCCGTGGGTGCGGCCATTCAGGGCGCGGTGCTGCGCGGCGACGTCAAGGACGTGCTGCTGCTGGACGTGACGCCGCTGTCGCTCGGCATCGAGACGCTGGGCGGCGTGTTCACCCGGCTGATCGAGCGCAACACCACGATCCCGACCAAGAAGAGCCAGATCTTCTCGACCGCCGACGACAACCAGACGGCGGTGACGATCAAGGTCTACCAGGGCGAGCGCGAGATGGCGGCCGACAACAAGGCGCTCGGCCAGTTCGACCTGGTCGGCATCCCGCCGGCGCCGCGCGGCGTGCCGCAGATCGAGGTGACGTTCGACATCGACGCCAACGGCATCGTCTCGGTGCAGGCGAAGGACAAGGCGACCGGCAAGGAGCAGCAGATCCGCATCCAGGCCTCGGGCGGCCTGAACGAGCAGGACATCCAGCGCATGGTGCGCGAGGCAGAGGCGAACGCCGAAGCCGACAAGAAGCGCCGCGAGTTCATCGAGGCGAAGAACCATGCGGACGGTCTGGCGCATCAGGTCGAGCGCACGCTGAAGGAGCACGAGGGCAAGGTCTCGGCCCAGGACAACGGCGAGGCCGAGGCGGCGATCGCCGCGGCGCGCAGCGCGATGGAGGGCACCGACATCGAGGCGCTGAAGTCGGCGACCGAGCGGCTGAGCCAGGCGGCGATGAAGATCGGCGAGGCGATGTATCGCCAGCAGGCCGAACAGACGGCAGCGCACGGTGCGGGTCCGGGCGGCGAGCCGCCGCATGCGGGCCCGGCGCATGACGACAAGGTCGTCGACGCCGAGTTCGAGGAAGTCGACGAGAAGAAGAAGCGGTCCGCTTGATAGCGGGCTGACCTTGGCACGCGGCTTGCGCCCGTCGATCTGCGGACTCCGCTCCGCAGGCAGGCGGGCGCAAGCTCGTTCTGGTGGCAGCGCCGCGAAGGGCTGACGGATGTCGAAGCAGGACTATTACGCGACGTTGGGTGTGGCGCGGGACGCCAGCGCGGAGGACCTCAAGAAGGCCTATCGCAAGGCGGCGATGCAGCACCACCCGGACCGCAACCCCGGCGACAAGAAGGCCGAGGCGAAGTTCAAGGAGGTCAACGAGGCCTACGACGTCCTGAAGGACGAGCAGAAGCGCGCCGCGTACGACCGTTTCGGGCACGCCGCGTTCGAGCAGGGCGGCCCGGGCGGCGCCGGCGGCTTCGACTTCGGCGCCGGCGGACTGGGCGACATCTTCGATCAGATGTTCGGCGACTTCATGGGCCGCCGGGGCGGCGGACGCCCACGCACGGGAGCGGACATCCGTCAGGCCGTCGAGATCGACCTGACCGACGCGTTCGCCGGCACGAAGGCCCAGCTGCGCGTCCCGACCCGCGTCGCGTGCGCGGTGTGCGAGGGGACCGGGTCGGCCGACAAGCAGCGCGCCGCCGACGCGTGCCCGACCTGCAAGGGCGCCGGCAAGATCCGTTCGCAGCAGGGCTTCTTCCTGGTCGAGCGCACGTGTCCGACCTGCGGCGGCCAGGGCCGCGTGATCCGCAATCCGTGCAAGATCTGCCACGGCAGCGGCACGGTGCAGAGCGAGCGCAGCCTGCAGGTGACGATCCCGCCGGGCGTGGAGGACGGCACGCGCATCCGGCTGGCGGGCGAGGGCGAGGCCGGGCCGCAAGGCGCGCCGCCGGGCGACCTGTACGTGCATGTCTCGATCCGCCCGCACGCGATCTTCCAGCGCGACCAAGCGAACGTGTTCATGCGCGTGCCGCTGCGGATCACGCAGGCCGCGCTGGGTGCCGAGATCGAGGTGCCGGTGATCGACGGCAGCAAGGCGAAGGTGAAGATCCCGCCGGGCACGCAGACGGGCGATCAGTTCCGCCTGCGCGGCAAGGGCTTTTCCGTGCTACGCAGCGCGGTGCGCGGCGACATGTACATCCAGGTGTCCGTCGAGACGCCGACCAAGCTGACGGCCAAGCAGCGCGAGCTGCTGGAGCAGTTCGAGGCAGAGATGACCGGCCACGCTGCCGGGCATCCGGAGAACGAGGGCTTCTTCGCCAAGGTGCGCGAGTTCTTCGAGGGCGCGACTCGGAGCGACTGATGCAGCCGGCACCCCGGCTCGTCATGCCGGGCGATTCCCCGGCATGACGACACCGTTGGCGGCGATACGGTTCAGCGCCGGACGATCAGCGCTCCGAGCAGGAACCCGATGCCGCCGGCGATCAGCAGTGCTGTCAGCGGCTGGTTCTGCACATAGTCGGCGACCTCATCGACGGCGGCGCCGTAGGCGCGCTGGGCTTGGCCGGCCGCCTGCTTGATCCGGCCGGCAACCTGGTCCTCGGGCGTGCCGAGGATGTTGCCGAGGCCTTCCTGCGCCGCGCCGCCGAGTTCGCGCTCCGCCCCCTTGAGTTCATTCGTGTCCATCGCCGTGGCTCCCCTGATCGCCATTCCCGGCCGCAGCATGGCCGGACGCAGGGGTAACGCGCCGGAGCCCACGCGGATGCCACCGACCCGGAAACGTTATGGGGGACGGCAAGATCTGTGCCATCCGCCGGGCCTGTGATACGCTTCATAGGAAACGTGATTGCCCCGACCTACGAGCGTCGCCCGATCGCGTCGCGACGTGCCTTTTGATCGCGCCCGTAACGGACGTCCGGTCAAACCGGCTCATCGGGTCCGATCCTCACGCCGTGCCGACAGTGCCGATGGGAGGCTTGCATGGCTCAGGAACTCGCGTCTGCCATGGACAAGGGCGAGCTGAAGAAGCTGCTCATGAAGTCCAAGAAGGAGCCGGTCAACTGCGCGGTCGGCATGGGCGACGGCAAGAAGAGCCAGCCCGGACTGATCCTGCTCGACCGGGTCAAGGCACCGAAGGCGGTGTTGAAGGAGCTCGAGAAACAGTTTCCCGGTGCAACCAACACGCGGTGGGGCTCGGTGTTCGTCGACACCGACCTGGATGCCGCGCTGGTCCAGCTGCAGCTCAACAAGGCGGCGTCGGGGATCGGCAAGCGGCTGGTCAAGTCGCTCAAGGGCACCGGCTTCACCAAGGTGAAGGTCATGCTCGAGGACGGGTCCGTCGCCGAGGAGGAGGCAGACGAGGAGCAGGCGGCAGCATCGACGTCGCCGGGGACGCACGGAAATGGTGCGGCTCAGCCGCAAGCTGCCGCCCCTGTTCAGCCGTCCGCCGCCGAACCGGGCGCGACCCCGCCGGCGTCCGGCGCGCCCCGGCAGGAAACGCCCCCTGCGCCCGGGCCCTGACCGATCTCGTCAAGCGTCTCGGGCAGGCCGAGCCGGAAACCCAGGCTTCGCTGAAGGGGATGGCGGTGCAGGCGCAGGAGTTGATCAAGTCGGGCGACGTCGCCCGTGCGACGGAGCTGATCGGCGAGCTGCGCAAGGCGCTCGACGCTGCGGGAACGCAGCCCGAGCCCCAGGGAACGCCCCAGGGGACGTTCCGCCTCGATCCAGCGAAAGCCGCCGTATTCGAGAGGGCGCGCAGCGCGTGGCTCGCGACCCGCAGGAAGGTCGAGAGCGACATCGGGGCGCTGCAGAAGGAGCTTGCATCGTCGTTCGACGGCCATCCGAAGGCATCGGACGTCGAGGCCGGGTTCGCCTCGTTGGCCGAGTCAGTGCTCAATTTGCTCGGCGAGCAACTTGCCGATGCCCTCGACAATGCGACGAAGGCGACTGATGCGAACGATCACGCCGTGCTGGTACACGAGGCAAGGCAGACCCTGCAACGATACCAGGACTACATCGACGGCGATCCGTCGGTGGCCGCCCTCGACGCCAACCCGTTCGTGCCGATGGCGATCCAGAAGACACTCTCGGCCACCTTGTCCGTGCTGTCGAAGACGTTGGCCTGAGCGCACCGGACCCACGCAGCGCAAGGAGTTTCCCATGGTGACGTTGACGCAGAAGCACCACGACTGGGTGAAGAGCACGCTCAACATCGATACGTCAGTGTTCACCGCACCCGACGCGGATATCGAGGCCGATCTCGACCGCATCGACCCGTCGAAGGTCGATCTGAAGTCGATCGATCTGTCGCAGCTGGCGAGCGACTTCACGAACTCGGCGCACACCGCCGCGAAGCAGGCGCGCGCGGCGATGTCGGGCCTGATCGACGTCGCGGTCACCGGGTGGAAGCTCGACGACGCGGCCGGGGGTGCGAAGGTCCTGGCGAAGTCCGGCCCGGCGCTCAGTGCCGACGAAAAGGAGATCCTCGCCGGCAACCTGCGGGAGATCGATGCACGCGTCACCTACCTCAAGCACATCTACAACGACGCCGAAGCCGCCGCCAAACGGTATGACGCAGCCGCGCAGCAGGTCGCCGATTCACCCGACACCGTCGCCGAACCGAAAAAGGACGACCCGAGTTTCCTGGACGAACACGGCGACGTGCTCGAGCACATCTGGGACTTCGTCAACCAGATCACGCAGATGATGCTGGTGGTCGGCGACCTTCATCTGATCGCCGGGACGGACGTGATCAAGGACGCGATCAAGAACGACCAGATCGAGAAAGAGATCGCCGCCATCCACGATGACCTGGACAAGCAGCGGTCCGCGCTCAACGCGGTGATCGACGTTACCAAGAAACGGGCGCAGGCCGACGCCGAGAACGCCGCCGACGAGTTCGCCGGCAAGGTCGACGAGCTGAAGGACGCCATGTCGGGCGTGCAGGCCGCCGTCGCGGGCTACGCCCACAGCCTCAAGACATTCGAGAAGAAGAATGCCGGAAAGAAGGGTCTCAGCAAGGAGGCCGAGTCGGTGCTGCGCACCTACAATGCCGTCCTGCAGGCCTCGGTCGTGTCGCAGACCGCACTCAACGCGCTGAAGACGAGGACCCTCGGCCCGTCGGCTTACAAGACCTGGGTGAAACAGCTCGTGCCGCTCGGCAAGCCGATCACCGACGACTCGAAAACCGGCGGCGCCTCGCTGTTCGAGAAGGGGTCGACGGTCGTCCGGTACACGCAGCCCTCGAAGGTCGTCGAGGCGCTGGCGTCGGGGCTGGAAGACGTCGACGCGGTCTATGACGACGCGCCGAAGATCGACGGGTGGGCCAAGGCGTGGAAGAGCGCGATCCAGGACTCTCCGTGACGGCCGCCTCACGACACGCAGGCCGCGATAACCGATCCGACGGGCGCCCGAAGGCGCCCGTCGCACCCGACCGTCAGGTGTTCATCGCCTCGAAGAAGTCGTTGTTCGTCTTGCTGTACTTCAGCTTGTCGAGCAGGAACTCCATCGCGTCGGTCGTGCCCATTGGGTTCAGGATTCGGCGCAGGACCCACATCTTCGACAGCGTGCCCTTGTCGACCAGCAGCTCCTCCTTGCGGGTGCCCGACTTGGTGATGTCGATCGCCGGGAAGGTGCGCTTGTCGGACAGCTTGCGGTCGAGAATGATTTCGCTGTTACCGGTGCCCTTGAACTCCTCGAAGATCACCTCGTCCATCCGGCTGCCGGTGTCGATCAGCGCGGTCGCGATGATGGTCAGCGAGCCGCCTTCCTCGATGTTGCGGGCGGCGCCGAAGAAGCGCTTGGGGCGCTGCAGGGCGTTGGCGTCCACGCCGCCGGTCAACACCTTGCCGGAGCTCGGCACCACCGTGTTGTAAGCGCGCGCGAGGCGCGTGATGCTGTCGAGCAGGATCACCACGTCGCGCTTGTGCTCGACCAGCCGCTTGGCCTTCTCGAGCACCATCTCGGTGACCTGCACGTGGCGGGTGGCCGGCTCGTCGAAGGTGGAGCTGATGACCTCGCCCTTCACGCTGCGGGCCATGTCGGTGACTTCCTCCGGCCGCTCGTCGATCAGCAGCACAATGAGGAAGACGTCGGGGTGGTTGAGGGCGATCGCCGTGGCGATGTTCTGCAGCATCACCGTCTTGCCGGTGCGCGGCGGGGCGACCACCAGGGCGCGCTGGCCTTTGCCGATCGGCGAGATCAGGTCGATGACCCGCGGGGTGTAGTCCTTGCCTGGACCCTTCGCGACCGACTGGAAGTTCTCGACCTCCATCTTCAGCCGCTCGTCGGGATAGAGCGGGGTCAGGTTGTCGAAGTTGATGCGGTGGCGGACGCTGTCGGGGTTCTCGAAGTTGACGGTGTCGACCTTGAGCAGCGCGAAATAGCGCTCGCCGTCCTTCGGCGCGCGGATCTGGCCCTCGACGGTGTCGCCGGTGCGCAGGCCGAAGCGGCGGACCTGGCTGGGGGAGACGTAGATGTCGTCCGGGCCCGGCAGGTAGTTGGCTTCGGGGCTGCGCAGGAAGCCGAAGCCGTCGGGCAGGATCTCCAGCGTGCCTTCGCCGTGGATCGCCTGGTCGTTCTCGGCGAGGTTCTTGAGGATCGCGAACATCATGTCCTGCTTGCGCAGGGACGACGCGTTCTCGATCTGCAGGGACTCAGCGTAGCTGAGCAGGTCTGCGGGTGATTTTGCCTTGAGTTCGGCGAGATGCATTCGGATGGGCCTTCGGGGGGATCGTGATGTGGCCACCCGCACGGCGGCCAGGGAGAACACCGGCTTGTGCGGACGCCAACGCCGGGGGGGCGCGGGCAGGCCAGAATTGCAACAGGAAGGTAAGCAGCCGGTTTCGGCCGCAACAGACACCCGATCCATGCGGGCGTCCGCTTATTTTGTCAACGGCTTACTTGGCCGGTGGTTCCCGGGACTTCAAGAGGCCCCGCCCAGGGCCGCCTGCCGATCAGAATGGCCGGACGATGACCATGATGACGATGACCATCAGGAGCAGCGTCGGCACCTCGTTGGCGATCCGGTAGAACCGTTGCGGCCGGCGGTTGCGGTCCTCCAGGAAGTCACGCCGCCAGCGCGAGGCGGCACCGTGGAAGCCGGTCATCAGCAGGACAGCGGCGAGCTTCAGGTGCCACCACTCGGCCGACCAGTCGACAATGCCGGGGGTCAGCACCAGCAGGATGCCGAAGAACCAGGTGGCGAGCATCGCCGGGGTGGTGATCTGCTTGAGCAGCCGGCGCTCCATAACCTTGAAGCGCTCGCTTTCGCGCGATCCGGCCGGGACTTCGCAGTGATAGACATACAGGCGCGGCAGGTAGAACAGGCCGGCCATCCAGGCGATCAGCGCGATGACGTGCAGCGCCTTCGTCGAGGGATAGAGGTAGATCAGAAACGAGACGGTCACGCTTCGTCCGGCAGGCCGGCGTAGCAGTCATCGAGCGGAAACCGCAGATCGAGCTCGGCGAGGGCGACGGAGGCGCCCGGCTGCAAGGACTGTGCGGTCCAGAAGCCGTCGGGGTTGCGACTGTGCAGCGTCCCGGCCGCGCGCGCCTGCTCCAGGAGCAGATAGTGCCGGAGGGTAGGGAGTGCGGTGTATTCGGCGACCTTGGCGACCGTATCGGTGCGGCTGGTGCTCGGCGACGCGATCTCCACGACGACGATCGGCGAGCCCACGGGTGTCGAGAGCGGAGCATCCCGCGGGACGACCGCAATGTCCGGTATCCGCCTCGCGCGACCCTCCTTGGTGACGATCATGACGCCAGGCAGAACCCGGACCGGCTTGGCTGACCGGCGGAGCGCATCCAGCAGTTCGAGGAGGATGACTTGGTGGCGGGTGGTGGGCGGGTTCATCGGGATCGGCTCCACCCCGTCGAACTCATGCGCGCCTTCCTGCGCCTCGTCCCAGGCGAGGAATTCCTCAAGCGTCCATACCCTCAGCGCCGTCTCGGCCATCCCAGTGACCTAGAGAGAGCGCCGAGGCGGCACAAGCTGCGCGATGACAAGCGCCGTCATGCCGTGGCCCGCAAGGCGGCCCGCAGCAGGTCCGGCACCGCCGACAGACACCGGATCGGCAAGGCGCCGAGGCCGTGCAGACGCAACGGGTCGCCGCGCGGGACCAGCGCCAGCACCTGCATGCCGGCCGAGACAGCGGCCTGCACGCCGGGCGGGCTGTCCGCTATGACCAGGCAGTGCGCGGGCGGGATGCCCTCGGCGGCCGCGGCGGCGAGATAGAGGTCGGGCGCGGGCTTGCCGGCGCCGACGTCGCGATGGCTGTGCACGCGGCCGGCGACCAGGTCGGTCAGGCCGGTGCGGGTGAACTTGGCCGTCATCTCCTCATGCGAGGAATTCGAGGCGATCCGCCACTTCAGGCCGAATTCGGTGACGGCGGCGATGGCCTGCAGCGCGCCGTGGACCAGCGTGGCCTCGCGCGTGAGGGCGTCGAGCATCCGCAGGCGAAGGGCTTCGCTCCAGCCCGGCGGCAGCTTCCGGCCGAGCCGCTGTTCGATCACCGGCACCATCTGCCGGAGCGAGTTGCCGAGGAAATGCGCTTCCACCTCGTGCGGGCCGAGCGGCCAGCCGACTCCGGTCAGTTCCTCGGCGATGATGCGGCTGGCGATCCGCTCGCTGTCGACCAGAACGCCGTCGCAGTCGAAGACCACCATGTCCAGGGGCGCCGCCCGCGACGCGAGCGCGGCGGAGGCATGGGCGTGCCACATCTCGGCGTCCCACACGTCGGCATCGGAATGAACGAACGGGCGCAAGGTCAGGCGGCGAGCCTCAGCGGCGGAGGCTCCGACCCCGCCGAGACGATCCGCAGCCCGGCCTTCACGTGCGGGCAGTCGCCGTGGTTGGCCGGGCAGGTGCCCTGGCCGGCGTAGCTGCACAGGCCGGGGCCACGCGCCAGCGCGGAACGGACAAGGCCCGCCATCGCGGCGACGAAGCCCGCGTCATCGTTCTGTGCGGGGACGCGGAAGTAATGCTCGACGCCCAGCTTCTCGGCGAACTCGCGGTATTCGACGTCGAGCTCCACCAGGGTCTCGCTGTGCTCGGAGACGAAGGCGATCGGCTGCACGACCAGACCCACACCGTCGCGGGCGGCTTCCTCGATCGACTCCTCGGTGCTCGGGCCGATCCAGCGCTGCGGCGTGGCGCGCGACTGGTAGCAGATGCGGTAGTCGATCTCGCGGCCGAGCGCGCGCAGGACGTCAGCCACGGTCCGTTCCACCTGAAACTGGTACGGGTCGCCGCCCGCGACGATGACCTCCGGCAGGCCGTGCGCCGAGAACAGCACCCGCAAAGGGACGCTGGTCGAAGCGCGGGCGGAATCCAGGGTGCGCACGAGCAGGGCGGCCGTGCCGCGGACATAGCGGTCGTCGCGCGGATAGCAGCAGATGGTCATCGTGGGAACGACGAGGTTCGCTCGTGCCGCGGCTTCGCGCCACGCGGTCAGCGAGCTTCCCGTCGTCGTGGTGGAGAACTGCGGATAGAGCGGCAACAGAACCACGCGATCCGCGCCCCAGGCTTTCACGGCCCGTGCCGCTTCGAGGCTCATCGGGTGCCAGTAGCGCATCGCGATGAAGCACTTCGCCTCGATGTCCGGCAGCGCGGCTTCCAGCGCGCTTGCCTGCTTTTCGGTCAGATCGAGCAGCGGCGATTTGCCGCCGAGCAGCATGTAGTTGGCGGTGGCCGGCTTCACCCGGGCACGCGCGATCAGGCGGGCGAGGAGCGGGCGGAAGACGAACGGCACCCGCAGGATCGCCGGGTCGCGGAACAGGTTGAGCAGGAACGGCTTGATCGCGTCCGGGCTGTCGGGGCCGCCCAGGTTGAACAGGACGACGGCGACGCGCTGCTTACCGCTCCGGCCAGGACTGGGTGTTGCGCTCATGGTTCGCGAAGTGGCCGGTCAGCGGCTGCGGACAAGGTCCACGAGCCTTGCCACGTTGTCAGGCGGGGTCTGCGGCACGATGCCGTGACCAAGGTTGAAGATGTGTGGACGGCCCCGCAGGGCGGCACGGATGCCGAGGGCCTCGGTCTCCATCGCCTCACCGCCGGCGACCAGCGCCATCGGATCGAGATTGCCCTGCAGGGCGACGCGGGGGCCGACCTGCTCGGCGGCCCAGCGGGGCGGAACCGCGGTGTCGATGCCGATCGCGTCCATCTCCGCCCGCGCCGCATAGCCGGGCAACATTCCCCCGGCGAGGCGAGGAAAGCCGATCAGCTTCGCCGCCGGCACGCGGGCATGCAGGGCGTTGGCGATGTGGGCGGCCGGGGCAGTCACGTAGGCCTCGAACAGCGTCGGCGGCAGCACGCCGGCCCAGCTGTCGAACAGCATCAGCGCCTCGGCGCCTGCTTCGGCCTGTGCGGCGAGGTAGTCGGTCGTGGCGTCGACCAGGATGTCGATCAGGCGCGCGAAGGTTTCGGGCTGCGCGAAGGCGAAGTGGCGCACGTCGGCATGGTCTTTCGAGCCGCGGCCCTCGACCATGTAGCAGGCGACCGTGAACGGTGCGCCGGCGAAGCCGATCAAGGCCGTGCCGGGATGGCGCGCATCGAGCTCGGCACGCACGCGGCGCAGCGTTTCCAGGGCCGAGGCGAGGCGATCGACGGGCGAGACGCCGGCCAACGTCTCGATGGCGTCACGCTCCCGCAACGCGGTCATCACCGGCCCTTCGCCTTCGCGAAACGCGAGGTCGCGACCGAGCGCCCAGGGCAGGATCAGGATGTCGCTGTAGAGGATCGCTGCATCCATCCCGTAGCGCCGGATCGGCTGCAGGGTGATTTCGGTGGCAATATCGGGGCTGGTGAAGGCGGTCAGCAGATCGCCGGCTTGCGCACGCAGCTGGCGGTACTCGGGCAGATAGCGGCCGGCCTGGCGCATCAGCCATAGCGGCGGCGGCCACACGGCCTCTCCGTTCAGCACTCGCAACAGCGGCTTCGTGTTCATCGTCCCGATACTAAACAGAGAAGAGAAATTCTTAGCGAGAGGGAGGAAGAGGTTGATGCCTGTGGAACATGGGGTACCCGCAAGCCTGCAGACTGTCCCGGATCCATCCACATCAGCCCGCGGCGGCAAGGCGCTGCATTATCGGCAAACTCCCGCGCCGTCCACTTGGCCGGCCGGAGGACGGCAAATTCATCCGGAATCTCCGGTAACGTGCGTGGTGCCCCCGGGTTTCCGGGCCGGCCGACGATCTCGATTGTGTCCACTCCGGTTATCCACGTTATCCTCGGGTCCATGCCAAGCCATCGAATGAACCTGCACCTGGTGTCGGACGCGACGGGCGAGACGCTGAACGCGATCGCCCGCGCGACCACCGTGCAATTCGAGCATGTCCAGATCGCCTATCACCGGTGGTCGCTGATCCGGACGCGGTTCCAGCTGCATCGCGTCCTCGAGGGCATCGAGAGCGAGCCGGGACCGGTGCTGTCGACGCTGGTCGACCGGGGCCTGCGCGCGGAACTCGAAGGCGCGTGCCAGCGGATGCGGGTGCCGGTGGTCAACGTGCTCGATCCGGTGATGGCGATGCTGCAGGACGCGCTCGGCGAGCAGGCGACGGCGCGTCCCGGCCGGCAATACGTGCTGGACGCGGACTATTTCCGCCGGATCGACGCGATGCACTACGTGCTGGCGCACGACGACGGACAGGCGCAGGCCGGGATCCAGGAGGCCGACGTGGTGCTCGTCGGCGTGTCCCGCAGCAGCAAGACGCCGACCTGCTTCTACCTCGCCAACCGGGGCGTGAAGGCGGCGAACATCCCGCTGGTGCCGGGGTTGCCGGACCCGCCGGGGCTGGACGATCCGCCCTGCCCGGTGATCGGCCTGACGCTGGAGCCGCAGTCGCTGATCGAGATCCGGCGGCATCGTCTGAAGCTGATCGCGCAGGGGGGCGTGGCGTCTGTTCGGGCCGATACGGCCGAGTATGTCGATCACGAGGCGGTCAAGGCGGAGCTGTTGTGGGCGCGGCGCATGTGTGTACGGCGGGGCTGGCCGGTGGTCGACGTGACTCGTCGTTCGATCGAGGAGACGGCGGCGACCGTGCTGCAGCTGATGGAGGCGTGGCACGCTCGCCGCGGCAAGCCGCCGGCGGAACCGCAACCGGTCCGCACGGGCGCGTCGGTGGCGGGCGACGATCCTGCAGCCAAGGACACCGCGCCGTTCGAGGGCCGGCTCGGCGCCTGAGGGTGCTGCAGGCGGACCAACCTCCGCTTGTGCTGGCGAGCGCTTCGGCAGCGAGGCGGGCACTCCTGGCGGCGGCGGGACTGCGTTTCGAGGCGGTGGCAGCCGACATCGACGAAGCTGCTATCCGCGAGCGGGAGCGGGAGGCTGGCCGGCATGCCGGCCAGGCGGCGCTGGCGCTCGCATTCGCCAAGGCCGCGTCGGTTGCGGATCGGCGGCCGGACGCGGTGGTGATCGGAGCCGATCAGATCCTGGTTTGCGACGGTGCGTGGTTCGACAAGCCGGCGGACCTCGCCCAGGCGCGTGCGCAGCTATGCCGGCTGCGCGGCCGGGAGCACGTGCTGACAACCGGGCTCGTGCTGCTGCGCGGGACGGACGTACTGCTGCAGCATCTGGCGCAGCCGCGCCTGACGTTGCGGGCGTTTTCCGATGCGTTCCTGGACGAGTATCTGCGGGCGGAAGGGACGGGGGTGCTGGGCAGCGTGGGATGCTACCGGCTGGAAGGACTTGGGCTGCTTCTGTTCGACGCGGTCGAGGGCGAACATGGCGCCATCCTCGGCCTGCCGATGCTGGGGTTGCTGCGCGGGCTGAGGGTGGTCGGCCTGTTGACGACGTGAACGATCAGCGGCCGAACGCCTGGTCCGGGACGTCGGTGCCGGCATCGGCCGGCAGCGTGATCACAGGGGGCACCGTGGCATCCTGCAGTCGGCGGCCGCGCATTCCAGCCATGAACTGAAAACAGGGCCGGCTCCAGAGGTCGCCGGTGGCCCAGTCGATCTGCCACGCGCCCGCCTCCAGACCGGCCAGCCGCGCGCGGGCGTGCGGCGTGACGTAGACCGCGACGAACTCCAGGCCGCGTCGAAAGGCTACGACGGCCGGCGCGTCGCCTGTATTGTCGATCAGCGTGGCGCGGCCGCCGGCACTCACGCGAGCCGGCGTCCCCGGAGCATTGCGGGGCGGCGCCAGGATTTCGCCGTTCTGCGGCGTGACGCCCGCCTCGTAGATGCAGGCGGCGCGCTGTGCCGACGCGGCGTCGCCGGGTGCCAGGAGGTGTGGATACACGTAGCCGATCTGGCCACTCGGCACCTGCACCTCGGCAAGCGCCCCGTGCGAGACCAGCCGGAGCATCAGCACGGGCGTGAAGGGCTTCAGCGCGCCGCTCGGCCGGTACTGGCCTTCGACGTCGCTGTAGCGCCACAGCATCGCGGTCCCGACCACGGGCTGGACGTAATACGGGGCTCCGGGACCGGGACTTGGGACGGCGCCCGGCGGATCGGCCGGGGGTTCTTCGACGTAGTTGGCGCTCGGCAGGGCCGACACGCCGTATTGCGGGAGGGGCGTCGTTCGGGTCAGCCCCCAGATGGCGCCGCAGATCCCCGCGATCATGACCAGCCCGATGCCGCCCCAGGCGACGACCGACGGCCGCACCGGCATGATGAACGCTTTGGGGGTCGGCGGCTCGGGGGGGAAGCTCGCCTCGAGGTCGTCGGCCGGGGGATCGTACCCGGCCCATAGCCGCGGCGAGTTGAAATCGACGGGCCGGCCTGCACGGCCTGACGGGAAGGGTCCGGGCCTTGCCAAGCGGTCGTAGGCGTTGCGACGCAGCCCGTCGGACAGCACCTCGTAGGCTTCCTTGATCCGCAGGAACGCGCCGAGGTCGCCGGTCACCGGCACATCCGGATGCAGCAGCTTGGCCTTGTTTCGGTAAGCGGCATGGATCGCCGAGGCGGGCGAGTCCGGCCCCACGCCCAGCGCCGCGTAATAGCCCTTCGGGTCCAACATGAGCCGCCTGGATATAGCGCAATTGGCGCCGGGTGCACGCGCCCGTCAGGCCGGGCGCGGCGCAATCGCGGCTGGACGGCGGCCGCGCCCCCTGACATCCCTGTGACCAACCCCACGTTGCGGGTCCAAGCCAGAAGGGAACCGCGCCGCCTTGCATACCATTGAGTTTTCCACCCGATGACGCGGCGCATCGGCGTCATCGGCGCGGGACCCGGCGGGCTTGCCGCCGCGATGCTGCTGGCGAGGGCAGGGGCCGACGTGACGCTGTTCGAACGCCATGGGCGCGTCGGCGGCCGGTCGGCCACGATCGTCGCCGACGCGGCACCCGGCCGGTTCCGCTTCGACATGGGCCCGACGTTCTTCCTATATCCCCGCATCCTGGAGGAGGTCTTCGAGGCGTGCGGCCGCCGGCTGCGCGACGAGGTCGAGATGATCCGGCTCGATCCGCAGTATCATCTGGTGTTCGAGACCGGCGGCCGGATCGCGGCGACCGCCAACCTCGATCGGCTGGAGGCCGAGGTCGCGCGCATCGCGCCGGAGGATGCGCGGCACGTAGCCCGCTACATGGAGGACAACCGCCGCAAGTTCGCCGCCTGCCGGTCGGTGCTGGAACGGCCGTTCAATTCGATCCGCGATATGCTGCGGACCGATCTGCTCGGCGCGCTGCCGGTGCTCGTGCCGCCG
Organism: Acidisphaera sp.; assembly: GCA_035272265.1. Classification (GTDB taxonomy): domain Bacteria; phylum Pseudomonadota; class Alphaproteobacteria; order Acetobacterales; family Acetobacteraceae; genus Acidisphaera. Next base: position 6,491 of record DATEQV010000299.1, on the reverse strand, counting down.
CGGTCGGTGGACAAGGATCTGAGCCGCTACTTCGGCGATCCGCGCGTGCGGCTGGCGTTCTCGTTCCAGAGCAAATACCTGGGCATGTCGCCGTACCGCTGCCCGAGCCTGTTCACGATTCTGGCGTTCATGGAATACGAGTACGGCGTCTGGCATCCGCGCGGCGGAACCGGCGCGGTGATGGCCGCGATGGCGCGCATGTGCGAGGACATGGGCGTCGACATGCGCCTCGGCGAGCCTGTGGAGCGCATCCTGGTGGACGGGCGCACGGCGAGGGGCGTGCGCACGGCGGCCGGCGACGAGCGGTTCGACGCGCTGGTGGTCAACGCCGACTTCGCCCATGCGATGCGCACGCTGGTGCCGAACGAGGCGCGGCGCCGGTGGACCGACCGGCGGATCGAGCGCAAGAAATTCTCCTGCTCGACGTTCATGCTGTATCTGGGCATCGAGGGCCGTTTCGACGACGTTGGTCATCACACCATCTTTCTGTCGAAGGAGTACCGGCGGAACGTCGATGAGATCGACGCCGGGCGCGCGACGCCGACCGAACCGTCGTTCTACGTGCAGAACGCATCCGTGACCGACGACACGCTGGCGCCACCGGGGCACTCGACGCTGTATGTGCTGCTCCCGGTGGGGCATAACCGCGAGGGCGGGATCGACTGGCCGGCGGAGCAGCAGAGGTTCCGGCGGATCGCGCTCGACCGGCTGGAGCGTATCGGCATCACCGATGTCGAGCGGCGCATCCGGTTCGAGAAGATGCTGACCCCGGTCGGGTGGGAAGAGGACATGGCCATCCACCGCGGGGCGACGTTCAACCTGGCGCACTCGCTCGATCAGATGATGGCGTTCCGGCCGCACAACCGCTTCGAGGACGTGCGCGGCGTTTATCTGGTGGGCGGCGGCACGCATCCCGGCAGCGGGCTGCCGACGATCTTCGAATCGGCGCGGATCACCGCGCGGCTTATGGCGGAGGACCTGTCGTTGCACGGAACCTGGGACGCACCGGCCAAGCCCGGCCTGCCGACGCTCGCGCCCGAGATCGCGGTGGCATTGTGAGCGGCGCGGTGCTCGATACGCTGGACCGCCCGCGCGAAGCGGCGCCGCGGCGTGAGGGTCTGCCGGTCGGCGTGATCGGCGGCGGGCTCGGCGGGCTTGCCGCGGCCTGCACGCTCGCCGCGCGCGGGCATTTGGTGGTGCTGTTCGAGAAGAACCACTGGCTCGGCGGCAAGGCGGCGGTGCTGCACGAAGGCGGCTTCCGCTTCGACATGGGGCCGACGATCCTGACCATCCCGCGGGTGCTCGCGCGCATCTACGCCGAGGCGGGGCAGCGGATGGAGGACGCGCTCGATCTGCGCCGGCTCGACCCGCAGTGGCGCTGCTTCTTCGACGACGGCTCGGTGCTGGACCTGCGCGAGGACGAGGCGACGGCGGCCGACACGATTGAAAAGTTCAGCCCCGGGAACGCCGAAGGTTATCGCGACTTCCTCAAGCTGAGCGAGCGGCTGCACGACATTTCGGAGCGGTTCTTCTTCTGGAAGTCGGTCGAGGACCTTCGTGATACGATCGACGTCCGCAAGCAGATGGACCTGGCGACGCTGTCGGACATCATGGCGCTGCGGATGGGCACGACCGTCGCCGGCCAGATCCGCAAGCGCGTGCGCGACGCGCGCGTGGCGCAGATGCTGGATCACTTCGTGCAGTATGTCGGCAGTTCGCCGTACGGCACCCCGGCGGTGCTGTGCGGCATCGCGCACATGCAAACCGGCGAGGGCGTGTGGTACCCGATGGGCGGCACGCGCGCGGTGCCGGTGGCGCTGGAGAAACTCGCGCGATCGCTGGGCGTCGAGATCAGGACCGGCGTCGGCGTCGCACGCATCACCACGCAGGGCGGGCGCGCGTCGGGGATCGAGACCGACGACGGTGAGCGCATCGCGTGCTCGGCGGTGCTGTCGAACATGGACAGCGTGCGGACGTATCGCGAGCTGGTGGGGGGCGCGTCCGACCGCCTGTTCGCCAAGCGCTGGGGCAGCCGGCCGCCCGCGTGCTCGGGCGTGGTGCTGTATCTCGGGCTGGACCGCGCCTACGAGCACATCGCGCATCACGATTTCGTCTTCTCGCGCGACCCGGAGGAGGAGTTCGACCACATCTACAAGCGTGGCGAGCCGGCGCCGGATCCGACCTGCTATCTGGCCGCGCCCGCGCGCACCGAGCCGGACGTCGCACCGCCCGGCGGCGAGGCGCTGTACGTGCTGGTGCACACGCCGTATCTGCGGCCGCACCACGACTGGTCGAAGATGCTGCCGAACTATCGCCGCAAGATCCTCGACAAGCTCAAGCGCTGCGCGGGGATGCACGACATCGAGGAGCGCATCCGCGTCGAGCGCCACCTCACGCCGCAGGACATCCACGACCGCTACCGCGTGCTGGACGGCGCGATCTACGGGCTGGCGAGCCACGGCCGCTTCTTCGGCGCGTTCAAGCCAGGCAACCGCTCGCGCGACCTGCCGGGCCTGTATCTGGCCGGCGGCGCCGCGCATCCCGGGCCGGGGATGCCGATGGTGCTGATGTCGGGATGGATCGCCGCGGACAGCGTGGACGCCGACTTGCGCGCGGGCGCGGAGGTGCCGGCGCATGCCGCGCATGCCTGACCATGTCTGAGCTGCCGGCCGATCCGGTCGCGCTGCGTTCCGCGTTCCTGCATCGCGGCTTCGTGCGCTACCTGCGCTGGTCGCTGCCGCGGCGGTTCCATGGCGTGCGCGTCGCGCGCGAGGGCGTGCCGCATCCTGAGCCGGGCCGGCCGCTGATCGTCTATTGCAACCACCCGTCCTGGTGGGACCCGGCGATCATGTTCGTGCTGGGCGAGACGCTGCTGCCGGCGTGGCAGGGCTACGCCCCGATGGAGGCAGAGGCACTCAAGCAGTACGGCGTGATGCGCAAGTTGGGGGTGTTCGGCCTGGAGCCCGGCGCGAAAGGCGCGGTGCGCTTCCTGCTGGTGGCCGACCACGTGCTGTCCGATTCGCGCCGCGCGCTGTGGATCACCGCCGAGGGACGCTTCACCGATGCGCGCATCCGTCCCGTGCGCATCAGACCCGGCATTGCGCATCTGGCGCGGCGCGCGGCTTGTGCGACGATCCTGCCCTTGGCGCTCGACTTCACGTTCTGGAACGAGAGCAAGCCCGAGGCGCTCGCTCGTTTCGGCAAGCCGATGTCGGCGGACGGATCGGTCAGCGTCGCCGCCTGGCAGGCGCGGCTGGAGACGGCGCTGGAGGCGACGATGGAGGCGTTGTCGGCGGATGCGGTCAGCCGCGATCCGGCACGCTTCGTCTCGCTGCTGGACGGCCGGACCGGCGTCGGCGGCGTGTACGACGGCTGGCGGCGGGCCGCGTCCTGGGCGCGGCTGCGGCGCTTCGACCCGAGCCACGAGCGATGACAATCGCAACCGTTGCGTTGATCCTGGCGGCGTTCCCGCTGGCGCTGGCGCTGCTCAACCTGCTCGTCTATCGCACGCCGCCGGCCGCGCGCGATTGCCCGAAAGTGTCGATCCTGATCCCCGCGCGCAACGAGGAGGCGAATATCGGCGACGCCGTCGCGTGCGCGCTGGCGAGCGAGGGCGTGGAGGTCGAGGTCGTCGTGCTGGACGATCACTCGACCGACGGCACCGCCGCGGTGCTCGCGTCGATCCAGGACGCGAAGCTGCGCGTGGCGGAGGCGCCGCCGCTGCCGCCGGGCTGGTCCGGCAAGCAGCACGCCTGCGCGACCTTGGCGACATTGGCGCAGCACGAGCTGATGGTGTTCGTCGATGCCGACGTGCGTCTCGCGCCCGAAGCGGTCGCGAGGATGGCGGGTGCGATGCAGCGCCGTCCGTCGCTGGGGTTGGCGAGCGGTTTCCCTCGGCAGGTGTTCGGCGGCTGGGCGGAGCGGCTGTTGCTGCCGATGATCCACGTGCTGCTGCTCGGCTACCTGCCGATGTTGGCTGCGCGCGTGTTCCGGGTGACGTCATTCGGGGCGGGATGCGGGCAGTTGTTCGTCGCGCGTCGCGATGCGTACGTGCGCGCGGGAGGACACGGCGCGATCCGCGCCAGCCTGCACGATGGCATCACGTTGCCGCGCGCGTTCCGCCGCGCGGGGATCATGACCGGGCTGTTCGATGCATCCGCCTTCGCGTCGTGCCGCATGTACCAGGATACGGCGCAGGTCTGGGAAGGGCTGACGAAGAACGCGACCGAAGGCATGGCGACACCTGTTGCGTTGCCGGTCTGGACGGCGCTGCTGGCCGGCGGGCATCTGCTTCCGTGGCTGCTGCTGCTGAGCGATCCCTCACGAATGGCGGTTGCGGCCGTGCTGTGCTCGCTGGGGTTGCGCGCCCTGGTGGCGCTGCGGTTCGATCAGCCGTTGCGGGACGTGCCGTTGCAGCCGTTGTCGGTGCTGTCGGTCCTGGTCGTGCAATGGGCGGCGCTGATCCGGGCGCTGCGCGGACGGCCGGCGACGTGGCGCGGCCGCGCGTATCCGGCGCAGTGAAGCGCGTTGTCCTCGCCGCGGCGCTTGCGGCCGCAACCGCGCCCGCGCTTGCCGGCGAGGTCGATGTCGAGGTGCGCAACCTGCGCGCGGCGACGGGCCACCTTCGCGTCGCGATCTGCCGCGAGCCGGAGTTCCTGCAGCCGATCTGCACCTTCCGTCAGGCGGTCCCGGCGGTGAAGGGCACCATGACAGTTCGCTTCGCCGACGTCCCGCCCGGCACCTACGCCGCGCAGGCGTATCTGGACGAGCACGATTGGGGCGAGATCCGGCGCGACGCGCTCGGCTTCCCGGACCAGGGCATCGGGTTCTCCAACGACGCGCCGATGCGCTTCGGGCCGCCCAGTTTCGCCGATGCACGATTCACCGTCGGCGCGGTGCCGGTGCAGGTACGGATCACGCTGACCTACTACTCGTTGTGACGCGCGATCAGTACTGGAACTGGTACGTGATCCCCGCGCCCGTGCCGCCGCTGCTGCTCGGGTCGAACGTGGTGTTGCTGCTGCCGGTGGCGGTGCCTGTGCCGGTGCCGGCGGTGCCTTCCAGCTTCAGCCCCTTGTAGAGATCGACCTGCACGGTCGCCTGTGTGCTGCCCGACGCGTTCTGCCGCGCGCCGAGGAACACGCCCGGCGCGACGTAGCGTCCGGCGGTGACGGCCGGTGCGCCGTTGGCGCCGCTGCCGACCGACAGCGTGTCGAGCCCGAGGCCGGAGCGGATGAAGGCGAGCGGATCGCCGATCCCGCCGCCCACGCCGGTAAACGACGCGAGCGCCGCGGCGGCGCTGGCAAGCTCGAACGGCGAGAGTTCGCTGGCGCTGCGGTGGAACAGGATCTGCGCGAGGATCTCGTCCTGCGGCAGCGGCGGCGACGAGCTCAGCGTGATCGTCGGGTGGCTCGCGGTGCCGCCGACGTTCAGGCTGGCGGTCGTCGTGCCGTTCACCGTCGTCGCGGTGAAATCGAGCGACGGATCGGTCAGGCTGCCGCCGCTGAACGATACGTCGCCCTGGGTGAAGATCAGCGACTGGCCGGCGAGGCTGAAACTGCCGCGCTCCATCTGAAAGCCGCCGCTCGGGACCGGCCGGGCGGCGGTGCCGGCGAGCTTCATCTCGCCGGCCAATTCGACGTTGAGCCCGCGCCCGCGCACGAAGATGCGCTGCGCATGCAAGCCGAGCGCGAGGTCGATCGTGGGCGCGGCGCTTGGCGGCGCCGGCGGCGGTGGCGGCGCGCCGGCGTTGCGCACGTTCAACACGACGACGGTGGCGGGCAGGCGTTCCGGCACGCGGATGTCGGCGCGCGTGATGCCGATCGAGCCGGACGCCGCGAGCTTCGTCGTCAGTGCGCCGCGCAGGCTGAGGTCGGCGTCGATCGTTGCGGTCAGCAGGTCGGACGCGACCGGCTGCGCGCCGCGCATCGTCAGCATGATGTTCACCGGTTTGTCGCCGGTCACGCCGACGCTGCCGCTGGCGCTGACCGTGCCGGTGCCGGCCTTCGCCGTCAGGCTGGTCAGACGCACGGTGTCGCCGACCGCGTCCAGGCGCGCGTCGATGTCGTGGAGATGAACGCCACGCGCGAAGTCCTGCACCTCGCCGTCGGTCAGCGTGACGAAGCCGGTCGGCCGCGGTGCTGAAGCGGTGCCGACGATGCCGAGATCGAGCGACATGATCCCGCGCACGCGCTGGCCGGCCGCCGCGACGATCGGATCGAGCACGGCGAGGTCGATGCGCCCGCGCGCCTGAAGGTTGATCGGCCCGGCGCCGATCGGCGCGGTGCCGGTGGCGGTGAGCGAGATACGCGGTCCGGCGTCGGCATGCGCGTCGATGCGCGCGGAGGTGCCCTGAAGTGTCGCGGTTGCCGTCAGCCGGGCGGGCGGCAGCGCGGCGGCGTTGCCGGTCGGGACGCGCAGGCCGGACGCTTCGATGTGCATGGTTCCCGACGGGCTCGCGCGTGAACCGGTGAGCTTCGCGTCCGCCTCCA
>DATEQV010000298.1:0-3513 GCA_035272265.1 Acidisphaera sp. | reverse complement strand
CGCCCTTAAGCGCCTAAACAGCCCTGCTGTCGGGCCCCGCCGGCATCGCGCGCTGCCTGCCGATTCCCTCCTGCCGATCATCGCCCGTCGGAGACCGCGCCGTCATCAGAGATTAAGGCGGACATTGCGACGTCGACGCCGCCGCTCCCGGCGAGGGATTCCACCGCGCTTCAGGCCTATGTCGACGCCGCCCAGGCGCGCCGATCAAGGTTAGATCTCGAAATCGCTGAGATGGCCATGGCGAAACGCACGATCCTTCATAGCGGCAAGACCGGCGCCGAGGCGAGGTCTCGACGGGAGCGCGGATACCCTCCCGAACTCACTGGAATACGCAACCAATCGCGTGCGCGAGCTTGGGAAATGGAGGAGAAGTCAGCCGCTTTTCGCTGTCAAGAACAACGGGCCAACGGCGGGTTTGTGTCAATGCCGATTGAATTTTCCCCAAAAGCGCCGCTTGAAAATTCCCCACTTTGTCTTGATCAGTCACGGCCAAAACCGCGGGGCGGGACGATTGCGGCGAGGTCGTCGAGATCGAGATCGACGATGGCCTGAAGCGCTTCGGCGGTGGCGCTGTCGCGCAGGTTGTCGGGTAGACCGTCGGACCAGGCGGCATACTCGGCCTGCAAGGTGAGCAGTTCGGCGACGATATCGCACCAGCGCTGGGCGCGGCTGCGCCGATCCGTGGGCCGGCGGTAGCGCACCACGGGCGGCTTCTGCTGGGCGAGCTGGCGGGCGCGGTAGCGGGCCTGGCGTTCGGCATCGCTCAGGGCGTGTTCGCCCTTGGGGTGGCGACCTCTCGGCATGGGGTGTTCTCCGTGACGTAACGGAATTGTATGGGGATCGGAGTTCACCCGGCGCGCGGCGTCGCCTTGGGCGGGCGGCCGCGTCGGCGTGGCGGCGCTTCGGTGGTGGGCTGGCTGGGGCGCCGTGGCTGTGCCAGCAAATCGGCGTGCTGACGCAGCCGATAGCTGGAGCCTTCGATGTGCACCACCACGGCATGGTGCAGCAGCCGGTCGAGCAGTGCAGTTGCGACGACCGGATCGCCGAACACTTCGCCCCATTCGGCAAAGCCACGGTTGGAGGTGAGGATCATCGCGCCGCGCTCGTAGCGGGCGTTGACCAGCTGGAAGAACAGATTGCCGGCGCCGGCGCCGAGGCTGAGATAGCCGATCTCGTCGATGATCAGCAGCTGGGCGCGGCAGAGATACCGGATGCGCTCGCGCAACCGGCCCTCGCGGCCGGCGCGGGCGAGATTGTCGATGATGTCGGCGAGCGGGGAGAAGTAGACGCTGCGGCCGGCGCGCACCGCCTCGACCCCGAGCGCCACCGCCAGGTGGCTTTTGCCGGTGCCGGATTGGCCGATCAGGTGCACGACCTCGTGGCGGTCGATGAAGTCGAGCTGGGCGAGAGCCAGGATGCGATTGCGGTCGAGCGACGGCTGGAAGGCGAAGTCGAAGCCCGACAGCGTCTTGATCGTGGCGAGGCGGGCCATCTGCAGCGCCGCCTTGATGCGGCGGCTCTCGCGGACGGTGAGCTCCTCGGCGAGCAGCATCTCGATCGCCTCGATGGCGCTGATCTTGCCGCGTTCGATCTGCTGGACGAGATCGCCGAGCGTTTCGAGCGCGCGCGGCATGCGGAGTGCGACCAGGTGGCGGCGGATGCGCTCGATCGGTGCGTCCGACTGGGTCTCGCCTCTCATGGCTGCGGCCCCGCAGCGGCGAGGCGGCGGGCGACGGCGTCGTAGAACGCCAGCGGGCGTGGTGCGACGGTCTCGCCCGCGCGCAAGGCGGGAGCGCCGCCCTGCCGTGGGGTGTGGCTGTTGGCCGGCGGCGGCAGGCTGCGATGCCCGGCGATGATGCGGCGCTGGCCGCGGCCCTCCAGCACTGGATGGACCGCGATCACCCGCGCGTCTTCCAGGATGCGCACCTCGCCGGCGGTGGTGTGCACCTCCACCGGCCGCCGGCGAGTGGCGTTGGGCACGCTGTAGAGATTGCCGCCGATCGAGACCATGCCGTCGCGGGTGATGCGCCGCTCGAGACGCAGCACCGCCTGGAACGTGCCGGCCGGCAGCGGCAGCAGATGCGGGCGTTCCTCGGCAAAGTGTTCGGCGACGACGCGCCGTGTGGTCGCATGCACGCGGGCGTTGGCGACATCGTCCTGCCACTGCCGGAACTGCGCATTGAGGTCGTCGAGATTTTGGAAGCGGCCGCCGAGGAAGAAGTCCTCCCGCACATAGCGGAATGGACGCTCCACCTTGCCCTTGGTCTTGGCGCGATAGGCGCGGCACGCCTTGGGCAGGAAGCCATGGTGGCGGGCGAAGTCGAGCAGCGTGCGGTTGTAGACGACGTGGCCGGCCTCGGCATCGTCGCCGATCACTGCGGTCTTCATCCGGTCGTAGAGGATCTGCTGCGGCACGCCGCCGAGCGTCTCGAAGGCGGCAATGTGGCAGCGCAGCAGCGTCGGCATGTCCTGGTGCAGCACGAAGCGGCCCCACAGCATCCGGCTGTGCCCAAGTACCAACGAGAACAGCCAGACGATGCGCACGACGCCGGGCTCATCGGCAAACTCGGTTTGGAACTGGGCGAAGTCGACTTGCGCTTGCTGCCCCGGCGGCGTTTCGAAGCGCAACTCGAAGGGTGGCGGCACGGCTGGCCGGATCTCGCGCAGCAGGTCGGTCACCGCCGTATAGCCGCCGCGATAGCCGAGCGTGCCGAGTTCGCGATGCAGGCGGCGCCCGGTCAGCTCGGGAACCGCGGCAAGCCGCTCCCGCAGATACGCCTCGAACGGTTGCAGCCGCGTCACTCGGGGCGGCCGGGGACCATAGACCGGCGGCTCGAGGCCGCTGGCGATGACCTTGCGAACGGTCTTGCGGTCCAACCCGGTGCGCCGGGCAATCGCCGACACGTTGGCGCCCTGCCGATGCAGATCGAGGATCATGACAATCTCTCCAAGTCGGATCACCGGCTCCCCCCTCCCTGAGGGGAAAGCATCGGCAACACAGCGCCGCCCGACCGCCCCTGACCGACGGCCTACCTCAGCCTGCCTGGGGAATTTTCAGTCGGCACTTTTGGAGAGTTTTGCAGCGGCACCGACAGGCTTTCGCTGGTGACCTGCCCGGTCGCCCTGACGCCCGCCACAAGCGACGCCGAAAGAGTCCGCTTCCATCGCTCAATCGGAAGACTGGAAACCGCGTCGTCAGCCGCTACGTCGACAGCGCGACCGGGCAGCCGGTCGACGACGCGAGCCAGGTCAAAGGCTACGCCCGCGACGAGGCTCCTTCGTGCTGCTCGAGGAGGATGAACTCCAAGCGGTCCAGCTCGAGAGCGCGCGCGCCATCGACATCGAGAGACACGACAATAGAGTAGGGAGGGATCGTGCGGACCTCAAGAACGAACAAACGAAGCGACCCGCCGTCGCAATAAGGAATGACCGGTTAACGTCGACTCCGGCCGTTCGACGCGTCGGGGCCAGATTTTACGCGCCAGCCTCTCACCAGGAGTTCGTCCACCCCGC
>DATEQV010000297.1:0-2381 GCA_035272265.1 Acidisphaera sp. | reverse complement strand
AATGTCCAGCCTTCCAGCAGCAGGGAAGCACCGACGCGCAGCCGCGGCGTGCCTGCGCCGTGCAGCCACCAGTCGAGGCGCCGCCATGTGCGGATCACCGACCATGCCCGGGCGGACACGGCGCGGCGGTCGCCCGAGCCGATATAGCGACGGTTGCGGAAGAAATCGTTGGCGACGGCGTCCGCCGGGCGCTGCGGTGCGGCCTCGATCGCGGCGAGCAGATCGATCGCGGCGGCGAGCCGCGCCGCCGGCGTCACGTGCCAGCCTCGGCTGCGCTAGCCGGCCTTTCGCGTCATCCGGCGTCGCAGCTCAGCCAGTTCGGCGCGGGTCGCCTCGCTATCCTCCTTTGTTACGACGGGGCGCTCCTCGATGTCGTGAGACGACTTCTGCGTGGCGCGCAACGGGTCGTAGCGGCCACGGTTCGGGTCGCTCTGATCGACTTTCACCCACTTACGACCGCGTGTACTCATACCATAGATCCTGTTCTTCTCTTTCAGCCCGCCACGCCGTGATCAGACGGCACGTCTTCCCGCGCATGGTGTAGATAACGACATAAACGTCACCAGCGCCTTCGCCGATCACCTGGTAGCGGCGTTCGCGATAGCGTCTGGTATCCTCGCGCTCCAAGACATAGCCTGGGAAGATACGACTGATATACGGCAGATCGAACCCCGAAGCATTGAAAATCAAATCGCTCTTCGCAGCATCAAACTCGATATCATCGAAGGCGCGGTAAACAAGGCGAAACGGTCGGCGAGGAGGCATGCGCTCAGTCAAGCCTGACTGAGCGTCTCCGGCAACGACGACAGGTCGCGCAGCTCCGCCGCACGCTGCCGCAGCCCGTATTCGTCGGGCGCGCCGCTGCGATTGAGGCGGAACACGCGGAAACCGAACACGGACGCGCCGTAGGCGTCCCACGCGTTGGCCGATACGAACGCCACACGCTCCGGCGAGACGCCGAACCGCTCGGTGGCCAGCCGATAGACCCTCGGGTCCGGCTTGTAGATGCCCGCCGCTTCGACACTGAGCACGTCGTCCAGCAACCCGTCGATCCCAGCCGCACGAACCGCATCGGCGAGCATCGCGGGCGCACCGTTCGACAGGATCGCACGCGGCATGCCGGCCTCGCGCAGCCGCGTCAGCATCGCCGGCACCTCGGGGTATGGGTCGAGCGTGCGGTACGCCTGCAGCACGTAGTCTAGCAACGCGCGATCGGCCAGCCTGTGCTGCTGCGCGACCACCTCCAGCGATTCACGCGCAAGCGCCCAGAAATCCGGCCGCTCGCCCCCCGCCATGCTGCGAATCCAGCTGTATTCCAGATGCTTCTGTCGCCAGTCCGCGCTGATGCGCTCCCAGCCGTCGCCGATCCGAGCGGCATGCCGCTGCATCGCCGAGTGCACGTCGAGCAGCGTGCCGTAGGCATCGAACACCACGACCGCCGCGCGCACCGTTCAGTCCTGCCGGTAGTTCGGCGCCTCGCGCGTGATGGCGACGTCGTGCACGTGGCTCTCGCGCCAGCCGGCGTTGGTCACGCGGCGGAACCGCGCGTTCTTCTGCAACTCCTCCAGCGTGGCGGCACCCGTGTAGCCCATGCCGGCGCGCAGGCCGCCCACCAGCTGGTGCACCACCGCCGAGACCGGGCCCTTGTAGGCGACGCGGCCCTCGATGCCCTCCGGCACCAGCTTCAGGCTGTCGCGGATGTCCTGCTGGAAGTAGCGGTCGGCCGAGCCGCGCGCCATCGCGCCGATGCTGCCCATGCCGCGATACGACTTGTACGAGCGGCCCTGATACAGGAACACTTCGCCCGGCGCCTCGTCGGTGCCGGCGAGCAGGCTGCCGACCATGACGCAATCCGCACCCGCGGCGAGCGCCTTGACGATGTCGCCGCTGGTGCGCACACCGCCATCGGCGATGGCGGGAACGCCGCGCTCGCGGCAGGCGGCGGCGGTTTCCAGCACCGCGGTGAACTGCGGCACGCCCACCCCGGCGACGATACGCGTGGTGCAGATGCTGCCCGGGCCGATGCCGATTTTTACCGCGTCCGCCCCGGCCTCGATCAGCGCTATCGCGCCCGCAGGTGTGGCGACGTTGCCGGCCACGATCTGCACCGCGTTGCTGCGCTTCTTGATGCGGCTCACCGCCTCGAGCACGCCGATCGAATGGCCGTGCGCGGTGTCCACCACGATCACGTCCACCTCGGCTTCGATCAGCGCCATCGCGCGGGCCAGGCCGTCCTCGCCGACGCCCGTCGCCGCGGCGACGCGCAGGCGGCCCAACTCGTCCTTGTTGGCGAGCGGGTGGGTCTGCGCCTTGTCCATGTCCTTGACGGTGATGAGTCCGACGCAGCGATAGGCGTCGTCGACCACCAGCAGCTTCTCGAT
>DATEQV010000296.1:0-2853 GCA_035272265.1 Acidisphaera sp. | reverse complement strand
AGGCAGGTGCGGCGGTGGAGGATTTCGGCACGTCGCACGGCATGCACCTGATGGCCGCGCGCGGCGGCGACGAGTTCATGGTGTTCGAGATCGCGCCGGACGGCGCGGCGGCGGTAGCCGGCGCGGCGGTGGAGCTGACGGTTGATCAGCTCAAGACGGTCGCGGCCGGGAAGATCATCGATCTGGGCGAGCAGCACGGTCTGCGCGGGTTCTTTGTCCGGTCTGGCCCGCAGTTCCAGGTGTTCTACGCGACGCCTGACCAGCAGAGGGTGATCCCTGGGGTGCTGTGGGACGCCTCCGGTCATGACCTGACACGCGCCCAGGTCGATCGGATCCCTGGCGCGGTGCCGACGGTGGTGGTCGGCGCCGGCGGCGCGAACGAGCCCACGACTGCCTCACCCACCGCCTCTCCCCCGGCTGCCCCGGCGATCCCGCTGCTGGAGAAGGCCAATCTCGGCGTGGTCGGCCCGGCGTCCGCGCCGCGTCTGTTCGTGGTCATCGATCCGCAGTGCATCTACTCGGTGCGCGCGATGCAGATGCTGCAGCCCTATGTGGCGGCAGGCCGTCTGCGCCTGTCGGTGGTGCCGCTGTCGATCCTCGACGGCGAGGACCAGGGACAGAGCACGCGGAGTGCACTGGCGCTGCTCAGCAAGCCGTCCGACCAGATCGTGGAGGCATGGCGAAACGGCATGGTCGGCGGGACGCCGGCACCGGAGGCGCCCGAGCGTCTGCGTCAGAACATGCAGATCGCGGAGGCGATCGGCATCAAAGGGACGCCGACCTTCGTGTGGCGCAAGGCCGATGGCACGGAGGGCCGGATCGACGGCGTGCCCAACAGCTTCGACGCGATGGTTGCGTCGGTGGGGGGCTGAGCCGATGCGCGGGCAAGAGGGGCAATCGGAGGAGGAGAGGCCTCGCCGCCGCCGCGGCGTGTTCCGGCGCCTGATTGGCGGCATTGGCTGGCTGCTGTCGGGGCCGGCCGACTGGGCCGGCGTGAAGAGCATCGGCCGGGGCGCGGCGACGATCCGCGGCTTCGCGAAGCTCGCGAGGTCGAGCGACCCGCGCGACGCCCGCTACAGGACCCGAGAGGCCGGCGGTTTCGATCTGCAGGCGACGGCGTTCCTGCAGGGCGTGACGGTGGCGCAGCTCGAGGCGCGTCTCGAAGCGCGGTGCCGGCAGACGGCGTGGGCGGCCTATGCGTCGTGGGCGCTGGGCTGTGCCTTCACGCTGATTCTGCTGCGCACGCTGCTGTCGCTGCCGTGGACGCCGCTCAGGCTGCTGCCGGTCGTCTGTTTCGTGCCGTTCTGCCTGCTGTTTTTTCTGGTCGGGTTCTATCAGGCGCTGCTGAACTTCCAGCTACGTACCGGAAGGCCCGCGACCTGGCGGGAGTATCTGAGGAGCGGCGAGGGGTTCTGGCCGCGCTGACGGCTCAGAACGTGCCGGGCGGTGCGTATCGCGCGCCACCCCACGCCCCGGTCGCCCACGGCGCGGTCTCGTAGGCGGGCCGGTCGTCCTGCGAGGCGGGTTCCGCTGGCTTCACGATGGTGCCGTCGCGGTTGAAGACCGGCGGCATCCAGGTCGCATTGGCCTCGCCGTAGCCCATGAAGGGATCATAGATCGGGTTGCGGACAGGCGGTGCCGAATAGCCGCGCGCGGATCTGACGTTCGGGTTACCACAAGCGGCGAGGGTGAGGGCGACCGGGAGGAGGAGGGTGAGGCGCATTACGGATCTCCAGTGTGCGGTGATCCGTCATGCGCCCGGTTGCTGCGAACGGCGCTAAGGCAGGCCGAGTTCGTAATGCAGGTGGTACTTGGTGAAGACCGGCTGCATGATCTGCACTTGGCACCTCAGGTCCCGGATCGTGATGCGCGCTTCCTCGCGCTCGTGTGCGAGCTGGCGCTCGAGTTCTTTGATGCGCCGCGCCTGGTGTTCGTGGTCCTGGGAGAGCTTCTGGAACTGCTCGTGGAGTGCATTGTAGTCGGCCTGCAACGCGGCGTTAGTGGCCGCGAGCGCGTTGTGCCGGTTGATCAGGTCGTCGATGACGGCGTCGCGCTCGCGCCGGCGCTCCATCTGATCGGAGAGGCGGCTGATCGCAATCGAATTGCAGATCATGCCTGCGGCGGCGTGTGCATCGTCAATCATCGCTCTCTCCCCGGTCATCGAGGTCCGTCGTGGCGCGCAAGGTGGAGTCCATACCACCATCCGCGGGTCCGGTAATAGCGCGGGTGCCGTCTCCGCGCAGCTGTTTCATGCGGTTGTTCATGGTTCCGGTTGCTTCGCCGATAGATTGGTATGCGCCCTGCGCCACCGTCTTGCCGGGCCCCATGGCCGCCTGTTGCTGGAAGGCGTCAGTATCGACGCGGCTGGCGGCGGTGAAGCCTACGAGGCGTGGTAAATGGTGTGGCAACAGGGCGACGAGGCGGAAGGACATTAACGCTGCAGTCACGTGGGTCATGACGAAGATGCCGAGCAGCACGACGAGGCCGATCAGGTTGCTGACGGCCCAGCCGCCTTGCAGCACGAAGCCGGCGGCGATGCCGAAGCTCTCGCGGATCAGCCAGGACATGCAGTCGAAGACGAAGTAGCCGAGGAAGAGGCCGATCACCATCAGGCTGGGTCGGAAGACGACGTTGAACAAGAGGCCCCAGCCCTCGATGGCGCGGCCATGCAGGCCATCGCCGCCGACAGTCATGTGCGCCAGCATCCACAGCGGCACGGCGATCATCGCCTCGCACACGAGGATGATCCAGCCGCATACGCCGGCCATCCACATCACCCATGGGATCATCGGCAGGACGTAGGCGATGATGAGGCCCTGGATGAGGACGATCGACAGCCCGAAGAAGATCGGT
>DATEQV010000295.1:0-9411 GCA_035272265.1 Acidisphaera sp. | reverse complement strand
CTAACCGGCCAACCGGTTGACCGACAGCCGCGCCGCGAAGGCATGGGTCAGCGCCGGCAGGATCTCCAGGGCGTCGCCGACCACGCCCAGATGCGCGAAGTCGAAGATCGGCGCCTGCGGATCGATGTTGATGGCGACGATCAGGTCCGCGCCTTCGACCCCGACGCGATGCTGGATTGCCCCGGATATGCCGGCTGCGATATAAAGCTTTGGCCGTATCGTCTTGCCGGTCTGGCCGATCTGCCGGTCCGCCGTGATCCAGCCCTTCTGCACCAGCGGGCGCGATCCGCCGTACTCGGCGCCCAGCACCGCAGCGAGGTCGCGGACGAGCCGGAAGTTTTCCGCCGATCGCAGGCCAAGCCCGCCCGCGACGACGATGTCGGCATAGGCGAGCTGTGCCGTGTTCGAGTCGCGGTCGGGCAGAAAGCGCAGCACCTTCGTGACGATATCTTCCTCCGCCAGCCCGAGCGGATGAACGACGATGCGGCCGGTGCGGCCCGCCTCCGGCTGTGGCATCGACATCACGCGCGGCCGCACAGTGGCCATCTGCGGGCGGTAGTTCAGCGTGTGGATCGTGCACAGCAGCGAACCGCCGAAGGTCGGCCGCGTCGCCGCCAGCGAGCGCTCGTCGTCGATCGCGAGCTCGGTGCAGTCCGCCGTCAGCCCGGTCTGCAACGTGGTTGCGACCGAGCCCGCGAGATCGCGCCCCAGCGTCGTCGCGCCCAGCAGCAGGATCTCCGGCTTGTAGGTCAGCACGAGATCGGTCAGCGCCTTGGTGTACGGCGCGTTGCGGTAGTGGGCCAGCACGGGGTCGGCGACGAGGTAGACCAAATCGGCACCGTATTCGTGGCATTCCGACGCCGCCGCGTGCAGTTCGTCACGACCGCCGCCCGCCAGCACGCCGGCGAGTTCCACGTTCAGCTTGTCGGCAAGCTTGCGGCCCTCGCCGAGCAGTTCCAGCGAGACGGGGTGGATGCGCCCGTGCTCGAACTCGACATAGACCCAGACGTGCCGGTACGCCTTAAAGTGCTCCGGCAGCTCCTTCTTGGTACTGGCCCGGCTGGCAGCCGGCTTGGGCGCGTCACTCATGGCACGCTGTCCTTATTGTCCCGACGCAAAGCGCATGAGGTCGGCCTCGATCTGCGGCAGCCTGGCGAATATGCCGGCCATCAGCTCGTGGGCGATCTCGTCGTAGGAGCGCCCGGCAGTCTCGAGCAGCTCGGCGCGCTCGTCGCGCGGCTTCGGCGCGAACACCTTCTTGACGATGGTGGGCGAGCCCTTCAGGCCGCATTTCGCCGGCTCGGTGATGCCGGCGGCTGCCGCGTTCCACACCTCGATCTTCGCCGCCGCCGCCGACAACGCCGAGTCGAGCGAGCCGCGCCGCATCTCGTTGCTGCCTTCCAGCATCGTCACCAGCACCGGCAGGCGCGTGGAGAGAAGCTGCACCCCGCCTTCGGCGCGCCGCTCGACTTCGATCGTCGCGGCGGCAGGATCGAGGGAAACGATGCGCGCCACATAGGTCAGCTGGTTGAGGTTGAGACGACTGGCGATGCCGGGCCCCACCTGCGCGGTGTCCCCATCGATCGTCTGCTTGCCGCAGAAGACGATGGCGGGCTTGCCCCAGGTCTCGCCGGCCTTGGCGATGGCCTGCGACAGCGCAAAGGTGGTCGCGAGCGTGTCCGATCCGGCGAAAGTGCGGTCGGTCAGCAGCACCGCGCGATCGGCGCCGAAGGTCAGCGCCTTGCGCAGGCTGTCCTCGGCCATCGGCGGCCCCATCGTCAGCACGGTCACGTGGCTGCTCAACCCGTCGCGCCGGAAGCGGTCGCGCACGGACAACGCTTCTTCCAGCGCGAAAAGGTCGTAGGGATTGATGATGGTCGGCACGCCCTGGCGCATGATCGTGTTGGTGACGGGATGGACGCGGATCTGCGCGCTGTCCGGCACCTGCTTGATGCACACGAGGATGTGGATGCCGCCGTCCTGGGGTTGCGTTTGCGTTTGCATGTCCATGCCTGCCTCCTAATCCGGCTGCCCAGTCAGCGCCGCCAGCGGCACGAACGGCATCGCGGGCAGCGCAGGCTTGACCGCATCCTGGTGGACTTTGAACACGCGCTCGGCGATCGGCGACGAACGGCGGAAATCGTCGTAGGCGCGCTGCAGCGTGTCGCGGCAGGCGGTACGGACGACGTCGTCCGGCTGGCCGTCGAGTTCGGTCTCGCGCAGGTACTGGCCCATACGCCGCAGGATGTGCAGGCGGGCGACGTTGACGATCGCCGGGTCGTAGGCGACGTCGAGGGCGGCGAAGAATTCCTCGGCCGCGGACAGCCGCTTCAGATCGTCGAGCACGCTCATCGACCGCTCCCGTCGTTCTTGTCGGCCCCGTCGCGCCGCCGCTGCATCTCCGTCACCCTTGCTTCCAGGAAGGCGATGCGGTCGATCAGTGCGGCGAACGCGTCGCCGACCGGATCCGGCATCAGGTGGTGTTCGAGGTCGATGCGGCCGTCGAGCGCGTGGCGCCGGCGGAATTCGCGCACCACCTTGCCCGGCATGCCGACCACGGTCATGTGCGGCGGCACATCGCCGGTCACCGTGGTGTTGGCGCCGACCCGCACGCCGCGGCCGATCGTGATCGGCCCGAGTAGGGTCGCGCCGGCGCCGATCAACACGCCGTCTTCCACCGTCGGATGCCGTTTGCCGGGCGCCCAGCTGGTGCCGCCCAGCGTGACGCCGTGGTACATCGTCACGTCGTTGCCGATCGTCGCAGTCTCCCCGATCACCACGCCGGCGCCGTGATCGATGAAGAAGCCGCTGCCGATCGTCGCCGCGGGATGGATGTCCACGTTGGTCACCAGGCGCGCGAACCAGGACAGCACGCGCGCACAAAAACGCAGCTCGGCTTGCCACAGACGATGCGCGACACGATGGATCAGCACCGCGTGCACGCCGGGGTAGGTGAGCAGGATCTCTGCCACGTTGCGCGCAGCAGGATCGCGCTGACGCACGCAGGCGACATCGGCGCGGATCTGCCGCCAGAGCGACGCGGGCCGCGGCAGCGGCGCGTGCATGACTGCGGCGTCCAGCATCGCCGCTATTCCGCCGCCATCGGCATCGCCGCCAACGGCGAGACCTGGCGTGCCCGCGCCACGATCGACGGCAGGCGGTCCAGCACGCGCTCCACATCCTCGATGCGGTTGTCGCGCGCGAACGAGAAGCGGATGGCGCCATGCACGGATCGGTACGGCACGGCCATCGCCCGCAACACGTGCGAGGGTTCCATCGATCCCGAGCCGCAGGCGGAGCCGGACGACGCGGCAATGCCGAAATGGCTCAGGCCCAGCAGGATCGGCTCGGCCTCGGCGTTTTCGAACGCGATGCACGAGGTGTTGGGCAGCCGCGCGATCGGATCGCCCAGGATCGTCGCGCCTTCGATCGCGCGGGTCACGCCGCGTTCCAACGCATCGCGCAGGGCGCGCAGCCGCACCGCGTCCTCGCCGATCCGGTCGGCGGCGAGTGCCGCGGCCTCGCCGAGCCCGACGATGCCCGGCACGTTCTCGGTGCCGGCGCGACGGCCGCGCTCCTGCTTGCCGCCGTGCAGCAGCGGCGACAGGCGCACGCCCTTGCGGACGAACAGCGCGCCGATTCCCTTCGGACCGTGCAGCTTGTGGCCGGACAGCGACAGCATGTCGATGCTGGAGCCGCGCAGGTCGATCGGCAGCCGTCCCACCGCCTGCACCGCATCGGTGTGAAACAGCGCGCCGCAGGCATGGGCCTCCTCGGCCAGCGCCTCGATGTCGTTGATCGTTCCGGTTTCGTTGTTCGCCCACATGATCGAGGCGATCGCCGTGCCGGGACCCAGAGCCTCGCGATAGGCATCGCGATCCAGCCGCCCGCGCCGATCGACTGGTATGCGACTGACGATCACACCCTGGCGGCGTTGCAAATGGTCGCAGAACGCCAGCACGGCGGGATGCTCGACGGCGGAGACGATGACCTTGCGGCGCATCGGCTGGGTTTCCAGCGCCGAGGCGATTGCCGTGTTGTCGGCCTCGGTGCCGCCGGAGGTGAACACGATCTCCTGATCCGATGCCGCGCCCAGCAGCGCGCGCACCTGCCCCCGCGCGCGGCGCAAGGCGGCGGCGGCCGCTTCGCCCGAGCCGTGCGCGGACGACGGATTGGCGAACTGCTCGGTCAGGAACGGCAGCATCGCCGCGAGGACCTGCGGGTCGATCCGCGTGGTCGCGTTGTTGTCGAGATAGACGTCGTCCATGCCCGCCTCCTCTCGCTACATGCCCGGTCGCACGGTGGCGATCCGCATCGGCCGTCCCAGGCGTTCGATCAGGCGTTCCTGCAACCCGCTGAGCGTGGCGCCGGCGAAACGGCACAGGACGCACGCGCCGGTCATCCGGACGGTCACCACGTTGCCTTCGACCCGCAGCAGCTCGCAGTCGCCGCCATCGGCGCGCAGCGCGGGGCGGAACGCCTCGATGGTCTCGCGCACCGCCGCGAACGATGCATCGGCGGCGACGTCGGGCTCGGCGAGGAGCTGATCCATGCGACCGCCCCCTCAGCCGAACGATTTCCCGCAGGAACAGCTGTTCTTCGCCTGCGGGTTGTCGAAGGTGAATCCCGACCCTTGCAGTCCGATGACGAAGTCGACCGTGGTGCCGTCCAGGTAGGGCAGGCTGTCGGGATCGACGAACACCCTCACCCCGCCGCGGTCGACGACGACATCCGACGGGTCGATGTCGGACACGAGACCCATGAGATACTTGAACCCGGCGCAGCCGCCGGACTCCACCTTGATGCGCAGTCCCTCGACGGGCTGCCCGGCGCCCGAGATGGCACTGCGCACCGCATTCACCGCATTTTCGGTCAGCTCGATCATCACCGCGAATCCTGCGCCTGTCGGTTGGCCTGCGGTGCAGACAGCAACTTCGATGCCACGCCCAAATGTCGGCCTTGACGGCATTTGGCGGCGGTGTTCGCGTCGTGTTTGCGACCGTTGTCCGGATCGCGACAGGACGCGTCGGGCGGTGCGGCGGCCGTCGTTGCGCGGCCGCAAGACCGCACACGCCCCCGTCATGCGAGGAGTGTCAGATCAGCCCGAGTTCGAGCTTGGATTCGTCGCTCATCCGCTCGCGCGTCCAGGGCGGCGACCAGACGAGTGAGAGCAGCACGACGCTCACGCCAGGGACCAGCGAGACGCGGTGCTGCACCTCGGCCGGCAGCGAACCGGCGACCGGGCAGGCCGGCGTGGTCAGCGTCATTTCGATATAGACGAGGCCGTCCTTGCGGACCATCAGCTCGTAGATCAGGCCAAGAGCCACGAGGTCGACCGGAATTTCCGGGTCGCGCACGGTCTTCAGCGCCGTCAGCACCTCGGCGTGCAGCGCGGGGTTTCCCTCGTCCGGCTCCGGCCACTGGACTTGCGCGGCCCGCGGCGGCGGTGCGACTGCGACGTCCACGAGCCTACTCGGTCTTCACCGCGGCATCGGCGGCGGCGCCGTGGAGCGCCGCATCCAGAGTGTGCCACGCGAGCGTCGCGCACTTGACCCGCGCCGGATAGGCCTTCACGCCGCCGAGCGGCAGCAGCCGGTCCGCGTCGTCTTCCAGCGCGGCGGGAATCTGCGGTTCGGCACCGCCGGTGACGCGGGCGTGAAACGCACGATACAGGCTGTCGGCTTCCGGCAGCGTCTTGCCCTTTATCACCTCCGTCATCAGCGACGCCGACGCGGTCGAAATCGCGCAGCCGCTGCCCTGGAGCGCGACATCGCTGATGCGTCCGTCCTGCAGGATGACGAACACCCGGACCTTGTCGCCGCACAGCGGATTGTGCCCCTTCGCGATGTTGCTCGGCTCGGCGATGCAGCGGAAATTGCGCGGGTGCCGCCCGTGGTCGAGGATGATGTCCTGGTAGAGTTCGCGCAGGTCCATCATGCGCCGTCGAACCCGAACAGCGATTGCGCCGCGCGCACGGCGGCGACGAGCGCATCGACATCGGCTTCGTCGCTGTAGACCCCGAACGAGGCTCGCGCCGTCGCCGGCAGGCCGAGGCGGTCCATCAGCGGCTGCGCGCAGTGATGCCCCGCGCGGATCGCCACGCCGCGCTGATCGAGGATCGTCGCGAGGTCGTGCGGGTGGACGCCGTTCACCTGGAAGGACACCACTCCGACCGGCCGCGCGCCGCCGCCGATCAGGCGCACGCCCGCGATCGCGCCGAGTGCCGCGCGTGCGTAGGCGGTGAGCGCCGCCTCGTGCGCGTGGATCGCGTCGCGGTCGAGTTCGGCCATGAAGCGCGGCGCGATGTCGAGGCCGACCGCGCCGGCGATGTCCGGCGTGCCGGCCTCGAACCGCGCCGGCGGCGGCTGGTAGGTGGTCTCCTCGTAGGTAACGGTCTCGATCATGTCGCCGCCGCCCTGCCAGGGCGGCATCGCATCGAAAATCGAGCGCGTGGCGTACAGCGCACCGATGCCGGTTGGCCCGTAGCATTTGTGACCGGACAGCACGTAGAAGTCGCAGTCCAGTGCGCGCACATCGACCGGCATGCGCGGCGCCCCCTGACAGCCGTCGACCAGGATCTTCGCCCCTGCGGCATGCGCCAGACGTGCGATCTCCGCGACCGGCAGCACCTCGCCGGTGACGTTGGCGACCTGGGTGACCGAAACCAGCCGCGTGCGCGGCGTCAGCGACGCGGCCAGTGCGGCGAGATCGAAGCAATCGTCTGCGCCGAGCGGTGCGACCGCGAGCGTGATGCCCAGCCGGTCGCGCAACATCTGCCACGGGACGATGTTGGCGTGGTGCTCCAGCGACGAGATAGCACCTCGTCGCCCGGCTGCAGGACGGCGACGCCCCAGGTCTGCGCGACGAGGTTGATCGCTTCCGTGGCGCCGCGGACGAAGACGACCTCGCTGGGATCGTCGGCATTCAGGAAGCCGGCGACCGTTTCCGCGCGCCGCGTCGAAGCGCCTTGTCGAGCGTTCGCTCAGTGCATAGACCCCGCGATGCACGTTCGCGTAATCGGTGCGGTAGAACTCCGCGACGCCATCGATCACGACGCGAGGCTTCTGCGCGCTCGCCGCCGTGTCGAGGAATACCAAGCCGGGGTTGCGCGCGAAGATCGGGAAGTCCGCCCGCAGCGACGCGGCGTCGAGTGTCGGCGGTGGCGCGGAAAGCGTCCGCAGGGCGAGCGATGCGCTCATCGGACCTCTCCCGTGCCGAGCCACGCGGCGAGATGGAAGTGCAGCCAGTCGCGTATGGCGGGCGGCAACGCGGCGGCGTCGATCGGCTCGGCGGCGAACGCATCGATCAGCATCGCCCGCGCCGCGGCCGGAGTCAGGCCACGCGCCTGCAGGTAGAACAGCGCCGATTCGTCGAGGTCGCCCACCGTCGCGCCGTGGCTGCACTTCACCTCGTCGGCGTAGATCGTCAGCTCGGGGCGCGTGTCGGCCCGGGCCGTGCGGCTGATCAGCAGGTTGCGGTTCTGCTGATGCGCCTGCGTCCCGTCGGCCCCTTCGCGCACCGCGATGCTGCCGAGGAACACGCCATGCGCCGCGTCGTCCAGCACCGCCTTGAACAGCTCCGTCGTCCGGCAGTTGGCCACGCGATGATCGACGAACGGCGCGATCACCGCCTCCTGCGCGCCGCGCAGCAGGTAGGTGCCGTGGAGCGCGAGCTCCGCGTCCTCGCCGGCCAGTGCCACTTGGATGTCCTGCCGTGACAACCGGCCGCCGAGCGAGAGGAAGACGCCGTCCAGCTTGGCCGCGCGGCCAAGCTGGACGCGCAGCTCCGCCAGATGCAGCGCGGTGTCCGGCTCGGCCTGCAGCTTGACGTAGGTCAGCCGTGCCTGGTCGGCGAGCGCGGCTGTGGTGACGTGGTTGCTGCAGCCCGCACCGTCACCGAACGCGCTTTCGACCACCGTCGCCTGACTGCCGGCGCCGAGCGTGATGCAGTGACGCAGTTGCACCGGTGGTCCACTCGGAGTCATGCGCAGGCAGACCAGCTCCAACGGCCGGTCCATTACGACACCCGGCTCGAGCGCCAGCAGCATGCCGTCGGTGAACTGCGCGGCGTTCAGCGCGGCGAACGGCCGCGCATCGTGCGCATCCGCGGCCGAGAGGGCGGCTTCCGCAAGCTCCGGCCGTGTCGCGAGCGCCTCGGCCATCGAGCCGCACCACACACCCCGCAGCAAGCCGACGCGCGACTGCGCGGAGTCCAGACGGCCGTCGACGAAGACCAGGCGATGATGCGCGTCGGTCAGCCGATGCGGCGTCAGCTCGCCGGCGGACGGCGAGATGCTCGCGTTCGCTTGCGCCGACAATGCCGCGCGCAGCGGCCGCAGATCGGTGAACCGCCATGCCTCGTTGCGCGGCGTCGGCAGGCCGAGCTCCACGAACCGTTGCCGCGCCGCCTCGCGCCAGTCCGTCAGCCATGCCGGTTCCTCGGCGATCGCCGATGGACGCGCATCGAGCAGCGTCTGCATTGTGGGGTCGGCGAGCATGGCGCCCACGGCTACGCGGCCAGGCCCAGATGGGCGTAACCGCGCTCCTCCAGTTCCGTCGCCAGCGTCTTGTCGCCCGACGCGACGATCGCGCCGTCGGCCAGCACGTGCACGAAATCGGGCTCCACATAGTCGAGCAGGCGCTGATAGTGCGTGATCAGCACGATCGCCCGCGCCGGAGCGCGCAGTCGATTGACGCCGTCGGCCACCAGCCGCAGGGCGTCGATGTCGAGGCCGCTGTCGGTCTCGTCGAGGATCGCCAGGCGAGGCTCCAGCATCGCCATCTGGAAGATCTCGTTGCGCTTCTTCTCGCCGCCGGAGAAGCCGACATTGACCGCGCGGTGCAGCAGGTCCTCGCGGATGTCGAGCAGCTTGAGCTTGGCCTTCACGACGCGCAGGAACTGGGCAGCGTCCAGCTCCGGCTCGCCGTTGTGGCGACGCACCGCGTTGAGTGCCGCGCGCAGGAAATACATGTTGTTTACGCCCGGAATCTCGACCGGGTACTGGAAGGCGAGGAACACGCCCGCGCGCGCCCGCTCGTCCGCCGCCAGCGCGAGCAGGTCCTGACCGAGATAGCGCACCGCGCCGTCCGTCACCTCGTAGCCGGGACGGCCGGCCAGCACGTTCGACAGCGTGCTCTTGCCCGCGCCGTTGGGGCCCATGATGGCGTGCACTTCGCCCGACCGCACCGTCAGGTCGATGCCCTTCAGCACCTCGCGCCCGTCGGCGATGCGAGCCCGCAACCCTTCGATCTGTAGAATCTCCTCCATCGCGTGCTCCGTGTTCATCCGACGCTGCCTTCGAGGCTGACGGCGAGCAGCTTCTGCGCCTCGACGGCGAATTCCATCGGCAGCTCCTTCAGGACCTCCTTGCAGAAGCCATTGACGATCATCGAGATCGCGTCCTCCTGCGGC
>DATEQV010000294.1:0-4708 GCA_035272265.1 Acidisphaera sp. | reverse complement strand
GGTCGACTCCGGCTACGAGATGTTCTGCATCACCGTCGACTCCGCCGCCTACAGCCGGCGCGAACGCGACCTCGCCAAGCGGCACATCCGGCCGTGGCGGCACACGGCGACGGGGATGGAGTTCCAGGCCGCCTTCGCCTGGGACAACGTCAAGCGCTTCAAGGACCGCCACACCATCCCCCTGATGCTCAAGGGCATCCAGACCGCCGAGGACGCCGCCATCGCGATCGAAAACGGCGTCGACGTCGTCTGGGCCTCCAACCACGGCGGAAGGCAGCTCGATCACTGCCCCGGCGCGATCGAGATTCTGCCGGAGATCGTGCAGGCGGTCGCCGGTCGCGCCCCGGTGGTGATCGACGGCGGGTTCTCCCGCGCGACCGACATCCTCAAGGCGCTGGCGCTGGGCGCGGACAGTGTCGCCGTGGGGCGCCTCTATTGCTACGCGCTCGCCGCCGGCGGCGCGGACGCGCTGGTGCGCATGCTCGACCTGCTGGAGACGGAACTTACGGTCGACATGAAGCTGCTCGGCATCACCAGCCTCGCCGCACTCGATGCGAGCTACGTGCAGCCGGCCCAGCCCGCCGGACCCGGCGGCGTCCACGGCGCATTCCCGCTGATCGGCCAGTACGCAAGAGGCCGCGACAAGAGCTAGCGTCGCAGTCTCGATCAGTCGGCGGCGCATCGGCGCTGGAAAGGTCGGCACGCAAATGCTAACGAAACGTCGCCCGAACAGAAGCGAATGCCGCCGATGGGATACGCCGTCCGCGCCTATGACGAGGTTCCAGGCCAGGGCCGGCGCCCGGTCATCGGGCTGCGCGTTGTCAGCCGACAGGTCAGCGCGGCGGATCTGATCCGCCAATGGGTCACGCTGACCCTGGCGGACTGGCCTGCGGCGCCCTCGGTGGATACCGCCGCCCGCTTGGCCCACCCCGACGAGTTGGCGCTCCACCCCGGCCGCCGGCTCCGTCGCCGGCCGCCGGCGGCCGCGCCGAGCCTGGACACCGCCCACAGGCAGGCCCTCGCCGCCTTCGCCCGCGGCCGGATCGCTCTCCTGGTTGACGACCGCCAGATCGAGGGTGCCGAGACGCTGATCGGCATCACGGACACCACCGAGGTGACGTTCCTGCGGCTGGTGCCGCTTGTCGGAGGATAATCTCGTACGGCCGGCGTTGGACCGCGTGGCGCTGGCCACGCGCGAATTGCGGGCCTACCTGCGCCTCGCCTGCGAGCTGGACGAGCAGGGCGCGGTCCGCAGCGCGATCCGGCAGCGCATCGGCGAGGTCGCGGACGCCATGGACCCGGCCGACCAGGCCTCGTTCATCGCCCTCCTGCACGACATGGCCAGGGCGCTGCGCGGCGCGGGAGGCGCGACGACGCTGATGGCCGCGGTGTTGAGCGGCCTGGGCGACCCGGACTCCGCCGCGGGCGCGGCCCTGGCTGCCGGCCCCAGGCCCTACACAATGACCAGCCACGGCGGCGTGACGCAGAACTGGACACCCAGGATGATGGTGGCGTTCGCGCTCAGCGACGCCGCCGGCGATTGGAAGCCGACCGCCGCCACCGGCGCCCAGGCGGCGCAACTGGCGGCGGTCGCCTCGCACGGCCTGATGCGGGATCAGGCCCCGGGCTTGCTGGAAGCCGCACAGGCCGCCTGGCGGAACGGCACCTACGACGCCGAGTGGGACAAGGCGGTGCAGCGCCTGGCGGCGCGGGCCAACCAGCCCTTCATTCCCTGGGGCCTCAATCAGTCGGCGCTGATCGCGGCGCTCAAGGCGCCGGACCGCATCGAGGGCTCCCCCTGGCTGGGCCCGCTGAGAGCCCCGATGACCGAGGCTTTGCGCGAAGGCGGCGCCTGGGCGGACATCTTGCAGCATGTTCTCGCCGGTGACGGCGGGGCCAAGCCGGGCAAGGCATTTGCCGCGAAGGCCGAACAGATGCTGGCCGGCATCGGGGCGGACCAGTTCCGCGAACGCGTGATCGGCTGGCTCGAGCAGCATCCGCTCGATCCGCAACTGCCCGACCCGGATGCCGACGCGCTGAAGCAGCTCATCTGGTTCGTGGGCGCCTGCGGCGAGGCGGCGGCGTTGCCGCTGTCCCGCCTGGCGCAACGCTGCTTCGTCAAGGTGCCGGCGATCGGCGCCCGTTCGGTGAAACTCGGCAATGCGGCGCTGGCGGCGCTGGGCATGATCGAGCCGCCGACCGCCGGCGCCGCGGAGCCGGACCGGTTGCGCCAGCGGGTGAAATACCCGAGCGTGCAGAAGCAGATCGAAGCGGCCCTGTCGGTGGCGGCCAAGCGGGCGGGGCTCACGGCCGAGGATCTGGCCGAACTCGCGGTACCGGACTTCGAGTTGCAGCCGGACGGCACCGTGCGGATCGGCACGGCGGCCGGCGGGGGCGTGCTGAGCCTAGTCGACGGGCGCCGCGTGGATCTCGCGTGGCAGGACGCGGCCGGCAAACTCCAGGCCTCGCCGCCCGCCGCGCTGAAGCAGGCCGAGCCCGCGCTGGTGAAGGATCTGACCGAGCGCCGCCGGGCCCTCGAGGCCATGCTGTCCGGCCAGATCAGCCGCATCGAGCGGTTCTTCGAGGAGGACCGTCACTGGGACGGCGCGACCTGGACCGCGCGCTATCTCCGGCACGGCCTGCTGGGCCCGTTGAGCCGCCGCCTGATCTGGCGGGTCGAGCGGCCGGACGGCACCAGCGCCGCGATGCTGCCGACGGCCACCGGGCTCGTCGATGCCGATGGACGCGACGTGGCGCTTGGCGCCGCTGACACGGTGCGCCTGTGGCATCCGATCGATGCCTCGGTGGACGAGGTCCTGGCGTGGCGCGTCGCCATCATCGCCCGCGGGATCGTGCAGCCGTTCAAGCAGGCGCATCGCGAAATCTACCGCCTGACCGATGCCGAGCGCGAGACCGCGACCTACTCCAACCGCTTCGCCGGCCATGTTCTCCGCCAGCATCAGATGCTGGCGCTTGCGAAATCCCGGTTCTGGACCGGAACCTTGCAAGGCTCGTTCGATGGCGCCAACGATCCCACCAAGGAATACACGGCCCATGGCCTGTGCGTCGCGTATGGCGCGGAGGGGATCGAGGGCGCGGACGGCGATCTGAGCCCGACGGGAATCTGCATCCGCGTGGCCACCGGGCGTGTCGCGTTCAGCAAACTGACGCCGCCTGGATCGCGCCGCGCTCACATGATCGCAGTGGTCAAGATGGCGGAGGCGGCGCGCCGCGGCGCGGTCAGCCCCCTCGCCCACGGCCGGTTGTCGCTGACGGTGAGGCTCGAGGACGTTCCGCCAAGGCTGTTTTCCGAGGCCATGCGCGACGTGGATCTGTTCGTCGGCGTGGCGAGCCTGGGCGCCGATCCGACCTGGCAGGATGGCGGCCCCGATGGGCGTTTCGGCGATTACTGGCGGATTTTCGCCCAGGCTGAACTGTCTGAAAGCGGCGCGGTGCGCGGGGCCACGCTCGCCGCAATTTTGCCGCGCCTGAAGATCGCCGAGCTATGCACGCTGGAGCCGCGGCACCTCGTCGTGCGCGGCCGGCTCAAGACCTATCGGATCCATATCGGCTCCGGTTCCATCTTCTTCGAGCCGGAGGGCCAGTATCTGTGTGTCGTGCAGGACCGGCGCGGGCATGACGACGATGTGGTGTTGCCGTTCGAGGGCGACGCGATGCTGTCCATGATTCTATCCAAGGCCATGCTGCTGGCCCGGGATGACCTGATCAAGGACACCTCCATCCTGAGCCAACTCGGACGGTATCCCTGAACGCGTCATTGTGCGGACATTGATATGCTGTTTCGGGCGAGCGTTGCCTGACCGGGATCGCCGCCCGGCCTGCCGGATCGTTTCCGTCGAGGCCTTCGCGCCGACGCAAGGTTGCACATGCGGAACGCCTGATTGATGTCCGGCGCTACGAGTTGGAGAGCGTGCTGCGGACGTCGGGATTGGGTGGGTTTCAGCCAGTCTGCTTGCAGGCCTGGAAGTGTCGAGATCGGACATTCGGCATAAGGCCGGGTCTGGCCGAAACCGGAATGGCGGCTTCCGGGCGGGCGGCACGGAGGAGGTGACATTCGGTCCGAATGGCCATCTCGGCAGCATCCGACCCACCTCGGCCGCCACACCACTCGGCTTCCTTACTTCTGCTAGACGCCCACAGCTTAGGCGCGCTCCTTATTGTCGAGGACAGGGGACCGACGCGATGGCGAACACGGTTTGGCAGACCATCAACGTCAACAGCGGCCAGCTCAACGTTGGCGGTCCGATCACGGGCAATGCCTACGCATCAATGACGATCGCCACCGGCGGTATGGTGGTCGTTACACCCGGCCAGGCCGTCAACTTCGGTGGCGCCGGCGATTCGTTGACCATCTCCGGCAGTTTCCTCGACGGCGCCGGCGGGACGGCAACCACATCGTTCAACTTCAATGGTCCTGCGGCTAGCGTGTTTGGCCCGCTGACCATCACCGACACCGGCGACGTTCCCCGGTCATTGGCCTTCCGGCGGTCCGGACTGGCCTGCGGCTTGCCCGACCGATTGCGCAGCGCAGCCCGTTGATCTACACTCGTAACTGCCCAGGTAGATCGACCGAGATAGCGGTTGACTGGCCACGGACGGGTGTGAGTCAAGGTGTCGATGACACCGCCCGTGGACATAGACACACCGGAAGACGACGCAGCGGATTTGGCCGGGTATCGGGCGCTTG
>DATEQV010000293.1:0-5064 GCA_035272265.1 Acidisphaera sp. | reverse complement strand
CGCCATGCTCTACGAACTCATCCCGAACATGCCAGAGCATCTCTTACGCCCCCTCGTCGAGCGGTTCGCCGAAATGCTGGTAGAGCAACCGGTCTTCGTTGAGACGTTCGGTGCAATATAGGAATGAGGGGAGTCCTGAGGCCGCCGAGAGCGATGAAGCCCTCGATGACGGCGCACACTAGAGCAGCTTCCAAGCGTTCCTCGAGCGGCCGCAGTACGAGATCGTATGCCCGCGAGAACAGCGCGACGCGTCGATGAATGAACGACGCTGCTGACTGGTGAGCACCGCAGTAAAAGACTACCTCGTCGACAAATCCGGGCGGAACTCTGGTCCATCTGAGCGCACGCGAAACGAGCGCGTTCGCACGGCCCCCTTCGCTCAGGGCGCGCTGAAGAGCCCCTAGCTCGTTAGTCGCTACTTCCGGGGTCGATCCCGCGTCCGACACCGCTTTCGCCACCGCGTATTCCGCGGCGCAGAACTCGGTCGAAAACGATGGCGGGTCGAACGCATCCAGGTCGACGGCGAACTCGCTGACCTTCGTCCAACTCCATCGCAAGTCGGGCGCAGCCTGATCAGCGAGGACCGATTGCACGGCCCCGGAGAGTTCGTCGGCCTTGAAGTCGGCTGGAGACACCCGGCGCCCATCCGCATCCAGCTTCCAGCCGTGCAGGCGGCCCGAGCAGAAGTATGTCCACAGGAGCCAACTCTCGTCGTCCTTCCACATGTGAAGGATCGGCCATGCCCCGTGCGGCGTGCTCTGCGGTGTCACGCAGTTGCCATCGCTGTCGTAGAAGCGAAGGCGATGGCCGGTGGAATCGGCCACGAACACGCCGTCGCGAAGGTAAACCGGGGTTAGCGTCAGCACGACTATCCCTGAGTCGCCGAGAACGCCGGCGACTCTGCGACCACATCGTTCACCACGGTCGGCAGGCGTGCGGGAGAGCCTTTATGGATGCGACTTCCAACTCAAACGTGAGGAGGCCACCAGGCCACGCCGGGACTACAGCGCCGCCAGCACCGCCTCGGCGCGGCTCACGTCGAAGCCGCCCGGCTGCTCGATGGCCAGATGCGTCACCTTGCCGTCCTCGGCGATCAGGGCGAAGCGCTGGCTGCGGGTGCCGAGGCCGCGCGGGCCGAGGTCGAGCTCCAGGCCGAGCGCGCGGGTGAAGGTGCCCGAGCCGTCGGCCAGCATGACGATCTTGTCGCCCACGCCCTGGTCCTTGGCCCAGGCGCCCATGACGAACGGATCGTTGACCGCCATGCAAATGATCGTGTCCACACCCTTGCCGCGGATCGCGTCTACGTGCTCGACGAAGCCCGGCAGGTGCTTCGCACTGCACGTGGGCGTGAACGCGCCCGGGGTGGCGAACATCACCACCTTCTTGCCCTTGAACAGGTCGTCCGTCGAAACTTCCTTCGGGCCGTTCGCCGTCGCCGCCATGAGCTTCATCGACGGTATCGTGTCACCGACCTGGATCGTCATTCCCCGCTCCCCATGCTCAGGCTCCCCATGATCAGGCTCCAGGTGCCTGACGCCCCTGTAGCCTCGGCCGTTCCTGCTGTCACGCCGGCTTGCGGGCCCGAGCGAGAGCAACTGCTTGCGAGCGCGCCGGGAGCGGCCCACTGTTGTCAGGATGACGGAAGAAATGACGCTCACCGGCCAGTTGCTGGTCGCCATGCCGGCGATGGGGGACGATCGCTTCGCCCAGACCGTGATCTATGTCTGCGCCCACACGCCCGAGGCGGCTATGGGGATCGTCATCAACCGCCCGCTGGCGCGCCCGAGTTTCGATGATCTGCTGCGGCAGCTCGACATCGCGCCGATCCCGCCGGCCCGGCGCATCCGCGTCTGCTCCGGCGGCCCGGTCGAGGACTCCCGCGGGTTCGTGCTGCACACCGATGACTGGAGCAGCGAGGGCAGCCTGCGCGTCGCCGATACCCTGACGCTGACGGCGAGCCTGGATGTACTCAAGGCGATCGCCGGCGGCGGCGGCCCGCGGTCGGGCGTGCTGGCACTCGGCTATGCCGGATGGGGGCCGGGTCAGCTCGATAGCGAGATGCAGCGCAACGCCTGGTTGTCGGTGCCGGCCGACGAGGCGCTGGTGTTCGATGCCGACGACGGCTCGAAGTGGCGCCGGGCGCTGGCGAAGCTGAAAATCGATCCGCTGCTACTGTCGGGCGACGCCGGACACGCCTGAGCCGGGCAAGCGTCTCACCAGACGAAGCCGTGGATCGCGGCGACGGGTTCGGCCCCCGCCTGCCGGGCGGGCGTGTCGGGCGCGTCCGGATCGCCGTCGATGCCGCCGAGAACCCAGACGGCGGAAATCCCCGCCGCCGCCGCCCCGGCGATATCGGTCCGGAGCGAATCGCCCACCGCGAGCACGCGGTCGCCCGGCAGGTCGAGTAGCGCGAACACCAGCTCGTAGATCGCCGGGTCGGGTTTGCCGATCGACCGCACGGCGCCCCCGAGCACTTGGTAGCGCGCGGCGAGCGCGCCCGCGCACAACACGCGCACGCCGCCGCGAATGACCTCGAGGTCCGGGTTGGCGCAGACCATCGGCAGTCCCGCCCGCAGGCATGCCTGCAGCTCGTCCTCGAACGCCGTCATGTCGGTCGGGTCGCGCTCGTCGTCCGGACCGGTGTTGAGCAGGAACGTCGCCGCCGCAGGCTCGGTAGCAAGGCTCAGATCGAGCCCATCGATCACGTTGCGGTCCCGCATCGGTCCGAGGTGATATACGCGGCGCCCGAGAGCGGCGAACCACGGGTCGGTGCGGTCCCGCAGCGCGAGGTGCGTCGCCTCGCCGCTGGTCATCAGCGCGTCATAAAGGTCATCGCGGATGCCGATGGCGTGCATCGCAGCCTGCGCGGCGGCAACGCGGCGCGGCGCGTTCGACAGCAGCACGACGCGCTTGCCGGCGCCACGCAGAGCTTCGAGGCAGGCGACCGCTCCGGGATAGGGCGTCACGCCGTCATGCAGCACGCCCCAAAGGTCGACGATGAACCCGTCGTACTCGCCGGCGATGTCGCGGAAACCGTCCAGACGGCGCATCACGCCGCACCCGCCAGGGTCGCTGCGCCCGCGAGGCGCTCGACGCCGGTGCCGATGGCCTCAGCCACGGTGGTGTAGCCTTCCGCGCGCAGCAGGCCGAGCAGCTCCCGCTTCAGTCGCGGCAGCAACGCGGGACCGTGATAGGCGAACGCCGTGTAGAGCTGCACGAGGCTCGCGCCGGCCTGCAGCTTGGTCAGCACGTCGCGGCCCGAGCGGATGCCGCCCACGCCGATCAGCATCAGCCGCCCGCGCGCGACCAGCGCGGCACGGGCGAGCACGGCCGTGGAGAGCGGGAAGAGCGGCGCGCCGGACAGTCCACCCGCCTCGCGCGCGGCCGGCGAGCGAAGGCTGGGGCGCGATATGGTGGTGTTCGAGACGATCAGCCCAGCGGCGCCGCCCGCAATCGCGGTCTCGACCACGGACGTCACCGCGGCATCGGCGAGATCCGGGGCGATCTTGACCAGAATCGGCGGCCGCTTCGGCACGGCGGCCGCAACAGCGTCCAGGATTGCGCGCAGCCGTGCCTCGCTTTGCAGATCGCGCAGGCCCGGCGTGTTCGGCGAGGAAACGTTGATGACGACGTAGTCGGCGTACGAGGCGACGGCCGAGATCAGCGCAGGGTAATCGCGCTCCGGATCGGCCCCTGTCTTGTTGATGCCGACGTTGACGCCGACCGGCTTGGGGTGCGGGCGCAGGGCGCGCAGGCGGCCGACGAAGGCTTCAATGCCGCCGTTGTTGAAGCCGAGGCGGTTGATGACGGCCTCGTCCTCGACCAGGCGGAACATGCGCGGGCGCGGATTGCCGGGCTGCGGACGCGGGGTGACCGTGCCCGCTTCGACGAAGCCGAAGCCGAGCGAGAGCAGCGGCGTGATCGCCTCGGCGTCCTTGTCGAAGCCGGCGGCGAGGCCGATCGGGTTCGGGAAGCGCAGGCCGAGCGTCTGCACCGACAGCCCGGGGTCGTCGGCGGCACGGTCGGCGCCGGCCAGGCCGCAGCGCAGCGCGGCCAACCCGATGCGGTGCGCCTGCTCAGGGTCGAGCCGGCGCAGGAGCGGGGCGAAGCTGGAAGCCAGCATTGGCATCATGGCCGCGGGCTTATGCCCGCCGTGCCGCCGAGTGGAAAGCCGGGCCGGCTTGGCCCAGATTGGCCGTCATGTGGGACGAACCGTATCTCGAGACCTGCTGCCGCTCGGCGCTGCACCGGCTGGTGCTGGTCGAGGAGATCGGCCGACCCGACGGGCTGAAGGACAGCCCCTGCCTGCAGCGTCTGGCCGGCCTGGGCTTCGCGGCACAGCGGCCGGACGGGCGCTACACGACCACCGAGGCCGGTCGCGCGCGCCACGCAAGCGAAATCCTCAAGCGCCGACAGATCGGAGCGGCCTAGCAGCCTGTCGGAGTTAGCAGTTTTGCGGATGAATATGTCGCCAACGGCCACCGGCGGATTCTCTTGTTGTGCAGAACCGCGAAGTATCGAAAGAAACCTCCGATTTGTTCGTGGTTTGTGCTTAACTCCGACAGGCTGCTAGCGTCAGTTCACCGGCGACAGGCGGCAACCGCCCGATTCCACGGCGGCCGCCGCCAGCCGGGCCCCGTCGGCCGCCGTGACCATGACCATGTCGCCGTTGGCGAGGAGGTCGGCGGCTGCATCGAAGTAGCGGCCGTCATCGACGTCGCGGAGCCGGTCGCGAGTCTTGTACAGCCAGAGGGTGAACCCGTTCGCGTAGGCAAGGACGGACAGGTTGCGGGGACTGAAGGCCATAGCGGGCTCCTGAGAGGCTGAAAATGTATCGGCCGTTGAGGTGAGTTCGCTGAATCGTGTTTTGGTAGGACCGACGCGCGAGATGCTGGGACGCTCCTATGGCCGGAGCTGGGGGGCTTGTGGCGCGGGGGCTCTCACGTTGATCCGGTTCAAGCCGGCATTGTCAGCCACGATTGCGATCGGGAACCCGAAGAGTTGCGATCGCACGACGTATCCGGACGATTGGATCAAGCTTTGTGTGGGACTGTATGGCTCCGG
>DATEQV010000292.1:0-5615 GCA_035272265.1 Acidisphaera sp. | reverse complement strand
CTCTCGTCGATGACGGCGGCTCCGGCCACAACAGTGGCGTCAACCGGGATGGTTTCGCCCGCGACCACACGCAGGCGCTGACCGGCCTCGACCTTGAGCGGCGGCACCAGCCGCTCCTTCCCGTCGGCCGTCACCACGCGGGCCTGCGCGGGAAGCGCGTGGACCTCGCCGAGCAAGGCGGCGTTCTCCTCGGCCATGTCGCTGCGGTGGCGACGTTCCCAGTAGCGGAACGACCAGAACATCAGCGCGGCCGAAAAGAAGCTGCCGCTGGCCAGGGTGGCGAGCACGATGGTGCTGTACAGGGCCGGCAGACCGGGCTTGCCTTCCCTGGCCTGCTCGGCGCCGGCGCGCAGCGTGCCCAGGTTCGAGAGGAGCAGCATCGCCGCCGCGACCGGCAGCGCGGCAGAAGCGACGAACTCGCCGACGGCCGCGACGCCGAGGGTGGTGTTGGCGAGAGCGAAGCTCGTGTGCCCCGCGGTCAGACTCGCGGGCAGGTCGGGGTAGGCCAGCAGCGTCGTCTCAGCCAGGCGCAGCAGGGCGCGGCCGTCGGCCACCGCCGGGTCGAACCGCACGTCCAGCGTGGCACCCGGGCCGGAGCGGGCGACGTCCAGCACACCGGGTGCCGCGCGCAACGCGTCCTCGATGCGCTGCGCCGTCGCCGGCTCGCTTTTGAGCGCTGGGTGGCGGATGTAGAGGCGCCGCCGGCTCAAATGCAGGATGTCGAAGGTGCTCACCACGCCGGTGCGATGGTGCAGCACGACCGGTTCATCGGGGCGCCAGGGCGGCAGGGCGGCCGCATCGAGCGGCTCGCCGTGCGCCGCCGCTTCGGCCAGGCGGCCCACCACGTCCGCGTCGCCGAACGGCCGCCGGTAGCGCAGCGTGGCGGTGGCGCGGGCCGGGTCGATCTCCAGCACACGCAATTCGGCGATCCGCAGCACGCGGCGGGCGAACACCTCCGCGCGCGACTCCTGCCCCGGCGCAAAGATGGTTGCATCGGTGATCGTCAGCGAGCCCGGCTGGGTGGCGGCCGACGGCGATGCAGGCGGCGTACTCAAGCCGGGGTTTCGCCTGCGGTCGGCGTCGCGGCGATCGCCGAATCGTCGCCGTCGAGGACTTCGACCGTCACGCTCATACTGCGACCAGTTCGGCCTCCTCCACGTCTTCCCCGAGCGCGACACGCGCATCGTGCGGCCCGGGCCCCGTCTGTTCGGCATCCTGCAGCAGCCCGTCGCCGTGCAGGAAGCCGCTCTCGCGGAGCTGCAGCTCCAGCAGGTGACGGCGCTCGGCCTCCAGTGCGGCGACCTTGCGCATCGGCCGAACGCCGTTCGCCAAGGCGCCCAGCGCGGCGACGTTGTTGGTCAGCACCGACATGCCGATGCCGAAGCCCATCGTGAACACGCCGACGATGCATAGCGCGTTCGGCGCGATGATGAGCCCCCAGCTGGTGCGGACGTTGCGCTGCAGGTCGCGCGCGATGTCGCGCAGCTCGCACAACTTGCCGAGACCCTGCTCCATGAACACCACATGCGCGGTATCCGTGGCGATCGACGTCGCCCCGCGCAGCGAGATCGACACGTTGGCCTTCTTCAGCGCAATCGCGTCGTTGATGCCGTCGCCGACGAAGCAGACCTTCCGACCTTCCTGCTGCAGCTTTTCCACATACTCCGCCTTGTCGGCCGGCAGCACCTGGGCGAAGTAGCGGTCCATGCCGAGCTGCTCGGCGAGACGCCGGGTCGGCGCCTCGTGGTCGCCCGAGATGATCGCGATGTGCTTGATGCCGCGCGCGCGCAGGCCGCGGACGATCTCCGGCACCTCCGGCCGCACCGACGCGCGCAGCTCCAGCGCGCCGCCCAGCGCATCGTCGACCGCCACCATCACCATCGTGTGGCCTTCGAGATGCGCGTCGTCCAGCGCCGCCTCCACCTCCGGCGGCAGCGCGAGCCCCTCCATTTCGATGAAGCGGCGGCTGCCGACGCGCACCTTGCGGCCGTCGACGCCGACGGTGATGCCGTAGCCGACCTTGTATTGCGTGTGGTCGGTCGACGGCAGCTCCAGGCCCTCGTCCTCGGCGCGCTGCAGGATCGCCTGCGCGATCGGGTGATGGAACTTGCGTTCGGCGGCGGCGGCATAGCGCAGGATGTCCGCCGCCGAATGGCCGTTCGCGGCGATGATGCACCCCACCTCCGGCCGCTCTCGCGTGAGCGTGCCGGTCTTGTCGAACAGCACGGTGTCGATCTCGCACAGCAGATCCAGCGCGCGGCCGTCCTTGACCAGCACGCCGCGCTGCGCGCACAGCGCCAGCGTCGACAGCATCGCCAGCGGCGCCGCCATCCGGATGCCCGTGCCCATGTCGCTGTTCAGCACCGCGGCCGCACCCTGCGGGCCCATCACGCCCAGTGCCACCGCGCCGACCGCGAGTGTCGGCAGCACCGCCTTGTCGGCGAGCTGCTCGCCCTTGTGCTGCGCGGCGAGCTTGTAGCCCGCCGTATCGTTGAGGATCTGTGCGATCTTGGCGGTCGCGGTCTCCCCGCCCGACTTTTCGACGGCGACGAGCATCTTGCCGGCGACCATGACGGTGGAGGCGAACACCCGGTCGCCCACGCCTTTCTCCGCGGGGGCGGATTCGCCGGTCAGCGCATGCTGGTCGATCATCGCCAGGCCGTCGGTGATGATGCCGTCCACCGGCACGACCTCGCCGGTGTGCACGATGACGATGTCGCCCTTCTGCAGCTTGTCGAGCGCGACCTGGATCTCCTGGCCGTCCTGCACCAGCCAGCAGAAGCGCGGCTGCTTGCCGAACGCGCCAAGCAGCAGCTTCTTGCTGTTGTCTTCCGTCCGTCGCACCAAAAAGCGACCGAACGACAGGCACCAGGCCAGGATCGCGCCGGGCAGGATCTGCATCGTCCCGAGGCAGGCGATGACGACGATCGAATCCAGCACGTCGACGCCGAGGCGGCGTTCTTTGGTCAGCACGCGCCAGGCGCCCTTGAAGCTGGGCAGCGTGGTGTAGAGGAACAAGGCGCCGGCGACGGGCAGCAGCGGCGGTGCGGCGAACTGTGCGAAGGCAGCGACCGGGAGCGAGATGCTGCAGATCGTCAGGTCGCGCTCGAGCTTGTCCAGCTGTGCGGGATGCTCGGTCGCTGCCAGGGCGCCGTCGAGGATCTCGAGCAGCTGTGCCGCGCTGAGCTGGCGCGGATCGTATTCGATGTCGACCCGGCACTTCCTGGCATTGGTGTCGTAGCGATGCACGCCGAGCACGCCCATCAGCTCACGCTCGATCGCCCGGCACAAAACGCTCTTGCGGTAGAGCACCGGATTGCTGAGCCGCAGCGCGCCGACGCGTTCGCGCTCAACGCGCCATCCCGTCACCCGGCTGGCGTAGCGCCGATAACGCACCACGCCGTGCCGGTCGCGCGCGGTCACCGCTGGTGCGACCGCGAGCCCGTCGCGCGCGGCCGCGCCGTCGCGACCGTGGATGAGGTCGGCCACCCGCTGCAGCACAGCCTTGACGCCATGCCGGGCGTCGTCGAAGCGCAGGTCCATCGTCGGGACCGCCGCAGGCGAGATCACGACATGCTCGATCTCCGGAGCCAGCAGGGCACGGCGCACCAAGCTGCGGCAGGACTCGTCGTCGGGCTCGGCGAACAGGCTGGCGCTCACCACCCGGATGACGCCCGGCCCGGGGAACACGATCTTCACCTCAGGCGCGGCGGCAATCGGCGCGTCGTACATCCGGCGGCTTCTCCTTGTTTCGAACGGCCCGCGCGGCCAGCCGCCGCCTACTCGCCGCCCGTGAGCGCGTCGCGCGCGGCCACGCCGCCGTCGTGCAGACCGTGCATGAACGCGTTGTCCTGCGGCAGCGAGCGGGCGATGAACACCGACGCGTACACGAACCCGTAAGAGATCGTGTACGCGGTGGTGTAGGTCGCGCGGGACACGGCGCGCAACGCCTTCGGTCCGGCATCTTCGACCGCGGCGCGCACCTTGGCGGCATGCTCGGTCGCGGTGGCCGCGGCATCGCGCATCCCATCGGCAACCGACTTCATCACGCCTTCATCGGAAGGCGTGGCGGCATCGGCGGTGGCAGCGTCGTCCATCGTGTTACCCCTCAGGTGAAGGTGGTTCAGGTTGGAGGCGGTCGATCAGCAGGAAGAGAAACGGGCCTAAAGCTCAACCGACTGTTACAGGTTCGTGTCATGAGCGGCGGGCAGATTACCACGAAATAGAAGAAGAAGGACATCGCGTGCCACGCGCCGGCTCATTCTGCGGGACGCGCCGGCTTCGCCGTTGCCGCACCGCCCCATTCCGACGGCAGAAGACGCCGCGCGCGTTCCATGTCCAGCA
This sequence comes from Acidisphaera sp., assembly GCA_035272265.1. Lineage (GTDB taxonomy): Bacteria > Pseudomonadota > Alphaproteobacteria > Acetobacterales > Acetobacteraceae > Acidisphaera. Next base: position 1,271 of record DATEQV010000292.1, on the reverse strand, counting down.
GGCGCGGACGCAGCCGGAGGGCGGATCCGGCGACGACCAGCGGACTGTTGGCGAGCGGAATGCCGTCGTGGGCGATGACGACGTGGACCATGTGCCGCTCGCCGCTCAGGTAGCGGGGCGGCAGGTGGACGGAAAACCCGTGCCGACCGTCGCCGATGCCGGCGTCGCGCAGGTCCTGGCGAAACTCGGAGGCGCGCGCGACGGTGCAGAACGCGTCGTCGATGAATACGGCGACTTCCAGGCGCCGTTCGGGCGCGTCCGCCTGCCACGCCCAGCCGTGCAGCACCCCGGTTTCGCCCGGATCGCAGTAGCCACGATACGGGGAGCGGCCGATCTTCAGCCCTGGTTCGGCGACGCGCAGGGACTCGGCCAGCATCTCGCCCCCCGCGATCCTCAGCGAGACCTCGCGAAAGCCTCTCTCCAGTGGCAGCAGCAGCCGGGACGAGAACGCCGGGACGATGAAGCCGTGCGACTGCTGTTCGCCCGCCTCGAGCCCGGCCAGCGGGAGAACCGCATCGGCGGTCGTCAGACGGGTCCGGCTGCCCGCGACGAGTTCGACATCGAGGACGCGCGCGTCGTCCTCCGGGTCCGCCACCCAGCCGTAGATCGCGCCGTTGCGCACGGCCAGGATGCGGCCGGAGAACCGCCCGCCGAACCGAGGCAACTCGGTGGAGTAGGACCGTCGGAACCACGGCCGTTTCGTCGTGACCTGCTCCGGTGCATCCGCGGTTGCCGGCACGGGCGAGCGCCGCAACTGGAAGTTCGTGCCGTGGACAGTGACCTGGACGATGTGCGGAGTGTCGGGTTCCAGCACGTCCGACAGGTCGACGGCGAAGCCATGCTTCGCCATCCCTGGATGCCGGGCGTTCAGATGCGCGCGCTCGATGTCGGCGAAGACACGTCGCCAGAAGCGGCCGTCGATATGGATGCTGAGCGAAATCGTGCGCCCGGGGTCCCGCGGCGCCCACGCCCAGCCGGCGAGCCGGCGTTCCTGCGTGATGTAGCAGGCACCATCGAACTCCTTCGTCGCGTCGACCGCGCCGGCCCGGTGCAGCGTTGCGAACGCGAATGGCGTGCTGTCGCCGCGGGCGGCAAGTGCGACGCGGACCCTGTCGCCGCTGTCGAACGCCGACTCGGGGATGGTGATCTCGAAGGCAAGGTTGCGCTGGTCCGGCTGCACCACCGCGCGGTCCCAGAGCACTGCGCCGGTGGAGCCGGTTGCGACCGTCGTGCCGGCGACCCGCGCCTCGATTTCCTGGCCGGGGGCGTCG
>DATEQV010000291.1:0-21588 GCA_035272265.1 Acidisphaera sp. | reverse complement strand
CGCCATGCTCTACGAACTCATCCCGAACATGCCAGAGCATCTCTTACGCCCCCTCGTCGAGCGGTTCGCCGAAATGCTGGTAGAGCAACCGGTCTTCGTTGAGACGTTCGGTGCAATATAGGAATGAGGGGAGTCCTGAGGTTCCCTCCCCCTGTTTGTCGGGAGCGGAACATTACCCGAGGCTCGCCGGCAAAGAAAGAGCTCGCGCGTGCACAGATTTGCGTGACACTCCGCTACCGGAGCGCGAAACTGAACAGACGTTCGCGCCCGAGCAGGAAGGCACGCCCGCCGCGGGGAAACAGCGCGCGGATCGCCGGGCTGCGGACATCCAGCCCGCCGGTGTAGGCGCCGAAAGCCGGCATCATCAGCCGCCGCGCGTCGGATACGAAGCAGGGGCGGCTGACATCGGTGCCGCGCACCGGGATCGACGCCTTCGGATGGTGGTGGCCGCAGATTTCGCTTTCGGCGGAAACGATCCCCTCGTGCCGAAACGTCAGAGGGCCGATCGTCAGCTCGACCACCGGCTGCCCGCCGATCCCCGCCGGCGGGTCGGGATCGTGATTGCCCTGCACCCACACGAACGTCGCCGCGCTCGTCATCAGAGCCAGCCGCTCCGCATCCGCCGGATCGAGCCGCGACGACCCGGTGCGGTCATGGAAGCTGTCGCCCAGCGCAATGACGGTGCGCGGCTGCCAGCGCCGCAGCTGCGCCGCCAGCCGCTCCAGCGTCACCCGCGTATCCCACGGCGGCAGCAGCATGCCGCGCCTGGCATAGCTGGTGCCTTTCTCCAGGTGCAGGTCCGACACCACCAGCACGGACGCCGCCGGCCACATCATCACGCCCGACGGATCGAGCATGAGCCGCTCGCCCGCCAGATGCACGGGGGCCGCCATCATCGCGCCCGATCCCCGAACAGCGATCCTTGCCCGCGCCGTTCCTGCGTCGCCTTGCGCGCGACGTTCACCCGATGCACCGGATGCACGCGCGGCCGCGCCGCCTTCGTCCCCGCGACCGGCGTCCGTTCCGCCACCGGCGCCTCCCCCGTGGCTTCCGCGATGATGGCTTCGGCCTCCTCCAGCAGCCTGTCCTCGTCGTCTCCCGTGCGCACGCTCTCCCGCCCGATCTCCAGCAGCACCGGCACCGCGAGCGGCGAGACCCGCGACAGCGCCATATGCGTGATCCGCCCGCCGATGCGCTTGAGCATCCCCGCCACCCGCCCCAGATCCGTCAGTCCCCCCGCCGCGTCCGCCCGCGTGGCGCGCAGCAGGATGTGGCCCGGCTGATGCCGGCGCAGCACGTCGTAGATCAGGTCCGAGTTCACCGTCACCTGTTTGCGGGTCTTCTCCGCGCCCGGATGGTGCCGCTCGATCAGCCCGGCGACGACGGCGACGTTGCGGAAGGTGCGGCGGAGCATGCTGCTCTCCGCCATCCACGCCTCGACATCGTCTCCCATGAGGTCCTGCTCGAACAGCCGCGCGAGGTCTGTCGGCTGGTTGGCCGACCACGTCGCCAGCACGTAGTCGGTTGCGACGAAGCCGAGCGGCGCCATCCCCAGCCGCTCCATCCGCCGCGTCACCAGCATGCCGAGCGTCTGGTGCGCGTTGCGGCCCTCGAAGCAGTAGGCGACCATGTACCAGCGGTCGCCGCGCGGGAACGTCTCCACCAGCAGGTCGCGCCGGCCGGGCAGGCGGGATACCTGCTTCTGCAAGCGCAGCCATTCCTGCACCGGTTCGGGAAACAGGTGCCACGTCTCCGGCGCCTGCAGCATGGCGCGCACCCGGTCCGCGAGGTTGGTCGTCAACGGCATGCGCGCGCCCGCCCAGGCCGGCACCATCGGCTCGTCGCCGCCGCCCTCGGCGACCTCGACGGTCATCTGGTTGACGCGGATGAACCGCAGCAGCCGGCCGGCGAACATGAAGCTGTTGCCCGGCGCGAGCATGTTGGCGAAATACTCCTCCACCTCGCCCAGCATCGGTCCCGGCCGGCCGCCCTTGCCGACCAGCCGTATCTTCAGCGTCGGCATCTCGACGATGGTCCCGATGTTCATGCGGTGCTGGCGCGCGACGCGCTCGCTGCGCACATGCACGCGGCCCTCGGCGTCGCGAAACAGTTTGCGGTAGCGGTCGTACGCCGCCAGCGCATAGCCGCCGTTCTCGACGAAGCCGAGCGTGTCGTCGAAATCCTCGCGGGTCAGCGCGGCGTACGGCGACGCACGCGTCACCTCCGCATACATGTCGCCGGGCAGGAACGGCGCGGCGCACGCACACCCCAGCAGGTGCTGCGCGAGCACGTCCAGCCCGCCGGGCCGCGGCGGGTCGCCGTCCAGTTCGCGCGCCGCGACGCCGAGCACCGCGGCCTCGCACTCCAGCACCTCGAACCGGTTGGCCGGCACCAGCACCGCGCGGCTCGGCTCGTCCATGCGGTGGTTGGCGCGGCCGACCCGCTGCAGCAGCCGCGACACGCCCTTGGGCGCGCCGACATGGATCACCTGATCCACCCCGCCCCAGTCGACGCCGAGGTCGAGCGACGACGTCGCGATCACCGCGCGCAGCTTGCCCGCCGCCATCGCCGCCTCGACCTTGCGCCGCGCGGCGATGTCGAGCGAGCCGTGATGGATCGCGATCGGCAGCGTCTCGGTGTTCAGCTTCCACAGCGCCTGGAACATCAGCTCCGCTTGCGCCCGCGTGTTGACGAACACGATCGTCATGCCCGCCTGCGCGATCTTCGCCAGCACCTCAGGCGCGGCGTCCAGCCCCATGTGTCCCGACCACGGCAGGCGGCCTTGCGGCAGCATCACGCCGATCTCCGGCGGCGCGCCGTCCTCGACCTCGATCAGCCGGTCGGCGCCCACGTAGTCGAACAGCGCCTGCTTGTGCGGCGCCGTCGCCGACAGCCCGACGCGCCGCGCCTGAGGCGCCAGCGACGCCAGACGCGCCACGCACAGCGCGAGCTGGTCGCCCCGCTTGGTGCCGGCGAGCGCGTGCGCCTCGTCGATCACGATGCACCGCAGGAAGGCGAACATCGCCGCCGCATCCGGCAGCGACACCAGCAGGGCGAGGCTTTCCGGCGTGGTCAGCAGCAGGTGCGGCGGGTTCTCGCGCTGGCGCTTGCGGCGATCGGGAGGGGTGTCGCCGGTGCGGGTCTCGATGCGCACCGGCAGGCGCATCTCGGCCACAGGGCGCAGCAGGTTGCGCGCGACATCCGTGGCCAGCGCCTTCAGCGGGCTGACATACAGCGTGTGCAGCCCGTCGCGCGGCGCCCGGTGCAGTTCGACGAGGCTCGGCAGGAAGCCCGCCAGCGTCTTGCCGCCGCCGGTCGGCGCGATCAGCAGCACGCTCTCCTGCCGCTCCGCCGCCGCGACCATCGCCAGCTGGTGCGGGCGCGGCGTCCAGCCCTGACCGGCGAACCAGGCGGCGAAGGGTTCCGGCAATGTTCTCGTCATCGATGCCCTTATGGGGGCGCCCCCGCCGCCTCGCAACGGGGCGTCGCCGCGGGCTATCTTTTGCCATCCCTGCGATCTAATCACCGCGCTGATCGAGCGGGGAATCCGTGGATGGACACCACCGTGCCGGAGGCCGGGCCGGCCGCGTCGACGCGCCGCCTTGCGGCTCCCATCGCGGCGTTGCGCGACGTGACGGCCCTGTTGCTGATCGCCGAACTGCTCGCCTGCGGTGCGATGGCGGTGTGGGTCGGGCGGCCGCTCTATGCGGACGGCGCGTTCTACCTGTTCGCCCTTCTCAACGATCCGACGGTGACCGCCTGGGCGTGGACCCGTGACGGAGCGAACGTGATCACCCAGGTCCCGGTCATCCTGGCGATGCGGGCCGGGGTCTCCGACATCACCTGGCTCGCGCGCATCTATGGCGCCGCGCTGTATGCCCCGCCGCTGCTCGCCTACGCGGCGACCACGTGGCTCAGCCGCCGCGACCCGCATCTGTTCGTCGGCAACGCGGTGTTCGTCGTCGCCTGCTTCTTTCCGATCAGCATCTTCATCGTCGGCGAGTTCCAGATCCTCTACGCGCTGTTCTGGTGCGGCTTCGTGCTGCTGATCACCGGCAACGCCGATCGCCCGCTGGGCAGCGCGATCGTGCTGGCGCTCGCGTTCGGCATGGCGGACACCTACGCGATCAGCGTGCTGCTCTGCCCGCTGACGATGCTGGCCGCTCTGTGGCGAATACACGTGACCGACAGCCGTGTGGCGCGCCGCATCCTGATCCTGGCGATGGTGCCGCTCGCCGCCGGCACCGTGATCGGCGCGCTGGGGATCCTTCTGACGCGCGACCCGGGCAACGAGGGGCAGTTCCTGCACGCGCTCCTGCGGTTCCATCGCAACGTGACTCTGCTCGGGCTGTGCGGACTGCTCGGACTGACCGCCGTGGCAACGCGGCTCCACGGATCTGCCCGGCGAGCGGCAGCGGCGGCGACTGCCGTTGCGTGCCTGCTTTTCGGCTGGGAGCTGACGCGGCTGAACCACGGGCCGGTCCTCGGCGACACCTACACGGTCCTCGGCGACTCGTACAGCGAACGCGCGCAGATCGTGCCGATCGTTCTGGCCGTCGCCGTGGTCTGCCTGTTCGACGCATGGCGGAAAGCCCGCACCGGGATCGCGCCGCGCTGGCGGTTCGTATTCTGGCCATTGCTGGTGCCCGCGCTGATGGTCGTCGCGCTCGACCTGTATGCCAGCTTCGGCTGGCGCAGCTTTCTGCAGCAGTTCTGCACCGTGCTCGCCGATGAGCGGCGGAACGCCGCCGCATTCCTCGGCGGGGAGGCGGCGCAGACTTATGGCTGGCGATGGACCTATCCGACGCTGAGCGTGCTGCTGCGTCCGGCGGACAGCACCGCGATGGTGCGCAACCCGGACCCGCAGCAGTGGCAACCGTTCGATCCGGACGACGCGCCGGACCTCGACCGCTACAAGACCCGAGGCGGGATGTGCCGGCTGGTCGGGCAGGGCGCCTGATGCAGCGGCGCGGGAACTTCAGGCGTTATCGAACAGCGCGACGAACGGGGTCTGGCCGTTGCTGCCGTTGTTGACCTGCACCGAGAAGTGCTTCGCCTCCTTCAGCGAGATGCCGGCAAACGTGACGCGGTCATCGCCGATTTGAAGGGTCGCGCCGTGGTACTGCGAACTGCCCTTTACCCCTATCCAATCCTTCTCGCTGAATGTCGTTGCATTCCAGATCACCATTGCGTCGCTGGAGTGGAAATTGACGACGCTGTTCCACGCCTTCTCGCCGGGCGTCGGGGCGATCCGGAAGGTGTCGGAGCCGCTGGTGCTGCCCCAGAAGAAGTTCGATCCGGATCCGCCGTCGAACACGTCGTCACCGCCCCCGGTGGCGGCAATCGCATTGTTTCCCGGGCCCGTCGCCGCGACCCATATGTTCGGCAGAGCGGTGGCGATGCTGACGCCGTCGGTCGTGATCCTGGCGTACTCATACGAAAGACCCTTATCCGGTCCGCTGTACGTGCTGGCTTGATCGATGCCGCTCGTGCCAGTCGTCGTGTCTGTCCATGCGACCGGCAAACCCAGACCGCCGAGATCGCCCAGTGCGAGGTTCGCAATGACGATTTGCCCCGCCTCGGTCGGATGCAGGTGATCGAAGAACAGGTATGTATCCTGCACCGACGGGTCGGTGCTGACCAGCGTGCCGTTGTCCTGCCCGATGGTGCCCGAGTAGACGGGGTCGGTCACGTTCGTCAGCCCGAACGCGCTTGGACTTTGGACCGCCTGGTCGATCAGCGTGTAGCTGTTCTCGATCGTGATCGAGGCGCCGGTGATCGTGCTGAGCTGACTCGCCAGCGACTCGTCGTACGTAAGCGCGTCCTGCGAGGCAGCCGCGACTTCCGTCGGGTAGTTGTCCCGGATCTCCGGCGTAAGGCCGAGGTCGGGCACGTTCTGCACGAGGATGTTCCGGGCGCCGTCGGCGACGAGCGAGCCGATGAAGTTGACCTCGTTGATGACCGAGGCGGCGATCGCAGCGTTGATCTGGCTCTGGGAGTACGAGCCGTAGTTCGGGTCCTCGAGCAGCCCGAGCAGGTCGTTCGATCCGATCGTCACGGTGTACAGTGCGTTCGATGACGGCGTGCCGACGGTCTGTTGGAACGTCGCGAACTGCGAGTTCAGGTCGGTCAGCTCGGAGCCGACGCCGTTCTCCGGCGTGAAGCCGGTGACCGCGCCGCCGATCGCGAAATCGGTGCCGCCCGCCACGCCATGCGCAAGCGTCACGGTGTTGTTGCTGACACCGTAGACCGCCTCGATCGCGGCGAGGAGGATGGGGCCGCCCACCGGCCCGGCGGCGGCGTTGGCGACGGCGCTCAAGGTCGAGACGGGAACATCCACACCGCTCGGCGCAAGCGTGCCCAGGCCGAGATCCGTGCTGATGTTCTGCACCGATGTGGGGCCGTTGCTGAACACGTCGGCGCTCAGGCCGCCCGCGTAGGTCTCGGCCGCATAGGGCGGGCTGAGCGGCTCGGGAGACCGCCCGAGAAGCGAGGCCGTCTGGCTGTTGGTCAGCAGCCACGCGTTGCCGGCATCGGCAAGGCTGTCGCCGAAGCTGTAGACGATGGAGTACGGCGACGAACTCGGCACTCGGTCTCCTCCCACTGGGTTGTCGGGTTTGGGACGCCCGCTGGCGCCGCGCGACACACTGGCGCAGCCCAGCCCGGAACGCCACCTGTGCAGCGTGGGTCACCCTAGCACATGGTTGCGAGTTCTGCCGCAGGGGCTGTTCTGCGAGCCGGGCGGCTTCTTCATCGACCCCGTGCGCGCAGTCGATCGCGCTATCGTGACTCACGCGCATTCCGACCATGCGCGGCCGGGCAACGCTGCCGTCCTGGCCAGCCCTGCGACCGCCGTGCTGATGCAGGTCCGCATGGGCGAGGGCCGCACCGGCGCCTTGCACACGCTGCGTTGGGGCGAACCGATCGCGATCGGCGACGTCCGCGTGAGCCTGCAGCCGGCCGGCCACGTGCTGGGCAGCGCGCAGGTGGTGATGGAGCACGCCGGCAGCCGCGCCGTGGTCAGCGGCGACTACAAGCGCTGCCCGGACCCGACCTGCGACCCGTTCGTGCCGGTGCCGTGCGACGTGTTCGTCACCGAGGCGACGTTCGGCCTGCCGGTCTTCCGCCACCCGCGCCCGCAGGACGAGATCGCCCGCCTGCTCGCGAGCGTCGCCCTGTTCCCCGACCGCTCGCACGTCGTCGGCTGCTACGCGCTGGGCAAGTGCCAGCGGCTGATCGCGCTGCTGCGGCAGGCCGGCTGGGAGCGCCCGATCTACCTGCACGGCGCGCTCGCCTCGCTGTGTGCCGCCTACGAACGGCTCGGCGTGACGTTCGGCGAGCTGCGTCCGGCGACCGTCGCGGCGAAGGATGAGCTGCGCGGCGCCATCGTGCTGGCGCCGCCGTCGGCGGTGCAGGACCGCTGGTCGCGCCGGCTGGCCGATCCCGTGGTGGCCCTGGCCAGCGGCTGGATGCGCGTGCGGCAGCGCGCGAAGTCGCGCGGCGTGGAGCTGCCGCTGGTGATCTCGGACCACGCCGACTGGGACGAGCTGCTGCGCACGGTCGATGACGTCGGCGCGCCAGAGATCTGGGTGACGCATGGGCGCGAGGAGGCGCTGATCCGTGCGGTGTCGCTCAAGGGGCTCACCGGGCGCGCGCTGCGCCTGATCGGCTACGGCGACGAGGACGACGAGGGCGTCAGCGTCGACGCCGCCGCGTGAGGTTGCGCGGCACGCATCGCGGCACCGACATCGGCGCCGGTTGCCGCGTGGCCCGTGTGACGCGATCCTGACCGTGTTGCGGGAGGAAAACGCGGGCGGATGACGGCGGACGCCGGGCACTCGGACATCGACGGACCGCGCGCGTGGTTCCGGCTCGCGGTGCTGCTGGCGCTTGCCACCATCGGCAATGTCGGCATGTGGTCGATCGTCGTCACGCTGCCGGCGGTGCAGACCGAATTCGGCCTCGACCGCGGCGAGGCGTCGCTGCCGTACACGCTGACCATGATCGGCTTCGGCATCGGCGGCCTCGTCCTGGGGCGCGCCACCGACCGCATCGGCACCGCGACGACGATCGCGTTCGCAGCCGCGATGCTGGGGACGGGGTATGTCGTGGCGTCGCAAGCGGGCGTGTTCTGGTTATACGCAGTGGTCCATGGCGTTCTGATCGGTCTGCTGGGCAGTGCCGCGATGTTCGCGCCGCTGATGGCGGACGCGTCGCACTGGTTCCTGCGCCGGCGTGGCCTCGCCGTGTCGATCTGCGCGTCCGGCAACTACGTCGCCGGCACGGTTTGGCCTCCCGCGGTGGAGTACGTGACGCGCTTGAATGGCTGGCGGACCGCCGAACTCGGCATCGGGCTGTTCTGCGCCGCGACGATGCTGCCGCTGACGCTGCTGCTGCGGCGCAAGCGCCCGGAGGCCGGCACCATGCGTAGCGTCGATGCGCGGGCCGATGTGCGGACGCGGTTCGGCATGCCGCTCGGTGCCTTGCAGGGGCTGCTCGTGCTGGCCGGCGTCGCATGCTGCGTGGCGATGTCGATGCCGCAGGTGCATCTGGTCGCCTATTGCGGCGACCTCGGCTATGGCGTCGCGCGCGGCGCGGACATGCTGGCGCTGATGATGGCGTGCGGGATCGTCAGCCGCATCGCGTCGGGCTGGATCGCCGACCGGATCGGCGGACTGGCGACCCTGCTGGGCGGGTCGTTGCTGCAGAGCCTGATGCTCGCGCACTATCTGCCGTTCACCGGGCTCGCGTCGCTGTATGTCATCTCGGCGCTGTTTGGGCTGGTCCAGGGCGGCATCATCCCGTCCTACGCCATCATCGTGCGCGAGGTGTTTTCCGCGCGCGAAGCCGGCACCCGCGTGGGCACGGTGATCATGGCGACGGTGTTCGGCATGGCGCTCGGCGGCTGGGTGTCCGGCGCGATCTTCGACCTGACCGGCAGCTACCGCGACGCCTTCGCCAACGGCGTGGCCTGGAACGTGCTCAACCTCGGCGTTGTGATGACGCTTCTGCTGCGCGACCGCGGGCGGCGCGAGGTTGCGGTCGCCTGAAGGGGACTCGAGAATGCAGGCCGGCCCGCATCTTGTGTATTTCGCCGACCCCATGTGCTCGTGGTGCTGGGGTTTCTCCCCGGTCGTCGCGGCGATCGGGGAGCGCTTCGGCGAGGCTCTGCCGATCCGCCTCGTGCTCGGCGGACTCCGGCCGTGGACGACGAAGCCGATGGACGACCGCGCGAGGGCCTCGACGCGCTCGCACTGGGAGCACGTGCATGAAGCATCGGGCCAGACGTTCGACTTCGCGTTCTTCGACCGCCCGGTTTTCATCTACGACACCGAGCCCGCCTGCCGCGCCGTCGTGGTGATGCGCCGCCGCGGCATGGAAGCGGCACTCGCCGGACTGCACCGGATCCATGCCGCGTTCTACGCCGAGAACCGCGACGTCACCGACGCCGCGACGCTGGCGGAGATCGCCGCGGAACTCGGTTTCGATCCGGCCGGGTTCCGCGCGGAGTTCGACGCCGACGCGGCGCGAGACGAGACCCGTGCGGATTTCGCGCTGGCGCAGGACGCGGGAGTGGGCGGCTTTCCGACGGTGCTCGCGGGCGACAGAGCAGGCCACTACGCGTTGGTCACGCAGGGCTTCCAGGCGGCCCACCGCATCCTTCCTGCCTTGGAGGCGTGGCTGGCGAAGGCCCGCAGCGACGCGTAGTGGCCGCCCGCCTCAGTGCGGGGCGTCGAGGAACTCCAGCATCGCGGCGTTGAACAGCGTGGGGTCCTGCAGGAAGGCGAAGTGGCTCGCGTTCGGCAGGATCAGCAACCCGGCGCCGGGGATCGTGCGCGCGATGTATTCCGTGTGCGCGCGTACGATCGCCTCGTCGTGGTCGCCGTCGGCGATCAGCACCGGCACATGGATCGCGCGCAACTGCGCGTCGGTCCAGTTCGGCTGCGTCGCCCACATGCGGCTGATCTGGGCGACGAATGCGTCGTATTCGCCCGGCGTCGGCGACAGTTGGCGATACTGCTCGCCGGCGCGGGCGATGAACGCGGCGAAGGTCGGGTTCTTCTCGACGTTCGGCACCACGCCCGCGGTGCGCGTGTTGGCGGCGAAGGCGAACACCCGGCCGACGCGGTCCGGATGGCGGATCGCAAGATCGAGCCCGATGATGCCGCCGTCGCTCCAGCCGACGATGTCGGCGCGGTCGATGTGCAGCGTGTCGAGCAAGGCCACCACGTCGTCGGCCATCAGGTCGTAGCCGAACGGACGCGCATCGCGCGTGCTGCGCCCGTGGCCACGGCTGTCGACCAGGATGACGCGATGGCGCGGCCCCAGCGCGGCCACCTGCAGGCCCCAGTAATCCGAGTTGGCGAGGCCGCCATGCAGCAGCACCACCGGCGGCCCCTCGCCGATCGTCGCGTAATACAGGCGGATGCCGTTCACGGACGCGGTGCCGGTGGTTTCGCCCGCAACCGGTGCCGGCGTGGGCGGCAGCGTCTGCCAGCGTTCGGCGGCGCCGGCATTCGCGGTGAACGCGAGCGCAAACAGCGCCAGCGCAGCAAACCACACGAGGGCGACGGCCCTCACTGTGCGGCCGCGACTCGCGGGGCCGGGCGCGATGGCGGGGCCGGCCGCCGCCCGATCGTCAGCATCAGCCCGCCCACGACGCCCAGGGTCGTGAGGTAGGCGAGCAGCTGCAGCCCGCACGGGCGGTCGTCGTAGCCGATCATCGTATGCAGCACCCGGCCCAGGATGCTGGAGGTCGAGAGCAGCCACTCGCTGTCCCACACCTGCGGCACCAGCGGCGGCAGCAGGTCCGCCGCCACCAGCAGTCCCGCCGCCTGCGACGCCAGCCCGGCGGCGAGCAGCAGGATCATCCAGCTCGTCGCCGCGAACAGGTGCCGCGTCGGGATGATCAGCAGCCCGCGATACAGCGAGAAGCCGCAGGCGACCCCGAGCACCACGCCGATGATGCCGCCCGCCAGCATCGCCGCACCCTGTCCGGGCGACGATGTCGCGATGCCCCACAGGAACAGCACGGTCTCCGCACCTTCGCGCAGCACCGCGATACCGACCACGATGGCGAGCGCATAGAGCGGCCGGCCGCCCTCGCGCACCGCCTGTCCCAGTTCCTTCATCTCCCGCGCCATCTCGCGCCCGTGCCGGCTCATCCAGACGTTGTGCCAGCCGAGCATGACGACGGCGAACAGCAGGATCGCGGCGTTGAACAGCTCCTGTCCGGAGCCCGCGGCGAAATCGCTGATCTCATCGGCGAACGCCGCGACGCAGCCGGCTGCGAACACGCCGGCGACCACGCCCAGCCCGACCCAGCGCCGGTTGCCGGGCACGCCCCGGCTCGCCGCCAGCACGATGCCGACGATCAGCGCGGCTTCGAGGACTTCGCGGAAGACGACGATCGCGGTGGCGAGCATGACGCGCTCCTACTTCGCCACCACGCGGCCTTGCGCCGTTGCCGCGTGATACTCGCCCTGGAAGCGGTACGTGCCGGGTTTCAGCGGGCCGATGGTGACGACGGCCTCGTGGCCGCCGGTGATCACCTTCTCGCGGTGCAGGTCGTCGCTGTCGAACTCCTCGACCGTCGGGTCGAGGTTCTTCACCGTCAGCAGCACCTTGGTGTTGGCCGGCACGTCGATCTCCACCGGGTCGAACTGGTGGTTCTTGATCGTCAGCGTGAAGGCGGGCTGGTCGGCACGCGCGCCCGGCGACCCGCACAGCAGCAGCGCCAATACGGCGACCGGCACGACGGTCAGCTTCATCACTCGCTCCGTTCCTGTCCCGCCTGTACTAGGGAAGATGCGAATGACTTGCAACTCGGTTAGGCTATGGTGGCTTGGCCGCCGTGGCGGCCGGGCGGCAGGCGCCCTACGTGTCCCGCAGGATGCAAGCCTTCGCCGACCTGCTGGAGCGCCTGGTCTTCACGCCCGGGCGCAACGCCAAGATCGCGCTGCTGCACCGCTATTTCGCCACCCAGCCCGACCCGGACCGCGGCATCGGGCTAGCGGCGATCACCGGCGAGTTGGCCTTCGCGACCGCCAAGGCCGGGCTGATCCGCGACCTGGCCGCCGCGCGCACCGACCCGGAGCTGTTCGCCTGGTCGTACGACTATGTCGGCGACCTCGCCGAGACGGTCGCGCTGATGTGGCCGGCGCAGCCCACCAACGCCGCGCCGCCGAACCTGGTGGAGGTCGTCGAGGCCCTCGCCACCGCGCCCAAGGCCGACCTGCCGGCGATCGTCGGCGGCTGGCTGGACGCCTCCGATCCCGGCGTGCGGCTCGCGCTGCTCAAGCTCATCACCGGCGGCCTGCGGGTCGGCGCCTCGGCCCGCCTCGCCAAGATCGCGCTGGCCGAACTCGCCGGCGGCGCGATCGAGCCGGATGAGATCGAGGAGGTCTGGCACGGCCTGTCCCCGCCCTATGGCCCACTGTTCGACTGGCTCGAAGGGCGCGGCCCGCGCCCTGACCCGGCCGACGCCCCGGTGTTCCGCCCGCCCATGCTGGCGCATCCGCTGGAAGCGCCCGACCTCGACGGAATCGACGCCGGCGACTTCCGCGCCGAGTGGAAGTGGGACGGCGTGCGCGTGCAGCTGGTCTCCACGCCGCAAGGCCGTCGCCTGTTCTCGCGCGGGGCCGACGACATCTCCGCCGCCTTCCCGGAGATCGTGGAGGCGATGGAGTTCCAGGCCGTGCTCGACGGCGAGCTGCTCGTCATCCGCGACGGCGCGGTCGCACCGTTCGCCGACCTGCAGCAGCGGCTCAACCGCAAGAGCGTCAGCGCGCGCATGATGCGCGACTTCCCGGTCGGCGTGCGGCTGTACGACATTCTGTTCGACCGGCACGAGGACGTGCGCCCGCTGCCGTTCGACGCCCGCCGGGAGCGCCTCGAACACTGGTTCGCGCGGCATCGCCCGGCGCGCATGGACCTGTCGGAGCAGATCGACGTCGCCAGCCTCGATGAGCTTGGCCGCCTGCGCGATGGCGCGCGCGCGGCGTCGATCGAAGGGCTGATACTCAAGCGCCGCGACAGCCCCTACGTGCCGGGGCGGCCGAAGGGGCTCTGGTGGAAGTGGAAGCGCGATCCGCTCACCATCGATGCGGTGCTGATGTATGCGCAGCGCGGCCACGGCAAGCGCAGCAGCTACTACACCGACTACACGTTCGGCCTGTGGCGCGAGGACGGCGCGCTGCTGCCTGTCGGAAAAGCCTATTCCGGCCTGACCGATCCGGAAGTTGCGTGGCTCGACCGTTGGATTCGCAACCACACCACCGCACGATTCGGTCCGGTGCGCGAGGTGGACAAATCGATCGTCCTGGAAATCGCCTTCGACGCGGCCCAGGTCTCCAATCGCCATAAGTCCGGCGTGGCGCTGAGATTCCCCAGGGTCGCGCGCCTGCGGACCGACAAGCCGGCGGCGCAGGCCGACCGCCTTGAATCGCTGCTGGCCCGGGCCGAGGGCAAGCCGAGCGCCGCAGGCGTAGCGTTCCGTCAACTGAAACCAGAATCCGCCGCTGAATCCGAACGCAGCGACGATTTCACGCGAAATAACGCGGTTATAACGGAAAGATAACGCCCGGTTGGCCTGCGTCCCGTCACGTGGCGTCTAGCCAGGGGGAGAGCGTGAGCTCGCTGGAGACGCTCCGGGTTGTACAGGCGGGAATCGGTCCGCAGCTGCGTGTGCGGCTCTTCGGGACGATGGAGGCTGTCACCGCGACGGGCGACTTGGTCCTGCCGCGCATCCGGCGGACGAAGGCGATCCTGGCCATGCTCGTCCTGGCCGCACCTCACCCGCTGCTGCGCGATCAGTTCACCAGCCTGCTGTGGAGCCAGCGCGAGAAGGAGCAGGCGCGCGCCTCGTTGCGTCAATGCGTGTTCGAACTGCAGGACGTGGTCGCGCGGTGGGGCGGCACCCTCGTCCGCACCGGACGCGACCAGATCGCGCTCGATTGCCCGGGGCTCTGGGTCGACGCCATCGAAGTGATGCACGCGACCCCGCGCACGCCCGGCGTGCTCGACCTGGTGCGCGGGCCGTTGCTGCAGGACCTCAGCGGCCTGGACCGCGCCTTCGAACGCTGGCTCGATGGCGAGCGCCAGCGGCTGCTCGGAATCGCGCGGGCGCTGGCCGAGGCGGTCCTGGCCGAGCAGACCGATCCGGTCAGCACGATCGATGCCGCCGACGCGCTCCTGCGGATCGATCCGACGCATGAAGGCGGCTGGCGCGCCGTCATCGCCGCCCATGCCGAGCGCGGCGAACAGGCGCTGGCGATCGCCGCGTACGAGCGGTGCGCGCGGGCGCTCGCCGATCTGGCGCAGGTCGCGCCCGCCGCCGAGACCGAGGCGCTGATCGCCCGCATCCGTGGCGAGCGGCGTCCGGTGCTGGCCATCCCAGCAGGGCGGGACGGGCCGGGGGCCAAGGACGTCCGCGTCGGCATCGCGCCGCTGCGCGCGCTCGACGCGCCGAGCGAAGACTTCGCCGAGGGGCTGGAGGACGAGATCACCTCGGCGCTGTCGCGGTTCCGGGGCCTGTGCTGCGTCGTGCTCCGCCGCATGACCCGCGAACCGCTCGAGCGCGGCGTCTGGGAGTCGCTCGGCCTCGCTTATGTGCTGGAGGGCAGCGTCCAGCGGGGCGACGACAAGATCCGCGTGGTGATGCGGCTGCTGGCCGCGCGCACCGGAGAGACCGTCTGGCAGCACCGCTTCCTTCGCCCGATGACCGATCTGCTGACGTTGCAGGACGAGATCGCCGGGCAAACGGCGGCGCGGATCGATCCGGCGCTGCTACTGGGCGGGATGCAACGCGCCAGCCTCTCCGGCGTCGCCGACCCCGCCGCCTATCCGCTGCTGCTGCGTGCCATCCCGGCCATCTACCGGCTTGATCGTGAAGAATTCTCCGCCGCCGGCAGGTTGTTGGAGGAGGCGGTCCCCCGCGAGCCGGGTTACGCGCCTGCCCACGCCTGGCTGGCGCATTGGCACATGCTGAGCCTGGGTCAGGGCTGGACCGAAGACCGGGCCGAGACGCTCCGCCGGATGCGCGCGCACGCCGACCGTGCGCTGGCCCTCGACCCGGGTGACGCGCGGTCGCTGACGATCGTGGGCCACGTGCGGGCCTTCACCCGGCGCGGCCTGACGGAGGCGCGCGCGCTGCACGAGCGCGCCTTGTCGATCAACCCGAACCTGCCGCTCGCCTGGGTGCTGTCGGGTCTGGCGGAGATCTACCGGAGCGACCACGAGGAGGGCATCCGACGCATCGAGCGTGCCCGCGCCCTCTCGCCGCTCGATCCCGCCGAGTTCTGGTTCGACACCGCCGTCGGCCTGGCGCATCTGCTGCGGCACGAGCACGAGGCGGCGATCTCGGCCGCGCGGCGGGCCGCCGACGTGAACCCCTACTTCTCCTCGGCCTTCAAGGTTCTCGCCTCGGCGCTCGGCCATGCCGGCATGTCGGCCGCCGATGCCCTCGCGCGACTCGCGCAGCTGGAGCCCGGCTTCACGGTGACGGACGCGCTGGCGCGCACCCCCATCGTGCACGAGGAGGACCGCGACTGGTTCGCGCAGGGCCTCAGGCGGGCCGGAGTGCCCGAGTAGGCACGGCTCCTCGGGCGGCCGCCGTTACTTGGGAATGACGTGCGGATCGCCGCCGGGCGTGCCCGGGGGTGGGATGACGGGCATGGCGCCGGGCGCACCGCCCGGGCGGGGCGCCCGGATGCCTGGATCGACGCCGGTCGGGGCCGGAATCACGCCGTTCGCCCGCGCCGCCGGATCGGCCGGCGGCACGATCTGCTGCGGCGAGGTCTGCTGGCCGGCGCCGGAGGTCGTGTCCTGCGCGTAGGCGGCGGCCATGCCGGCGAGGAGCAGGAACAGTGCGGCGGCCAGCCACCGGATCAGCGCGGCGCCGTCCTCCTGCGCCCTGGCGACGGCGATTGCCCGGCTGCGACGCATCTCATTCTCCCGTTCGCAACAAATGTATGGAGAACAGATCGTCTCGGTCGGTCCAGAGTTTCACCCGAGCCCAGCCCGCCTCGGCCGCAATGTCGGCAAAGCGGGATGGGGTGTGCTTGTAGCTGTTTTCGGTATGGATCGACTCGCCGGCGGCGAACGTGATCGCCTCGCCGGCCACATGCACCGTCTGCGCATCGCAGCTGACGAGATGCATCTCGATCCGGCTCTCCGCGTCGTTCCACAGCGCGAGGTGGGTGAACGTGTAGGGGTCGAAATCGGCTCCGGCCTCGCGGTTCAGCCGCGCGAGGATGTTGCGGTTGAACGCTGCGGTGATCCCGGCGTCGTCGTCATAGGCGGGGATGAGTCGCTGGGGGTCCTTGCGCAGATCGACGCCCACCAGCAGGTGCGCGCCCGGCCCCAGGGTCAGGCGGGCGCCGCGCAGGAACCGCACCGCGACGGTTGGCTCCAGGTTGCCGATCGTGGATCCCGGGAAGAACCCGACGCGGGGCGTGGACCCCACGTCTCGCGGCAGCTCGAGGGGGGCGAGGAAGTCGGTGCAGACCGTATGCACCGCGACCGCCGGGAAGTGGCGGCGCAGATGCCGTGCGACCGTGCCCAGCGCGCCCTCTGCCACGTCGACCAGCACGCAGGATGACGGCCGGCGCAAGTGCGGCAGCAAGGCGCTGATCTTCTCGGGGCTGGAGGCGCCGTATTCGACCACCGCGGCACCCTCGGGCAGCAACGCCCCGACCTTGGGCGTGATCTGGCGCAGCAGCGCCATCTCGGTGCGCGTCAGGTAGTACTCGGGCAGCCGGGTGATCTGCTCGAACAATCTGCAGCCGATGGCGTCGTAGAACAGCTTCGGCGGCAGGGTCTTGGGCTGCGTCCGCAGCCCGGCCAGCGCCGCGTCGGCGACGCTCCGGTCGATGGCGATCGGGGGCAGGGCGTCCGGCATCACACGTCGTCCGCGAGGCGCAGGCCGGAGAACTGCCAGCGCCGGTCGGGGTGGAAGAAGTTGCGGTAGGTGAGGCGGGTATGACCCGGCGGGGTCGCCGCCGAACTCCCGCGCAGGACCATCTGGTTGATCATGAACTTGCCGTTGTATTCGCCCATCGCGTCGGGCGCTGCCCGGAAGCCGGGGTACGGCCGATAGGCGGAGGCGGTCCACTCCCAGACCGCGCCGACGCTTGCGCGCAGCCGCTCGTCGGCCTGCGTGGCCGCCTCCCACTCCTGCTCGGTGGGAAGCCGTCCGCCCGCCCATCGCGCGAAGGCATCGGCCTCGTACCAGCTGACATGGCGCACGGCGGCGTCGGGCAGCAGCGGCGCCAGTCCGCCGGGCCCCATCTGGGTCCAGCCGTTCTGCCCCTCGCGCCAATGGAGCGGCGCGGACCAGCCCTGTTCCTGCACCGCCGCCCACCCGTCCGACATCCACAGCGTCGGGGTCGCGTAGCCGCCGTCGTCCATGAAGGCCAGGAACTCGCGGTTGGTCACTGGGCGCGCGGCAAGCCGGTAGGGTTCCAGCAGCGTCCGGTGCGCGGGGCCCTCGTTGTCGAAGGCGAAGCCCTCCGCGGTGATCGGGACGCCGATCGTCACGATCCCGCCATCGAACGCGACGTAGTCGGCCGGATCGGACTCGAACGGCGTGTCCGTCCAACCGGGCAGCACCGCGGGCGACAGCGGATTGTGCGCGAACGCGTGCAGCGTGTCGGTGATCAGCAATTCCTGGTGCTGCTGCTCATGGTGCAGGCCAAGCGTGACGAGCGCCGCAAGCTCCGGCTCCGGAGTCTCGGCCAGCAGCGAGAGCATCGCTTGGTCGACATGGGTGCGATAGGCGTCGATCTCGGCCGCGCCCGGGCGCGTCAGCAGGCCCCGCTGTGGGCGCGGATGACGCGGGCCGACGTTCTCGTAGTACGAGTTGAACAGGTAGCGGTAGCTCTGGTCGAACGCCGCATAGTCCGGCCGTGCGCGGCGCAGCACGAATTCCTCGAAGAACCACGTCGTGTGCGCGCGATGCCACTTCGCAGGACTCGCGTCGGGCATCGACTGCACGCACTGGTCCTCCGGCGTCAGCGCGGCGCACAGACGATCTGTGTGCTGGCGGATTTCGGCGTAGGCGTTGCGTACGGTGCTGGTGGAATCGGGCCGTCCGGCGGTGTTCGCGTTGCGCAGGGACGGGAGGAGTGTCGACTGGGACACGGTCTTGCAGACTCCCCTGACTGGCGTGCAGTAACGGCCGCGTGACCGCCGGGTTCGCACCCGGTCGTCGGACCGTGGACTTTTGGTTATGTTACACGTTGGGTCAGGCCGGCGCCAAAGCAACCGGCCCGACCCGTGCGTCTCGATCAGCAGTTTGTGGCCAGTTCGTCTACTGGCCGCTCGGATGTCAGGCCGCCTGCTTTAGCGCCTCCTGATTGATCTCGCTGTGCGCGAGTTGGTTGAGAAGCTGGTCGGTCTGCTTCTCCTCGGCCAGCGTCTCCTCGAGCAGTTTGGCGACATTGTCCTTGCCGCTCGCCATGGCCCAGGCGATCGCGGACCCGTAGCGCGCCATCTCGTAGTGCTCGACCGCCTGCGCGTTGGCGAGCAGGGCGGCATCGAGCAGCGGACCCTTCTGGAATTCCTCCAGGATCTCCTCGCCCTCTTCGATGATGCCGTTGATCGCCTCGCAGGTCTGGCCGCGGGCGCGGCTGCCCATCGCCTCGAACGCCTGCTGCAGGCGCTCGACCTGATGCTCGGTCTGTTCGCGATGCTTGGCGAAGGCGTCCTTCAGCTTCGGGCTTTTCACCGAACGCTGCATCTTGCTCAGCGCGCGCAGGATCTGCCGCTCCGCGTAGTTGAGGTCTCGCAGGAAATGGACGGTCAGGTCGTCCAGCGTCTTGCTGCTTGCCATGTGTTCCTCGCTTTGTTGGTGGCGTGCCGCCTGCGCCGCCAGCCATTGCGGCGTGGCTACACACCAATGATACCGAGCACGCCCGGGTTGCGTCGGGCGGCGGAAATTGCTGCACACGTCGCCATCGGGTTGACGCGCACCGGCGCCGCGCCCACTCAGCGTCCGTCGAAGAACTGATGGGACGTCGCGTACATGAACACCGCTCCACCTCGGCCGGCCTTGCCCAGGCCGGTGCTGTTCGGGGTCGCCGGCGTGCTGCTCGCGTTTCTGGTCGCCAGCATCGGTGTCTATGTGTGGCTCGGATCGGACGGGCACCGAGCCGGACAGGTGGGCGGCCCGTTCACGCTGCTGGACGGCGACGGCAAGGCCGTATCGGACACCGCGTTCCGCGGCCGCTACATGCTTGTGTATTTCGGCTACACCTATTGCCCGGATGTCTGTCCGACGACGCTGACCACGGTGGAACAGGCCATGGACAAGCTGGGCGTAGAGGCCAGCCGCGTGCAGCCGATCTTCATCACCGTCGATCCGCAGCGCGATACGCCGTCGGTGATGAAGCAGTACGTCGAGGCGTTCTCGCCGCGCCTCATCGGGCTCACCGGCTCACCCGATGCGATCGCCCACGTCGCGCAGGAATACAAAGTCTACTACGCAATCCACCGCACGCCCGGCGACAACGGCGCCTACACGGTCGACCACAGCTCGATCCTTTATCTGATGGGGCGGGACGGGCGGTTCATCGAGCCCATTCCTGCCGACTCCACGCCGGACGCGATGGCGCAGGCGATCCGGCAGCAGGTCGGCTGATCGGCGCGGCCACCTGTCGGTCTGTTGCCCTTACGTCGGTCAGCTGAACACGGTACCGGAGACCGACGCCACACCGACCAGGGTGATGCGTGTGCCGTCGGAGAGCGTCAGCGTCGTCGATCCGTTGCTGTTGCTCTGGTTGGCGACCGCGTTCGACGCTTCGCCGCTGCCGTAGCCGGTGAGGGTGAGCTGGTCCTGCGACGGGTCGAAGTCCCACACCGTCAGCGAGCCGCCTGCGTGGCCGTCGACGATGTCGAGCACCGACACGCCGCCGCCGGCCAAGGTGGCGTTGCCCTTGCCCGAGATGAATTCGCTGCCTTGGGCGTAGTCCCCATCATGTCGCCGCGGCCGCCGTGGATCGTGTCCGCCGCGCTGCCGCTGGCGACGGTGGAGGCGCCGCGTCCGCCATACACGGTGTCGCTTCCCTTGCCGGTGAAGATCAGGTCCTGGCCGGTGCCCGCATGGACGGTGGACTGCCCGCTGCCGCCGACGATCGTGTCGGCGCCGGCGCCGCCGTAGACGAGCGCGTCCTGGCGGCGCGTGAGAATCACGTTGTCACCCGACGAGGTCGCCGCGGTGAGTGTGGAGTTCCCGCGGGATGCGGCGGCCACAAGGACGTCGTTGCCGCGGTGCGAGCCTGCCGACAGGAAGTCGTCGTTGCCGCCGCCGAACAGCGTCGCCGCACCCGAACCGGCGATCATCACGTTGTCGCCGTTGGTGCCGCCCCAATACGCGCCGCCGCCCGCGCCCGCATGCACCGTCGCACTGCCGGGTCCGCCGGTGAGGGTGGAGGCGCCGTGGGCGTTGATGAAGGTCATCTGGCCGCCCTCCATGAACAGCAGGTCGCTGTTCAGGCCCGTAGCCGTATCGCCCGCGCCGGCCGTGACGGTCGCCGCGCCCGCGCCGCCGATGATCGTGTCGGCGCCGCCGCTGTCGACCACGTTGCTGCCCGTGCCGACAACGATGAGGTTGGCACCGGCGCCGCCGGACACCGAGTTGTCTCCCGACGCGGCGACAATGATGTTGTCGCCGCCGCCTGCCTCGACGATGAAGTGACCCCTCGCTCCGGCGGGTATCAGGACCGTGTTGTTGCCGTAGCTGCCGTTCGCGTTCGCCTGGCCGAGGAACACGCCGTCCGCGCCCCCCGTGAGATACGTGAAGTTCGGACCGGTCGAGACCACCACCTGCGGCTGGCCGCTGCCCTGCACGGTCACCGGCCCGTCCGCGTTGTTGGTGATCATCTCGTCGATCGAGGGGACGGTGATCGTCTCGCCGACCTGCCCGTTGCTGACGTCGAGTGCGGCGAGTGCTCCGTTCGGGAGGCCGGACAGGTCCAGCGTCTGACCCGGTTGCAGGTAGACGACGTCGGCGGCGCCCCCGCTGCCGAGCAGGCCCGCGATCGCGGCCGCGGCCGCCGAGCCGAGCGGCAGGTTCGACGCGACGGTGACGGGCGTATCGATCGTCAGCCCGAAACTCGCCGACGCCGTGTCGCCGGTGCCTTCGGAGACCGTCGCCGTGATGTTGTGTGCGCCCACGGATAGCGCGTACGGCGACGTGAACGACCAATTGCCGCTGCCGTCGGCAACGGTGCTGCCGATCGGCGTGCCGTCCGCCCTCAGTGTCACCGTCTGCCCCGGCGTGCCGGTGCCGAACAGCGTCGGGGTCTGGTCGGTCGTCGCACCCGAAGCCTCTGCGGTGCCGTCGACCAGGCCGTCGATCGCGACGTGGGCCGCCGCCAGGATGGTCACGTCCAGCGGCGTCGTCGCGGTATCGCCGAGACCGTCCGTGACGGTCGCCAGCAGCGTGTGCGTGCCGACGGCAAGCGGCGTGGTCGGCGTGAACACCCAGTCGCCCGACGCGTCCGACGTCCCGACGAACGTGATCGGGTTGCCCTGTTCGGTGACCGCCATCGCATCGCCGGGCGTCGCGTGCACGTCCACCAGCGGCTG
>DATEQV010000290.1:0-6224 GCA_035272265.1 Acidisphaera sp. | reverse complement strand
GACGAAGCCGAGCGATTGCGAGTCCTGGAGGGCCGCACGCTCGAACACCCCGACATGCCGCTCGCGGCGCGCCTGGAGATGCCGGACTGGCTGCTGCCGCAGCTGGCGGAGCGCTTTCGCGACCGCCTGGAACCGGAAGCCCGCGCGCTGCTGGCCGAGGCGCCGCTCGATCTGCGCGTCAATACGCTGAAGACCACGAGGGAAGCGGCGCAAGCGGCGCTGGCCGCCGAAGGCATCACCGCGGAGCCGACGCCGCTCTCGCCCTGGGGGCTGCGCGTGTCCGGGCGGTTGCCCGTGACCACGGGGCCGGCGTTCCGCGATGGGCTGGTGGAGATCCAGGATGAGGGCAGCCAGATCGTCGCCCTGATGGCCGACGCACGTCCGGGGATGCGCGTGGCCGACTGGTGCGCGGGCGCCGGCGGCAAGACGCTGGCGCTGGCCGCCTGCATGCAGAACCGCGGCCACATCGTCGCCTGCGACGTCAACGTGCGCCGCCTCGACGCCGCGGTGCGACGGCTGCGCCGGGCCGGGGTTCACAATGTCGAGCGCCACCTGACGGAGGCGGGCGACAGATGGGTGAAACGCCGCGCCGGCAGCTTCGACCGCGTGCTCGTCGACGCGCCCTGCACCGGAACCGGCACGTGGCGGCGCAATCCGGATGCGAGACTGCGCCTGACCGAGGCGGACCTGCGCGAACTGACGGCCAAACAGGCGTCGATCCTGGATGCCGCCGCTCCACTCTGTCGCCCCGGCGGAAGGTTGGTCTACGCTACCTGCTCGTTGCTTCCGGCCGAGAACGAGACACAGGTGAACGCCTTTCTGACGCGCCGTCCTGACTTCCGCCGCCTGCCGGCCACCGCGGTCTGGGCCGGCGCGCCGCCGGGCGACGACCTGCACCTGACCCCCGCGCGAAACGGCACCGACGGATTCTACTGTGCCGTGCTGGAGCGTGTCGCGTGATCTCGATCCGCCGCGCCCGGCCGACCGACGCGGTGGCGATCGGCGCCGTGCACGTGGCGGCGTGGCGCAGCGCCTACCCCGGCATCCTGCCCGACTCGTACCTGGCCCGGCTTTCGGTCGCCCGGCAGGCGGCGTACTACGACGCGGCGATCCGCGGCGGCACCGGGGTGCACGTGGCGACCGCCTCGGGCTTGGACGTGCCCGCCGGCTCCGGCCCGCGCATCGTCGGCTATACCACCTCGGGACGCACCCGCCTGTCCTCCGCGGTCACCATCGCCGGGCGCCGGCTGGGCGAGGGCGAGATCGAAACGCTGTACGTGCTCGACGATTGGCGTGAGCGCGGCGTCGGCCGCCGGCTGATCCGTGCCGCGGCGGCACACCTCGCTGAGGCCGGGTGCCGGTCGGCCTTTCTGTGGGTGCTGCGCGACAACCCGAGCCGCTGGTTCTACGAGCGCCTGGGCGGCCGCGCGATCGCCGAGACCGTCACACAGGTCGCCGGCCACCCGGTGCCGCAGCTCGCCTTCGTATGGGACCCGATCGAGAAGCTGCTGCAGGCCTCGCCGCAGGCATCCTGACGCTCGAGGTTGCCGCGGCGGCGGCAGCGTGATCCAAGGTCCGGGGCATGAACACCATGCCCTCCGATTCCCCCGCACCAAGCGACACCGCCCCTAGCCCCACCGACACCGTGGGGTCCGAGCGCATCCTGATCCTCGATTTCGGCAGTCAGGTCACGCAGCTCATCGCGCGCCGCCTGCGCGAGGCCGGCGTGTATTGCGAGATCTGGCCCTACTCGGCCGATGCACAGCGGTTCCGCGACTTCGCTCCGTCCGCCGTCGTGCTGTCGGGCGGCCCGGCGAGCGTGCTCGAGCCCGATGCGCCGCGCGCCCCCGACTACGTCTTCGCGGCCGGCGTGCCGGTGCTCGGCATCTGCTACGGCCAGCAGCTGATGTGCGCGCAACTCGGCGGCGCGGTGGAGAAGGGCGGGTCGGGTGAGTTCGGCCGTGCCTATCTCGATGTGACCGACGACTGCGCGCTGTTCGCCGGCGTGTGGGCGCGCGGCGCGCACGAGCAGGTGTGGATGAGTCACGGCGACCGCGTGACGCGCCTGCCGCCCGGCTTTCGTGTGGTCGGCACGTCCGAAGGCGCGCCGTACGCCGCCATCGCCGACGACGCGAGGCGCATGTATGGCGTGCAGTTCCACCCCGAGGTCGTGCACACGCCGCACGGTGCGGCGCTGTTGCGCAACTTCACGCACGCCGTCGCCGGCCTGTCCGGCAGCTGGACGATGGCCAACTTCCGCGAGGCTGAGATCGCCCGCATCCGCGCTCTGGTCGGGCGCGACCGGGTGATCTGCGGCCTGTCCGGCGGCGTGGATTCGTCGGTCGCCGCGGCGCTGATCCACGAGGCGATCGGCGATCAGCTGACCTGCATCTTCGTCGACACCGGCCTGCTGCGCGCGGGCGAGGCGGGACAGGTGGTCGAGACGTTCCGCGGCCGGTTCAACATGCGGCTGGTGCATCGCGACGCCTCCGACGCCTTCTTCGGCGCTTTGTCCGGCGTCACCGATCCCGAGGCCAAGCGCAAGACCATCGGCCGCCTGTTCATCGAGGCGTTCGACGCCGAGGCCGAGCGGCTCGGCGGTGCCCAAGGGGACGTGGGTTGGCTCGCGCAGGGCACGCTCTATCCGGACGTGATCGAAAGTGTGTCTGCCACCGGGGCCCCGAGTGCGACGATCAAGAGCCACCACAACGTCGGCGGCCTGCCGGAACGGATGCGC
The DNA here is from genome assembly GCA_035272265.1 of Acidisphaera sp. Classification (GTDB taxonomy): domain Bacteria; phylum Pseudomonadota; class Alphaproteobacteria; order Acetobacterales; family Acetobacteraceae; genus Acidisphaera. The sequence goes on along the minus strand of DATEQV010000290.1, from coordinate 3,487 downwards.
ATGCGCCTGCTCGAGCCGTTGCGCGAGTTGTTCAAGGACGAGGTGCGTGCGTTGGGCCGCGAGCTCGGGCTGCCCGAGGCGATCGTCGGCCGTCACCCGTTCCCCGGCCCGGGCCTCGCGATCCGCATCCCGGGCGAGGTGACGCGCGACCGGGTGCAGGTGCTGCAACGGGCGGATGCGATCTTCCTGGAGGAGATCCGCTTGGCGGGATTGTACGACGCGATCTGGCAGGCCTTTGCGGTGCTGCTGCCGGTGCGCAGCGTCGGCGTGATGGGCGACGGGCGTACCTACGATCAGGTGTGCGCGTTGCGCGCGGTGACCAGCACAGACGGGATGACGGCGGACGTCTATCCGTTCGACATGGGGTTCCTGACTCGCGTGGCGGGCCGGATCGTCAACGAGGTGCGCGGCATCAACCGCGTGACGTACGACATCACCAGCAAGCCGCCGGGGACGATCGAGTGGGAGTGAACCGAGGCGGGCGGTCTCGCAATGCAACGTGGCATGGAACGCTTAACGCGGCTCGGCGCGAACCCAGCTCTGCAGCAGCATGCGCAACGCCGCCACGAAAGCGAGCGGCTGGTCCAGCATGACGTGGTGCTGCGCTTCGGGTACTTCCACGATGGGCGCTTCGGGCCCCATCAGCGACGACATGTAAGAGGCGGTCTGGCGCGAGACGAGCGCGCTGTTTTCGCCGAACAGCAGCGCGCCGCGGCAACGCGCCGCCTGCAGATACTCGCGGAACGGCTCGCCGAAACGGCGCGCCCCCATGGCGGCGCCGTCGAACTTCCAGGTCCAGCCGCCGTCGGCCGGCATGATCGAATGGCGGGCAAAGTATTCGACGATGAACTCGTTGTCGCAGGACTGCGGGGGCACCAGCCGGAAGCGCGCGAGTGCGGCCTCGAACGTCGGGTAGATCTTCTTGTTCGCCCAGTTCGGCGGCGCGAGCGGGCTCTGCGCTTCTTCCTCAGGCGAGCGGATCGGCGAATCGACGATCACGGCGCCCCCCAGTTCCTCGCCGTACGCGGCGGCGAACTTCATCGTCATGAAGCCGCCGAAGCTGTGGCCGATGACGAAGGGCCGCGCGCCCAGCGCCGCGTCGGCGATCACCGCCCGCATCTCCTGGGCGCGCACATCCGAGCTGTAGGTCGCTCGCCGGCCGCTGTCGCCCATACCCGAGAGGTCGATGGCGGCGACGCGGAAGTCGCGGGCGAGATAGGGTGCGATGAAGCTCCACCAATGCGCGTGGGCGCCGCCGCCATGGACGAACAGCAGGCCGCGTCCGCTTGCCGTCTCCGGCTTCGCCGCCCACAGGAGATAATGGATCGGGCAATCGGCGACGACGACCACGTGCTCCTCCTTGGTGCAGGCGATGGCGCGCTGGAACCAGAGCGGCGCGGCGGCACGGACCACAAGCCTGTCGGCTGCAGGCGAGGAATCGTCCATGACGGATGTCTCCTGATGAATGCGCTCCAGGCGCTGGCGACGGTGGGTCCTGCAACGCTAGGGTCGAAAGCCTGAACCAACAAGCGACCGGCCGTTACGGCGCGGCACGATGGGCATTCCGATGGGGCATCGGATTCATCTATGACGACAACCTCACGCACATCGTCGATCGCGCGGAGGACGTGATCGTCACCGCCGGCTTCGACCTCATCGTGCCCCTGCGCTCGGCCATCTTCTGGATCGAGGCGCTCGCAGTAGGGCCGGTCCCCAGCCAACGGCTGGGCGCCACGCTCGCGTGCCTGCTGCGTGTCAGTCAGGCGGCACGATATTCGGACTCACGCGAAGCTGAGCTGGACCTTCATTGCCCGACTGCGATCGGCCGCGAGGGTAAAGGCCCGGTCGGCGTCGGTGAACGGGATCACTTCGGTCAGCAACGGGCGCACGTCGATCTGGCGTCGTGCGATGAAGTCCACCGCCCAGCCGAACTCCTCGTGGAAGCGGAAGCTGCCGCGCAGCTCCAACTCCTTGGTGACGACGGAATTCATCGGCAAGGTGATGTCGCCGCCGAGGCCGAGCTGCACGATCGTGCCGCCGGGATGGACCAGATCAAGTCCGCTGCGCAGCGCGCGGTCATTGCCCGAGCACTCCAGCAGCACGTCGAAATATCCCTTGTCCGCCTGGTACGCGGCAATGTCGTCCGGACTCTCGGCCGAGTTGATGGCGCGATCGGCGCCGACCGCCAGGGCGGCCCGCAGCGGCGCCGTGGCGACATCGACGGCGACGATCTCGCGGGCACCGAACCGGCGGGCCGCCGTGATCGCGAGCGCGCCGATCGGACCGCACCCCACCACCGCCACGCGCCGCCCGGCGACCGACGTGGCGCGGGTGACGGCATGAAGGGTCACGCCGAGCGGTTCGGCGAACGCGGCTTCCGTAAGGTCGGTGCCGGGCGGGACGAGGAAGCATTGCACCTCGTCGGCGATCAGCTCCTGACGGAAGGCGCCCTGCACGTGCGGGAAACGCATGGCGCTGCCGTAGAACTGCACGTCGAGACATAGATTGGCGCGTCCCGCCAGGCAGTAACGGCACTTGCCGCATGGCTGGTTCGGATTGACCGCCACGCGGTCACCGGGACTGATGCGCGTCACGTCCGTCCCGACCGCGGTGACGAGGCCGGCGACCTCGTGGCCGAGGATCATCGGCTGGCGAATGCGCACCGTCCCGAAACCGCCGTGTTGGTAGTAATGCAGGTCCGATCCGCAGATGCCGCCGGCGGCGATGCGAATGGCGACGGCGGTTGGTCCGAGCGGCGGGAGTTCCACATCCTCGATCCTGAGATCGGTGGGGGCGTGCAGCACGCAGGCTTTCGTCATGACGCACCTCCTGTTCGCGCCAACATGTCCCTTACGTCCCACACCTTGCAAGGCGCGCGACGGCCATGGCACGCGGCCGATGTTCCCCGCCGGTGCGGCGGCGCAGCATCCGATCTTCAACGAATGAAATTAGCTTATGCCTGAGAGCCCGTTTGCCGAAGACCGGTTTTGTTCGGATCGGGCGTTCTCGTGTCGACAATCGGGCGTCGCGCGCTGCCCTGAATGAGACGTCGGCGGTGACCGAATTGCGGGAATTACTGTGGGCGCCGTCTTACCGCGCTGCCCGGACGCGCATAAGGTGAACCGCAAAGCCGTGGGGGAAGGAAATCGCCATGTCGCTGGTTCTCTTCGACCTTACGGGCAGGCGCGCCCTGATCACGGGCTCGGGACAAGGCATCGGCCTCGCACTCGCGTTCGGCCTTGGCCGGGCCGGCGCCGAGATCGTCATCAACGGCCGCGACCCCGCGAGGCTCGACGCGGCGCTCGCCGCCTTGCGCAAAGACGGCATCAACGCCGCTGCGTCCGCCTTCGATGTCACCGATCACGATGCGGTGGTGACGGCGGTGAACCACATCGAGTCGACGCTCGGGGCGATCGACATCCTGGTGAACAACGCCGGCATCCAGCGCCGCGGGACTCTCGAGGAGTACCCGGTGGAGACCTGGCAC
>DATEQV010000289.1:0-16591 GCA_035272265.1 Acidisphaera sp. | reverse complement strand
ATGCGCTTCCCGCACCTGTGCCGGGCCGGCGCCCGGCTCCAGTCCGAGCACCTCCAGCGCCTCCTCGCGGGTCATCGCTCCGCCGGCGGCGCGCCGCTGGCCCCCCGGCTGCGCCTGTTCGCGCCAGTCAGGGTGCGTGCGGTCGAGATAGGTCTCCAGCAGACGCTCCGACTGCTCGTCCGCGGCGCATTCGGCCAGCAGCGCACGCAGGTGCTCCAGGCTCAGCTGGTCCAGCCGCGCGCCGGCGAACCGGCCCGCAAGGACCTCGCCGTACAGCGCGCCGCTCGCCTGGTCGAGCGTCATGCGCAACAGGCTCGTCTCGATCGTCGAGGCGCCCGCGCCATGCGACCGGCCAGCCACCCAATCCTTCACGCGCGCCACGCCGGGAAACCCACGTGCCGACCAGTGGTGCAGCAGGAAGACGATCAGCGCACCCAGCGGCAGGTCGAGCACCGCCAGCCCGCGCACCGTCAGGAACAGGCCGGCCAACACGATGGCGCCGATCGCGATCGCGCGGAAGACGCGAGCAAGCACGATCGGATCGACGGCGACCAGCACCCACAGGGCCCCGAGCACCACGACGACGACCCCGGCGACGATGAGCAAAGGCATCTCGGATCAGCGCAGCAAGCGGGTCAGCCGCGCGGCCTCGCCGCCCGACCGGTCGGCATAGTCGGCCAACGCGCGGCGGCCGCCCGCCGCATAGACGGCGACCGCCATCAGCAGCTCGCGCAGGGTCTTCGCACTGGCGCTATCGAACCGCGCATACGCGCCCTTGGTGAGTTCCGCGATGCGCTGGAACACCGGCCGCGCCACCGGATCGTCGCCTTCCTGGAAGACGAAGGCCGGAACGCCGAGCAGGCCGAGCTTGCCGGCCAGTCCCGCGATCGTATCCGCGCTCTCCTCCATGCAATCGCCCACATACACCAGCGCGTTGACGCGCGAAGCGGTGGTCTCGCGGATGGCGTGGCGCAGCACGCGCGTGAGCTGGGTCGTGCCGGACAGGCACGTGACACCGGTCATCCGCTTCACCAGCTCCCGTCCGTCGGTCAGCCACGGTTCGACGTGGAATTCCTGGAAGCCGCGGAAGTAGCAAAGCTGGATGGCCAAGCCCCCGAGCGACGCGGTCGTGGCGAACATCTCGGCCTGGATGTGGCAGGCGCGGTCCCACGTCGGCTGCCGGCTCGCGGTAGCATCCAGGGCGAAGATCAGCCGCCCCACCGCCGAGCGCGCCGGCACCGGCGCCGCGGCAACCTGGCGCAGGAACGCGTCGACGTCGGAGGATTTCCGTTCGGCAAGCGCCTTGCGGTTATCGCTCGTGTCGCGATTGTCGGCCATGTGTCCCCGCCTCGATCAAGGGCCTCCGGATCGTATATGGATCGCGCGCCGCCTTCGCCTCGGGCATAACGATCAAGAAGTTCCGAGGCTATCGGCGCTCGATCGGCGTCGCATCACAGCGTCTGCAGCACGGTCGAATAGGTCAACTCGATCGTCTCGATGGTGACAGCGTTCTTGTCGGCCTGGAAGGCATCCACTCTCCAGCGCAACGGACAGGCGTTCTGGAACGACCAAACCCGCAACGCCGCGCCCGTCTCGTCGAGCAGGCGAAGCGTCAACGTCTTGGTCTCGACCGGCTGGGAGAGGTCAGTCTCAAGCGCGGCCTTGCACCATTGCAGCAGGTCCGACCCAACATCGGCGACACCTCGCTTCAGCACGAGGTTGGAATGCGTCACGCCTTTGGGCAACGCATGCACGAAGCGGTTTTCGCCATCCTTGCGAACGGCTTCCACGTCCATGTCCGGCCCGAGTCCGCTCGCCTCCTGGAAGGTCACGTCGCCGGATCCCGAGCTCCCGTCGACATGCACGGTGAAGAGGAAGGACGGAGGACCGCTCATCACGTGTTCCCGATCTACGCGGCTTCGATCGTATCGGTGGAAGTCCCGGTCGTGAAGCAGGTGGCGTGCGGTTCACCGCGGCGACACGGAGACCAGCTCAAGCAACCGCTTGAAACGAACCTCGGGCCGCGTGAGGCGCAATGCGGTCGCCAACGAGGCCTCCAAGTCGCCGGCGCGCTGCTGCGCCTCCGAGATCGATCGCAAGGCCTCGTCCCGCAGCGGCCAAAGCACGTCGCGTGGCTCGCCCTCAAGCCCATGTTCAACATCTAGCGCCGCGTCCAAGTTTCCCACCGCCGCCAGGGCCGTCACGATCGCCGACAACGCAAATGCTTTCGGCCCCGTGACGAGAGGCGGCAGCGTGGCCCCCGGGTCGGTGAGCAGCGGAGTCTGCAAGTACCGCCGGTGGGTGCCGTCGATCAGGACCCCGTCGCCCGGCTGCGTGGCCGCCCACCACGAAGGTTTGACGATGAGGGGCGAGGCCAAATCCGCGGTTGCGAGCGCATCCGGCAAATGGCCGACGACCGCCTGCATTTCTGCAAGCAGAGGAAAATTCGCGGGCATCGCTCCCGCCGCAATCAGCTCATCATATTGAGCTTTGAATTCGCCGAAACATGTCAGGGCCTCGGCCCGGTAGCCCGCGACCGCCAGCGTTCGCGTCAAGCCGCTCAACTGTCGAATCGTCCCCCAGTCGGTCTCGGGTTGCTTCGCTGCATCAATCGCCAGGGGCAGCAGCCGTGCAACCGCTGCCGCATCCTGCGCACCGGCAGCCACGGCGATGGTCGTCACATAGTAATCTCTCCGAGCGCTCGCATCATGCAGCTGTATGGTCGCGATCGCTTGATCGTACTCGCCGAGATCGTTCAGCAGCCCAAAAGTCCAGTACGTCGTAAGATTTATGCGCGATATCTGTTTCGGGCGGGCATCGCGAGCGGCTTGGAGCACCGCGCGCGAGGCCTGGTTGGCGATCAACCGCGCGGCGTCGCGGTCACCCTGCTTCGACAGCCGAGCAGCAGCAGCCAAGAGCGCCTCGGCGTCGTCCGGACTTGGCGGCGGTGCGACCGCACGCGCCAGACTGAACTCTCCACGCGTCGTGAGATCGTTCGCGATCGCGTTCAACGCCCAGAACGCCCGCTGCGTCGACAGCGTCGCCTCGACAAAGCTGAGCGCGGCAGGCGGTCCATCGCACACCGCCAGCGCCTCGGCTGCCGGTTCCACGAGGAACATGCGCTCGTGCGGGCTGTCAGGGTCAACAGGCGCGTGCTGCGCCGCCGTCACCGCCTGAGCAGCCACACGGCGGCCATGCTCGACGTCATCACCCGCCCCAGCCCTGCAGAGCGTCTGCGCGACCTGACCGAGCAGCTTCACTTTCGGCAGGGCGTCGGCCAGTCCGTGGGCTAGCTGCAACGCGCGGTCGCTTGCACCGCGCGCGTTCAGCGCGAGCCCGATTTCCGCCACGGCCCTGTCCTTGCGGTTGCCCAAATAGGCGGGTGACGTGTCGCCTTCGTCCTGAATATTGTCGATCCTGGCTGCCGCCTTGAATGCGCCGGCAGGATCATCGGCCTGGGCGAGTCCCGCGCCGAGCTTGCCGAGCAGCATCGCCCTCATGGCCGGAGCCTCTGTGATATCTGCGAGTGCCTCGGCGCTTTCTGCATCACCAGTCCGCGCGACAGCCTCGATGATCTCCCCACGAACGAGGCGATCCTCCGGCGGCCTGAGAGCCGATGCGGCCTGCTGGAGCGCCGTCCGACCCTCGGCCAAGGCGCCGGAATGCGTGAGAGCGTTGGCGAGTTGCAGTAGCATGGGTGCTTCATCCGAGCCGCCAATGACCGACGCATCGGCCATCGCGGCGTGGGCCGACGTTTGCACGTCCTGCATCGTCCACGGGTACTGCTCGTTGGCAGCCCCGGCGGCAGCGGCCGCGTCGATCACGGTTACCAGGACGAACGTCAGAACGAGCGCGGCTACGGCGCCTTTCATACGTTCTTCATAGCGAAAAAGCGGCTGCCAGTCAGGGCTTGTCCACACGTCGTGACCCTCCCGCGATGCGATCGAACCGGCGGACGATGCGCGCCGGCATCGCTTCGGTGATGCCGCAGGCGGCGCGCCGACCGTCCGCAAACGCTCAAGCCCCCGGTCACAAAAAACACCTGCCAAGCCTGTTTTCCTAGGCTTGTATTCTCGCACCCCGTGGCCGCGAGAACGATGCCGAGTTCTTCCCCGGACTGTCGAAGTCCTGGGCGCTGACGTTCATGGTCAACGACGAACCCGCGCCCACGGGCCGCCCGGCCGGCGCGCTCGGCTGGGCGGGGCTGGCGAACCTGTTCTACTGGATCGACCGCCGCAACGGCTTCAGCGGCTTCTGGGGCACGCAGATCCTGCCGTTCGGTGACCCGACGTCGTTCGTCGGCTACCTGGATTTCGAGACCGCGTTCTACCGCAGCCTGCGCCAGCTTCAGGCGGCCTGACGACAGCGCCGACCGACCGCCTCGCCACGAGGCGGCCGGTTCATCGCCTTGGCCGGAGGAGCGAAGCGCGCAAGGCCGTCAGGGTCATCCCGCCTCAGTTGGCGTCGCTGATCGCGGCCCCGATGCCGCCCGCGACGCGTGCGGGCGTCCCGCCGGGCATCGCGAGCGTCGCCGCAGGCGCCTGAAACGTCACTCCAGGCGACCTCATCTCGAACGGATCGGTGTCCCGCATCATCAGGTTCATCCCAGCGGTCGGATGCGCGACACCAGGCACCCTCATCCCGAACGGATCGGTATCAGCCATCACGATCTTGGCGCTCGACGCCGCAATCGTGACTCCGGCGGCCCGGTACTCCGACGGGTCGTTGTACGCCTCGCCGGCGTAAGCACAGGCGGCCGAAAGGCTGAGCGCCGCGACAGCGAGCAAAACGGTCTTCATGGTCTGCCTCCGATTGGCCCACGCGCGGACGCGTGCGGCCGGTTTGTGGTTGCCGGCCGCGATGATCGATCGGCCGTCGGAGATGCAGATCGCGCCGGCGCGCCCGTTCCGGTAGCGTGATGGGCGGCACAACATTCATGCCTTGTTGGCACAAGTCGGAACGCCGGGCCTCATCCCGGCTCGGGACCGGGCTCGAGCCGCTGCTCACGCTCCGCGATCCGCAGCCGCTCGGTCAGGAAGTCCAGGACGGCGCGGGTGCGCCCCGGCAGATGCCGGCGGGACGGATAGGCGACATGCAGCACCACGTTCGGCGGTCGCCACGCGCGCATCACGAGGCGCAGGCGGCCCGCCGTCGCCTCCGTCCTGACCAGCGGCCAGGGCAGCCGGGCCACGCCGTTGCCGCCGAGCGCGGCGTGCAGGGCCAGGTCGGGATTGCCGAAATGCAGGCGGCTTCTGATCTCCACCTCCCGCGTCTCGTGGCCAGGCCCCACGAAGGACCACACCGGCTTCGAAACGGCACGTCCGTACGTAATGCAGGCATGCGCCGAGAGCTCGTCGGGATGCGACGGCGACCCGGCGCCCTGCAGATAGGCGGGTGCCGCGACCAAGACCGACGCGACCTCGCCGATCCGGCGGCTGATCATCGAATGACCGGGCACGTCGTCCTCGAACACGAACAGGTCGAAATCGCCCGGCTTGGCCTCTTGCGGATCGTCGCCGGGAACGACGTCGAGTTCGAGGCCGGGGTGGCGCTGCAAGAACGGTCCGAGCTGCTCGGACAGCCGCAGCGCCAGCGTGGTCGGCACCAGCAGCCTGACTTTCCCGGCGATGCCCCCTTGGCGCGCCAGCATCGCATCGCGCGCGGCCTCCGCCGCCTCCAGCACCTTGATGGCATGATCCAGAAGATGCTGCCCATCTTCGGTCAGCACGAGCCGCCGCGTCGTGCGATGAATCAGACGCACGCCGTAATATTTTTCGAGCGCCGCCACCTGCCGCGAGATGGCCGATTGCGCGACCCCGCGCTCCGCCGCCACGGCGGAGAACGAGAGCGTCTCGGACGTGCGCACGAACGTCGTCAGCGCGGCCAGCAGGTCCATGATCGGGCTCTTTGCGTCGGTGGACGGCTCGCGTTCGGCGTGCCGCCCACCCGGCCGGTCAGCTCTGACCGCCGGCGGCAATCACGGCGACCGTCGCGGTGCGGCCGAGCACAAGGTCGACGTTCGCCGGCACCGCGTCCAGCTTGACGCGCACGGGCACACGCTGCGCCAGCCGGACCCAGCTGAAGGTCGGGTTGACGCTCGCGAGCAGATCGGGGCTGTCCGAGCGCTCCCGGTCAGCGATGCCGGCGGCGATGCTGACCACGTGGCCGGTCAACGCCTGCGTCTCGCCCATCAGCCGCACCTGCACGCGGTCGCCGACATGGATGCGCGGCAGTTTCGTCTCCTCGAAATACCCCTCCACGCGCAGGGTCGCGCTGTCGATGAGCGCCATCACGCCTCTGCCGACGGTCACGTAGTCGCCGGGTTCCAGGGCGACGTTGGTGACGGTGCCGTCCACCGGGCTCGTCACCTCCGACCGCGTGAGGTTCAGCCCGGCGACGGCGCGGTCCGCCACCGCCTGCCGATAGTCCGCGACCGCCTCCTGCAGCGCCGCCTCTTTCTGCTGCCGCTGCTGCAGGGACACCGACGCGTCGGTCAGGCTCTGGTAGCGCGCCGCTTCTCGCGCGGCCTCGTCCACTTGCGCCTTGCGGTTGGCGAGCATGGCATCGGCCTGCTCCAGCGCCAGTCTGAACCGCGCCGAATCGATCCGGAACAGCACGTCGCCGCGCTTCACCCGCTGGTTGTCCTGAACCAGCACCTCGTCGACGAGGCCCTGAACATCCGGCGCGACCGTGACCACGTCGGCGCGGACGCGCCCGTCGCGGGTCCAGGGCGCCTCCTCATAGTAGGACCACAGCTCGCGACCGGCGACGAACGCGGTCGCGACGATCACCAATGTGACGACCACGCGCAGCAGCGAGCGCGCACGAACCATGTGCGATTGCTTCATGACATCCACCGTTGAAAACCGGCGGTGACGGCCGCCAGGATGATGACGAACAGGGAGAGGTTGACGAGGGGGGCGTGCCACAGCAGCCGATAGGCGCCGATCCGCGTCATCGCCCGGCGCAAGACGGCAAGCACCGCCAGCGCGGCCACGCTGCAGACCAGCAACGTCGGCACGAACACGCTGTAGACGTCGATCTCGCCGATCATGCCACACCTTCCTGACAGGCCGGGGCCAGCTGCGGCGCGTCCGCAGCCACGGACGGCCGGTACGGCGGCGCATCGGGGAACAGATTGCGGCGCAAGCCGACCCCAGCGCGCCATCGGTCGCCTGCAGCAGCGCTTGCGGTGCCGCCGTCGCGCCACCGTGCGCGGCACAGCCGGCGAAATACGCCGCCGACCGTCGCAGCACCGCGTCCACCGCTGCGCGAAGCGCGGGCGGCATGGCATCGCGCAAGGCGTTGAGGTCGACGAGATTGACGCCGATGCGCAGCTCGGTCATCGCGGCGACGGACGCGGTCTGATCGCCCGGCGCCGCCATCGCCATCTGCGGTGCCAGCTGCCCCATCCGGTCGAGAAACAGCCCGACCAACCGCAGGCGCTCCGGCGTCGTCGCACTGCGCGCCGCCAAGGCGAGATCCGCCCAGCCGGCGCGCAGGCGGCGCCGCAGGCTCAACGCCGCACCGGAGGGAACCACCAGCGCCGATACCGCCGCAGCCGCCGCGATGCCGAACAAGGCCGCGCTGGTGTCGTTGGCCCAGTCGGCGAAGTCCGCGCTGTAGCTCTCCTCGAGCGCGAGCAGCACGGACGTGAAGATCGGCAGCGACGCCAACTTTTGGGTGGCCGGACTGGCCGCCAGCACGCCGGCCGGCAGGAAGAAGGCGGCCATGGCGATGGTCAGCATGTCGAAGCTGCCGGCGCGCGGCAGGACGACGAACTGGCCGATGGCCGCGAAGATCGCCGCGAGGCCGACGGCGAGCAGCAGCCCGTTGATCGACGGCACGGGATCGTCGCGTGCGGCAGTGAAGCAGCAGGCGACCGCCGTCAGTGCGGCGGCCTGGCTGCCGTCCGGCCATGCGGTCGCGATCCAGAACGCGCAGGTGGCGAGCAATGCCACCGCCGCCACCGCCCCCCGCAGCAGCGCGATGCCATGGTCGCGGTGCATCGGCGCACGTTCCGGCAGGTGCACGCCAGTTTCGGCGCGTCGTTGGCCGGGCAGCCGGCGACGATATGCCGCTCCAGCTCCCGGCAATCCTGGAGGAGGTCGACCAGCTCGCGCAGCCGCACCAGCACCGTGGTCAGCAGCACGCCATCCCAGCCGTGCCGACCGTCGGTCCGGTCCTGCAACGCCGCGATCTCGCCCCGCAGAAACGCCGCGCCTGCCGGGGCAGCGCCGGCAGCGGCGCCTGTCGCGATCCAGGCACGCAATTGTGCCAGCACCGCATCGAGGCCGGCTGTCACACCGCCGGCTTGCCGGAGATCGGACAGCCGGTCGCGCAGTGCGGCGGTCAACGGCAGCAGCATGACCATGCGCTGCGCCAGCGCCGCCACCTCTCGCGTTGCCTCGCGCAGCCGGGAGGTGTCGTAGGCGAGCTGCGCGGCCACCGACCGGATCTCGACCGCGTCGGCGGCAAGCCGCAGACGTGCGCGCGCGATCTCCGCCTCGTCCGCGTCATCGAGCGAGATGGCATCCAACGTCAGCCGGTCCGCGTCGCGCAGCCACGTGGTCAGACGCGCGCTCAGCACCGGCCCGACCGGGCGCGGCAGCACCACGCTGCCGACCACGGTCGCGCAGACGATGCCGAGCGTGATCTCCTCCACGCGAGCGACCGCGATATCCCACACGGCGTCCGGCGCGGTGACGACGGGAAAGCCGATCAGCGCCGTCGTGTAGCCGGCCAGCATGAACGCGTAGCTGCGCGGCGTGCGGTCGAGCACCGACACATACAGGCAGACGCCGATCCACGTCGCCAAAGCGGCGCTCAACAGCTCCGGCGCATCCACCAGGTTCGGCACCAGCGCCACCGTCGCGGCCGCGCCGACCAGCGTGCCGGCCATGCGATAGACCGCCTTCGAGCGCATCGCGCCGCTGAACGGGTTGGCCACGATGTAGACCGTCGCCATCGCCCAGTACGGCCGGTCCAGACCCGCCGCGAGCGCGATGTAGAGAGCGAGCATCGCCGCGAGGAAGGACTTCGCGGAAAACAGCCATCCCTCGATGTTCGGAAGAGTGCGCGACACGCTCATCTGCCCGCGACCGCTTCAGTGTCCGCCAGTGCGGTCGGTGCTATCAGGCTGACGCCTGCAGCCTCGGCGATCGATTGCAGCACCCGCACCGCGGCGGCGAGGTCCTCCTCGGATATCCCGGCAAGCAGCTCCTCGCGCACCTTCGCCACGACCGTCTCGATCCGCCGGGCGAGACGCTCGCCTTCCCGGGTGAGATGCAGCGTCTTGGCGCGCCGGTCGGCCGGGTCGTCGCGACGCTCCAGCAATCCGGCGGCGCCGAGCGTGTCGAGCGAACGCACCAGTGACGGCCCTTCGATACCCAGGGCGTCGGCGACGACGTTCTGCCGCACGCCGCCGCCAAGCCGGTGCACGGCCATGATCGGGTAGGCGAGCGCTGCCGACAGCCCCAGCTCGGCGAGCGCGGCATCGTTGCGCGCCCGCCAGGCGCGGGCGACCGGCGGAAGTCCGGCGGCGAAAACCCGGGCGTCGAGGATGTCCATCGGTTTCACGTAAATTAGATAGCATGCTAATAGATAGCATGCTATGTCATTGGCGCGCGTCAGGCGCCGGGGCCGCGCATAGTCCGCCGAGCGCGATCGCCTTTATCGGGGCGCAGAAAGGACGGTGTCGTGTAGTATGGCGCGGACCGCCCTGCAGGCCCGGTGGATCGGACAGCGTGATACACACTGACGCGGCAACCTGGACGCCCGCCCTGCGCGCGCTGTGGGGCAGGATCGAGCGGCACGAGTTCGAGCCGCCGCAGGCGCTGAACTTCACCCATCGGCTGGCGCGCGACCGCTTCTGGCCGCTGCGCTATGCGCGCGCCGCGGTGGCCGAATACCGGCGCTTCTGCTTCCTGGCGGTGACCGCGCCGAGCCCGATGACGCCAAGCGAGGAGGTGGACGAGGTGTGGCATGTGCACCTGACCTACTCCCGCGACTACTGGGACGTCTGGTGCGGCCGCGTTCTGCAGGCGCCGCTCCATCACGACCCCACGCAAGGTGGCCCGGCGGAACAACGCCGCTTCCGCGCGCAATACGCGCTGACCCTGGCGCGCTACGAATCGTTCTTCGGACCACCGGAGGCGCAGTTCTGGCCTGCAACTCACCGCCGCTTCCGGCCGCTGCCGCGTTTTCGCACCATCGATGCGGACCACGCCTGGGTTCTGACGCGCCCGCGTGCGTTGCTGCGACGCGCCCGGACGGAGTAGTCGCGATGGAGCTCAACCCGCTCGACTGGCCGGCCGAGCCGTTCCTGGAATTCTATCTGTTCCTGACCGCCGTGGCGGTGGCCGTGACCCTGGTGCTTCGCTCCGAGGTCACACACGCCGACACGGCGGGGGACGGCGGGTCGCTGAGCCCGCTGGAACTGGCGCTGCTGTCAGGCGGCGTCGCACGCGCGGCCGACACGGCGCTGGTGGAGCTGGTTGTCGCCGGTGCGGTGCGGCTGGACCCCAAGCGACCGAAGATCTCGTTCGAGACCACGTCCGAGCCGTTGCCGCAGGAGCTGGCTGGGCTGCGCGGCAGCTTCGCCGGCGTGACGACGCGGGCGATGTTCCACAAGGCGGTCATGCCGCAGCTCCAGACGATCAAGGCCGGCCTGGGGCGCCGCAGGCTGACGCCCAGCGCTGAGGAGGCGCAGCGGCTGAGCCGTTATACGCTGGGGGTGCTGGCGGTCCCGATCATGATCGGCATCGCCAAGATCATCGTCGGCTTAAGCCGGGACCGGCCGGTCGGGATCCTCACCGTCCTGGTCCTCGGCACCATGGTCCTGGCGATTGTGCTCGCGGCGCGGCCACCGCTGCGTACGCGTGCCGGGACGGCGGCGCTGGACGAGCACCGCGACCGCCACGCCCGCGCCGCGCGCGCCCCGCTCGAGGGCGAGTTGCCGCTGGCATTCGCACTGACCGGCGCCGCGGTGCTGGCCGGCACTGCGCTCGCGCCGTTGGCGCGTCAGATCAGGGCGGACGGCAGCGGGTGTGGTGGTGACGGTGGCGGTGGCGGCGGAGGCGGAGGCGGCTGCGGCGGGTGCAGCGCCTGACGCCTGTTCCGGCGACGGACAAGGCGCTTTGCGCCCCGCGTTGACGCCCGCCTGATCCACCGTCGCCTTCGCGCAGGGTGACGCTCGCCGATGTCGTCATTCGTCTTCACCGGTGGCCGTGTTCTCGCGTGAGGCGCAATGCGATCGCGAGCGAGGCCTCCACGTATCGTGAGACCGTCCGCGATCTTGTTCAGCGCCCACGCGATCCGGTGGCAGGCATCACAGCGATCAAGCGATCTCCGTCGCCATGCTCGGCGCCCCTCGCGCGTTTGTTGCGCCGGGTATGACGTTGCAACCCACCAGAGCACTTTCACACGAACCGTATCAACACGTCATGGTCCGCGCAGGCGGACCATCCACGCCTTGCTTTCGCGCGGCCGGCAAAGGCGTGGATGCTCCGCCGGAGCCTGTCCTCGGGTGCGCCTTCGGTGCAGCCCGGGGGCGGAGCATGACGAGACCAAGGTGAGTGCGGTCACACTTAGGGCGCAACCCACTCGGTAGATTCCGAACCTTGCGTCGGCGCTCTGCCTGATGCCTTGCTGCTTCACAACGGGCGATCCCGGCCGCGAATGTCCGCGCAAGCGGGGCCGCCCGCACCGATTGCTGACTTGCGCCGTCGCGCTACTCGGACTGACGGCGCTGTGTGCTTGCAGCGTCACCACGCCCCCGGCTCCGGCGCAGCCGACTGCCGTGATGGTGACACCGTGGCCGGCTCCCGCGACCACCGTGGTCGTACAGCCTCACACATATTGATCTCGCAGAGTTAAATCGGCAGCGCAGCAGCCGGGGAGACCCTGGCCGCTGCGTCCAGCCTTCGCGGTGCCGTCCGACTGCTCGCCGAACACCGCCGCCATGGCGCCGAGCGCAAGCGGCGGAGAGGGATTACCCCGACGCGGCGGGTTGTGATTCGACGCTGATCTTCATGCAGGAGATCAGCGGCGATCCGTGGGCGACGGACCGACGACGAATGGGCGTTCTTTGAGCCGTTCGTAACTGAGAGCCCGTCTCGGAATGACTCCAGAACGACTGCTTTCGACCCAAACCGGTCCTTCAGCGACGGGACGAATGGGACTGCCGGACAGCGTGTTCGGGCCCCCAGGTCTCGCACGGGCTAACTTGCTTTATCGCTCTGCTCGTCTGCCTTCGTGCGGCCTCCGGCGTGGGGCCGGTGTCGTTCACTCGACATCGAACTGTGTGGTTGTCGGAACGTAGCGCCCGGAGCCGTCATGCCTGTAGCCTGCTCGGCGCGTAGTTCGGGGCGGGGCGGGCAACCCGACTCGGCTTACGTCGCGGGATGAGTTGA
Organism: Acidisphaera sp.; assembly: GCA_035272265.1. GTDB lineage: Bacteria > Pseudomonadota > Alphaproteobacteria > Acetobacterales > Acetobacteraceae > Acidisphaera. The sequence continues at coordinate 4,178 of DATEQV010000289.1, read as the reverse complement.
TCCTCACGCGTTGGCCACAATGATCGCGCCAGCCCACGTCAGCAGCCCGAAGCCGAGCGGCCGGCTGAGCCGGCGGCCCCAGGACGCGTTCTTCTCCAGCGCCATCAGTGCGCCGAGAACCAGCATCCAACCGACATTTCCGGTCCCGACCACGAACATCAGAAGCATGATCGCCCAGCAGCAACCGACACAGAACATGCCGTGATGCAGGCCCAGCAGGAACGCATTACGCCGCGGCGCCTGCCCGTTCCAATGCTGGCTCAGGAAGCTCAGCGGCGTACGACATTTGTCCAGACAGTGATATTTCAGCCGGCTGAATTGGAAGGCACCCGCCACTGCCAGTACGCCTGCACCGACCACCCAGCCGTTAAACAGCAGCAACCCGAAGAACGGCGCCACACCACGCAGCGCCGCATCGAGAATATGCGCCGCAACACCGAAGCAAAGCCACGCCAGCAAGTAGCCGGCGACCAACAGCGCAACCAGCGTCCGTTGATCCTCTCGCCGCGCGATCATCCGCTTGAACCGATCGAGCAGCGGCAGGGTGGTCGGCAGCATCATCGCTGCCGACATCAGGACCCAGCCGCCGACGTAGAGCAGTGCCGGCAGCAGCACGTCGCCCGCCGGCAAGACGCGGCAGACGCTGGCGGCGAGGCCGATCTCGGTCCACCGCCCGTGATCGAGATACCGACCGTACGGGCTATATTCCCAGAGCCACAGCGTCAGCCAAGCCGCGCCGATCAGCGCAGTCATGACCGGTACGAACCGACTCTCTTTCCACCCGAGCCGCATGACGCGTTGCCCGCGGCGCGATTGCGCTCACGCGTCGAAGCAGAATGTGCTTTGCAGCGCGTTGTGCCCGGTCATGTCGAGATCAATGCCAAGCGCGGGCTGCCGGGAGCGATAGCGCGTCGCCTTGCCGACGAACACGGGCGCGCCCGGCACCGTCGAGAAGATCGTGTTGGTCAGCGTAGTGGTCGCCCCGTCCGGTCCTTTATACGGCTCGAGCTCGGCATGGGCGGTCTCGCCGATAGCGAGCGTTCCTTTGCCGCCCTGCACTTCGAACCTGATCGGCACGCGCTCGACCGACACGACCTCGCCAATGAGTTGCGCGAGGTCGGCAACTGGACCACCGAGCTTGCCGGTGTAGACTTTCAGGATCGCCTCTTCCTGTTCGTTGCTGGCATTGTCGTTGAGGTAGATAGCCGCGCGCCAATTTCCTTGAAGGATATTGCCCGGGATATGCGCCACGGCCGCAATCGTACAGCCGGTGACGTCCACCCCCTCGATCGTACCCTTGTCGAAATGCCAGGACGCAATTGAATCGCACGTACCATTATCGGGGTCCTCACCGATCCAGCACGGACAAAGAACGCGACAGTTGCACACTTCGAGCAGGCGGCCTTCGAGATGATACGTCATCTTCGGTTTCCCCCTTGTTGTTGCCCGGCGTCCGAGTAAGCGCTGTTTCCCCGTTACGCGGCATTCCCCGGATGAGCGGTTTATCCGCCCGCCGCAATGGTAGCTTACGCCGATTCCCGCATCCCGCAACGACTGGATCGCCGGGCAGCCCACCAGACCCATGCCGGCTGGCCGAGGATGGCCGCGTGACGTGGCATCCGGTTTCCATCTGTGGACGCCCCCTTCCTGGCAAGGGGAGATTTCAGGATTGCCGTACGCATAGTCGGATGCTGCCATCTGTCCGGCCTGTGATGCGGCGATGGTCCGCCGCCGGCCTGTATGGGAGTTCGCGGGCCGGGTCCAATTCACCCAAAGCGTGCTCGAGGCACTGTGGAAAGCCCTGGTTTTCCCGACCCCGTCTCGCCGACTGTTGCGCCATACTCTCCTTCCGTTCGCCCTATGCCCTCGCGGCTGCGCTCAGCTTACGCTGCCGTAGCCGGAGTTCCGTAAACCCCGCCTTTGACCAAGAGAGCCCAAACGACACGTGCCATCTTGTTGGCCAAGGCGACGGTGACCAGCATCTTCGGTTTGCGGGAAAGCATCTGTGCCAGCCACGACCCGGCCGGCGCTCCGCGTATGCAGGCCTGCCGGATCACAGCGCTGGCCCCGAGGATGAGCAAGCGACGGATGGTTCGTTCTCCTCGCTTCGATACGGCGCCGAGCTTCTGTTTGCCGCCAGTCGATTTCTGCAGCGGTGTCAGCCCGAGCCAGGCGGCGAAGTCACGCCCGGCCCGGAAGTTCTCAGCCGCTGGCACAAGCGCCGTGATTGCCGTGGCGGTGATCGGCCCCACGCCCGGAATCGTCATGAGCCGGCGCGCGACCGGATCTGCTTTCGAGCGCCTGTTTATTTCGACATCCAGTTCCCTGATCTGCGCCTCCAGCGCGGTGAAGGTGTCGATCAAGATCTTCAGGATAGCCCTGGCACTGTCGGGCAAAGAGGCGCTGGGATCTTCGACGTGAGCGATCAGGGCTGGGGCGTGTGTGATGCCCTGCGGAAAGACGTAGCCGTATTCGGAGAGGTGACCTCGCAAGGCGTTGACGCACTGTGTGCGCTGATGCACCAGCAGGTCGCGAGCCCGGAACACGACGCCGTTCGCCTGCTGCTCCTCGTCCTTGACCGGAACGAAACGCATGCTCGGCCGCTGTGCCGCTTCGCAGATTGCCTCGGCATCCGCCGCGTCATTCTTCTGCCGCTTCACGAATGGCTTGACGTAGGCGGGCGGGATCAGGCGCACCGTGTGCCCGAGCTTGCCGATCTCACGCCCCCAGTAATGCGACCCGGCGCAGGCCTCCATCGCGACAAAGCAGGGCGGATGTGATGCAAAGAACCCCAGCAGCTTGGCCCGCGTCAGACGCTTGCGAAACAGCACATGGCCGGCGGCATCTGCCCCGTGCGCTTGGAAAACGTGCTTCGCGATATCCAGCCCGATCGTGGTAGCCTGCTCCATGGACGCCTCCTTCAGGTGACAGCTCGACACCGTCACCTTGGCACGTAGATGCCGTCGGGGGGCGTCCACCCCATCACCCAAAGCCGCTGGCGGCGGAGTTGTCCGTTACGACGTAGTTTCGAGACAGGCACTGCCGCCCTGGTTCGCCTCTCCGCCCCTGCTTCCTGTGCCTATCGCTCGAGCGGCGACAGCAGGTAGCCGAACACGCCACAGCCGGCGCGGCGACGGCCCGCAAACCGCCCGAATCCGTCGACGGAAAAAAGTGGTTGCCAAGCCTGTTTTCCTAGGCGTATATTCTTTGGGCCCGCTGTCTCAAGCCGAAAGGAGGGGCCGATGTTCGACTTCCTGCCGCCCTTCCTCAAGCGGCTCTACCAAAGCTTCCGCGTCCCGTACGCCCGCGGCACCCGCGTACGCGCGGCGCCCGAACCCGACCCCGAGATCGCCGTGTCCATGCGCGAGCGCATGTTCCGCGTCGAGATCATCCAGGACGCGTTCTGCGAACGCCGGCCCAAGCCCCAGCGGCTGTTCCGTCCTTGGCCCGGGCATCGCAGCATGGAGTCCTGGTGCGACCTGGAGGTCTCCCGCTACCCCACCGCCCGCCATCGCTGCGCGCACTGCACCGAAACCCGCGCGCTCTACAAACGCGCCTGCGACGGCGACTGGAAGGCCGAATGCCGCCTGCACCGGCTGGCGACGCGCGCCTCGATGCGCCTGCTCGCCCAGCGCCGCGCCTGGGCCGAAACCCGCCGCCGCCAGCGCGCCGCCCGCACCCCGGAGCCGGGGCCGCCGCCGGCGATCTGGATCATGCTCGGCTGGAAGCGCTGGCGCGACCGGCGCCGCGAATATCACCCCGGGACCGACCGCTGGTTCATCGTCGAACGCCGCGAGGCCGAGGCCAAGCTCGTGCGCGCGCATACGCGCACGCTGCAACGCATGGCCCAGCGCAGCCGCGCCCGCCGGCGCGACGCGGCGCTCGCCCGCGAACGCGACGTCGCGCGCGCACCCGACGCCGTCGCCGCCCCCCTCCCGGTCATGGCCGGCCGTGTGCCGGCCATCCACGACTTCGCTGACGTTGCAAAAGAAAGCAAGTCGTGGATGACCGGGACAAGCCCGGTCATGACGGGAGAGGAACGGACGGACGGCACCGAACCGGCGCAGAGCGTGGAGAGCGCCGCCGAGCAGTCTGGTGCCGACCCTTCTCCGTCATTGCGAGGAGCGCAGCGACGAAGCAACCCAGAACCGCGTGAAAAACGTCTGTCACGCGGCCCT